>NZ_JAQIVI010000176.1 GCF_028618695.1 Natrinema soli | reverse complement strand
AGTCCTGGATCGACCAGTTCCTCAGTCCATATTTGCAAAAGTTATCTTGATCATTACGGTTCCGCGCTAACGCTCAGTCGCTTCGCTCCTTCGCTCATCCACTGTCAGAGTACGCTCTGACAAGCCTTCGCTCGTAGATACTCGCGAAGACCTCGCGCGGAGTCGAGCAGACGGTTCGCTGTCGGCGAACCGTCGCCCAGCGCACGCCACCGCGACCGGCTGGCCGATGTGAACCGAAACGTGCCCGCTCGAGCGTGATCCTTCGTTGACAGAGCGCCATAACTTATAGCAACGCCGTTCCTTGAGTGGGGTATGACCGAGGGACACACCGCAGTTCGCGCCCGAACGATCTGGGGGGCCGACCGGTGAGCGACATCGTCACCTTCGGAGAGACGATGCTCCGGCTGTCGCCGCCGGGGAACGAACGCCTCGAGAACGCCGACGAGTTCGAGGTTCGCGCCGCCGGCGCCGAGAGCAACGTGGCCATCGCGGCCAACCGGCTGGGAGCCGACGCGACCTGGCTCTCGAAGGTCCCCGAGACGGCGCTCGGTCGGCGCGTCGTCAGCGAACTCCGGAGCCACGGGATCGAAACGGACGTCGTCTGGAGCCACCGCGGTCGCCAGGGGACCTACTACCTCGAGCAGGCGGGCAAACCGCGCGGGACGAACGTGGTCTACGACCGGGAGAACACCGCAGTCGCAACGGCGGAGGCCCGCGAACTCGACGTCGACCGGATTCAGGACGCCCGGGTCTTCTTCACCACCGGGATCACGCCCGCGCTCTCCTCGACGCTCCGGGACACGACGCTCAATTTGCTCAAAGCGGCCCGCAAAGGCGGGACGACGACCGCCTTCGACTTCAACTACCGGCGCAAGCTCTGGTCGCCCGACGAGGCCAGGGAGACGCTGACGCGGCTGTTTCCGGGGATCGACGTCCTCGTGATCGCCGCCCGCGACGCGCGGACCGTCCTCGGATTCGAAGGCGATCCGCGCCAGCTCGCGCACAAGCTCGGCTCGCAGTACGACTTCACGACCGTCGTCGTCACTCGCGGCGCGGAGGGCGCGGTCGGCTGGCACGACAGCGTCGTCC
>NZ_JAQIVI010000175.1 GCF_028618695.1 Natrinema soli | reverse complement strand
CGACGTTCGCGCGGGCGGACAGCGACGGCAGGAGGTGGAACCGCTGGAACACGATTCCGATGTGACGTCGCCGCGCCCGAGTTCGCTCCCCGTCCGACAGCGCCGCGAGGTCGGTGTCGCGCAGTTCCACGCTGCCCTCCGTCGGCACCAGTAGTCCCGCGACCGCGTGCAGGATCGTCGACTTCCCGCTTCCGCTGGGCCCCTCGAGCCCGACGATGGTTCCCATCGGCACGTCGAAAGAAACGTCACGGAGCGCGGTCACCGTCCGCTCGTTGCTCGAGCGGAACCGGCCCCCGCTCGAGCCGTAGCGGTGGGTGACTCCCTCGAGGCGAACGGCCGTCGTCGATTCGCGCTCGTCCGTTCGGTCCCTCGCCCGCGATCGCGAATCCTGAACTGATCGGTTGAACATCCTCACAGGGGTCTCACTGCCAGCGGACGGCGCCCCGGCTCATTGTTTCGACCCGGTTACCCCTGAAAGACACCCGTTAACCCGTTCCCAGTCACGGCAACGGTCGGGTAGCCACTACGAGATGCGAGTGTCAGCGCCGCTCTATCGAGTCCTGTGGCGGTCGCCTCCTCGAGCCCGTTCCGTCGCGGTAGGGACGCACTGTCCGCCGGAGCCGGCGCTGAAACGTGGGCGTACAGGTTGGCGACCGTGGTAGTCAGCTTCTGGGACGGGTTCGATCGTTCCGGGGAGAGTCAAACTCCGGGCGACGACAGCCGATCGTCACGTCATCCGCTGCCGTATTCTTCGTCACGGTACGGATCGTATTTTCGTCCGCAGTTCTCGCACTCGTAGAATTGTATTCGCCATCCCGGTGTCGTATATCGGGCCGAGTACGTCTCGCTCGTTCCACACCGTGGACAGCGAGTCGGTGGAGACGATTTCATTACGGAAGTAGTCGAGTGAACGACGATAAGTGTAATCCCTGTCTCCGTTCGTCCTATGATTCGACGAACGCGACGGTTTCGTGCATCAGTGGAGTACGAGCACCGCTGCAACCGGTTCACGCCGCAGGCGACGCGCTCGACGGACAGCGGGGCGGTCACGTCAACCGCTCGCCGTCGTCGTCGAGGACGATTCCGCAGTCGTCACAGCACCACCAGCCCACCAGCGGATCGCGTTCGGGCACCGCCGCGCCGCAGTCGGGACACCGTTTCGGCTCGCCGGCTCGAGTCTCAGTTATCCGTTTCCGGAGTCCGCTCGA
>NZ_JAQIVI010000174.1 GCF_028618695.1 Natrinema soli | reverse complement strand
GCCTCGAGCGCGTTTTCGATGCCCAGCGGTGCCTTCTCGGTCAGTTCGTTGGCGAGTTCCGTCGCGCGGTCGTCGACGGCGTCCTCGGCGCGCTGGTCGCCCCCGCCACCATGGCGCTGGTCACCGATCTCGCCGACGAGAGCGAACGCGGGATCGCCATGGCCGGATTCAATCTCGCCGGCAGCCTCGGCTTCCTCGGCGGCTTCCTCCTCGGCGGCACCGTCGCCAGCAGCTACGGCTACGGACTCGCGTTTCTCGTCGTCGGCGGCCTCGAGATCGCGATCGCCGTCGTCACGGTTCCGGTGTTTCTGCGGCTCTCGCTCGAACCGACCGATCGCGTTCGATCGGGTGATCGCGGCGACGCCTGATACTGGTCGCCTTATCGGACAGTCAGCGAACGTACTCGTCACTACGTTGTGGCATGTACTCGTATAACATTGTAACGAGAGAAGGTATCAATTTTTATGTGGCCGAACCCAACCCCCGGTGATGGCACAAGATAATCCGGTTTCGCGGCGGACAGCGCTCAAGCTGACGGGTGCGGCCGCATCGACGGCGCTCGTCGCCGGCTGCAGCGGTGGTAACGGAGACGGCAACGGCAACGGTAACGGGAACGGTGACAGTGAGGGACCGTATTCGATCGAGTCCGGAACGACCATCGAACTCAAATCGAAGGCTCAGTCCTGGGAAGGCGTCGCGCCGTCTTCGATCGAAGGCGTGGAGAACCCCAGCCTCAGCCTCACCGAGGGCGAGACCTACACGATCGAGTGGGTAGAGAACGAGTCGGGCAACCACAATCTCGCGGTCTACGACGACAGCGAGTCGGCCATCGCGGGACCGACTGAGCAGGTCAGCGACAGCGAGCCCGGCCTGAGCGTCGAATTCGACGCGTCGAGCGATACCGTCGAGTACGTCTGTGAGCCCCACTACTCCTCCGGAATGGCAGGTACTATCGAAATGGCGGAGGGTGGCAGCGGCAGCGGCGGTAGCGGTAACGAATCCAACGAGTCCAGCGAGTAATCAGGACTCGTTCCGGTCTCTCTAGTTTTTCTCTTATTTTTCACCGTCCACTGGTGACCGTATAGCAAATACACCTTCATCTCAGTAGCACATAAAAATAATTATAACTTTAAATAAAATATTGATAATGTGAAAATTGGCGAACGACGGGGCCGACAATGGTACTGCGAGATACCAGTCTGACGTTCTATTCCCAGTGCAGCATCAAAAGTACCATACTGTCTCGCCTACCAGTAAGCCGTACTCAGGTGGTTTCTGTGACCAAGAAACGCGAATACAAAGCCGACTATCCCGACAAGACGCTGTACATCCCGGGCCCGACCGAGGTGCACGAGGACGTCCTCGAGGCGATGTGCGAGCCGATGTTCGGCCACCGGATGGACCGAATGACCGACCTCTACACGACCATCGTCGAGGACACGAAGGAGTTCCTCGGCACCGACAACGAGGTCATCATCCTCACGGGGTCGGGGACCGAGTTCATGGAGAGTTCGCTCCTCAACCTCGTCGACGAGAACGTCCTCTGTACGACCTGCGGGAGCTTCAGCGAGCGACAGGCCAACGTGGCCGAGCGACTGGGGAAGTCCGTCGATACGCTCGAGTACGAGTGGGGCCAGGCGGTCAAACCCGAGGACGTGCGCGAGCAACTCGAGGAGAGCGAGACGGCGTACGACGCCGTCACCTGCGTGATGAACGAGAGTTCGACCGGCGTCCGCAACCCGATCGAGGAGATCGGCGACGTCGTCGCCGACTATCCTGACACCTACTTCATCGTCGACGCCGTCTCCGCGCTGGGCGGCGATTTCGTCGACATCGATGAGCACGACATCGACGTCATCTTCACGTCGGTCCAGAAGGCGTTCGCCATGCCGCCGGGGCTCGCCGTCTGCGTCGTCAGCGACGACGCCTACGAACGGGAACTCGAGTCCGAGTCGGCGTCGTGGTACGGCGGCTTCCAGCGATCGCTCGACTACTACGACCGGAAGGGCCAGACCCACTCCACGCCGGCGATTCCGGTCATGCTCGCGTATCGGAAACAGATGAAGCACATGCTCGAGGAGGGCCACGACGCCCGCGACCAGCGCCACCGGGAGATGGCCGAGTACACGCGCGAGTGGGCCCGCGAGCACTTCGATATGTTCCCCGAGGAGGGCTACGAGTCCCAGACGGTGGCCTGCATCGAGAACACGCAGGGGATCGACGTCGCCGAGACGATCGAGGCCGTCGACGAGGAGTACGACATGGTCTTCTCGAACGGCTACGGCTCCCAACTCGGCGAAGAGACGTTCCGCATCGGCCACATGGGCGAACACGACCTCGAGTCGATCGAGGAACTGACCGACGCCATCGAAGACGTCGCCGGACTGTAGTCGGCGCTCGAGTCGCTGCTCATCCTCGTCAAAACAGATGGGGTGAACAGTGCTGGATCTATTCCTATGACTGGTGCTGCGATGGGTCCTCGTTGCGGCTCCGCCCGGTCGGGCAACTGGCCGCCTACGGCGTGTCCGCGCTCGCCTGCGGGCTAGCCGCTCGACAGACGCTCACCGGAACAGTCCGAGGAACCAGTCGATGACGGCCGCGATCTGATTCCCGATCCACTCCAGTCTCGAGATGATTTTTTCGATAATCGACCCCACGCCACCGGAGACGACGTCACCGCCCTCGTCCGCGCGTTCGTGACCGAGCGCCGTACGGGCGTCCACGAGTCCGTGTCCCTCCTCGCAGGTGCCAAGCACCGGTTCGGCGGTGTCGGTGAGAATCCGGCGCACCTGCTCAGTGGGGCCGGGACCGTCTTCCTCCCGGGTCTCCCAGACCAGCGCAGCGACGCCGGTGACGAACGGGCAGGCGACGCTCGTCCCGCTCGCCTCCGCGTACTCGTTGTCGACGGTGCTCGAGGTGATGCCCGTGCCCGGCGCCAGCAGGTCGATATCCGAACCGACGCTGCTGTAGGACGCCAGCGTGTCGTCCTCGTCCATCGCGGTCACCGCGACGACTTTCTCGTGGGTCGCCGGATAAGTCATTGTTTCCGCGTCGCACGACCCGTTCCCGCCGTTTCCTTCGTTCCCGGCCGCACAGAGCAGGAGGTGTCCCGCCGAGTGTGCGGCCTCGATAGCCCGGTCCATCGTGGCGCTCGCGGCCTCGCCGCCGAGGCTCATCGAGATCAGCTCCACGTCGTTCGACATGCACCAGTCGATCCCGGCGATCAGTTTGCTGTACCGACCGGAGCCGTCGTCGCCGAGCACCTTCACTGCGTACAGATTCGCCCCGGGAGCGACGCCGACGACGCCGAGGTCGTTGTCCGACGCGCCGGCGACACCGGCGACGTGCGTCCCGTGGCCGTGGCGGTCCTCGTAGTCACCGGGCGTCCCGCTATCGGTGAAGTTCCGACCGCCGGCGACCGAGAGACTGCAGTGCTGCGATTCGATTCCCGTATCGAGAATCCCCACGTCGACGCCCGATCCGTCCGGTTCGACGGCGTCGGCACCGATTCGTTCCACCCCCCAAGACGGTTGCTGGTCGGGATGGGTGGAACAGTCGGAACTGTCCGGCGGATTCAGGATATCCGATAGGGCTGGGGCTGGCGACCAGTTCGACGGGATCCCCGTCTCCTCGTCGTCTTCGACGGACGCCACGCGGCGGTCGCGACGCAGCTCGTCGAGTCTGGTCGACGGCACCTCCGCGACCACGAAGTCGAAGTTGTCGTACTCGAGGACCGTGATTCCGCCGATGTCATCGATGACGCCGAGGAGTTCGCTGAGGTCGTCGAGCAGCCCCGTTTTTGGATGCACGAACACCCGCTCGGTGTCTGTGTTGGATTCCGCAGCCGACGCCGGCGCCCCGAGCAGCCCGGCCGCGGCGCCGGCTCCGATACCGCCGAGTAACCGCCGCCGGCTGAGTTTCATGCGCGGGTCGATGCACAACGATAGAATAAGTCTTCTGTGTCGGACGACAGTCAGTCGAAGTGATCGGTTGGTCGCGTCGATACCGTATCAACGTTAATTTGTTTTCGATGGGTACTATCGGCGAGACAGAAGCGATGGAGCCCGAAACCGAAGTAGTCCATCTCTGGCTGTCTATCGAGACACCAGTGGCTCTCCTCGTCACCGTTCCAACTCTCTGGCTCGCTTTTTCGGGCGACGTAGTTGCAAATCGCCTCGTCTGTATCGCTGAGCTCACCACTCTCCATGTTAAAATACAACATGAATGTCCTAATCCCACTTCTTACAGCTTCTTTGTCTCCACATTATCAAATTGTTCGAACAATGAGCCAGAAGGCATCCGCTGATGATGAACTCGAAGCGTGGGGCGCCGCTCATTTCTCGAATATTGTCCTTTCAGAAACAACGAAAGTTATGCATTGGATTCCATCCTCCGAGGTAGCCTCCCCCGAACCGCCGGACAGGTGTCGGGGTGCGTTCGTCCTCCCAAACGTCCTAGCTGTCCTCGTCCAACGTCTCTCTGAGGAAGTCTGCGAATTACATGAGCACTTCTCGCTACGGCCTCCTCGCTCCTCAAACTCGCTCAAAATATCCAGAGAGAGGAGATACACTTGGTTCATACAGAATGTATTATGCTCGCAAAATACGAAAGACTATTAAAATATCAATTTAAATCGGATCTCATCGTTGATGTGTGTCATATGAAAGATAGTGAGCAGCCCACGGCCGTACCACCGGACCAAGCGAACACCCAGTTCGCCGTGATCGCTGGATGCTACGTGGCTGCGCTCGTCGCGCCGACGCTGACTCTCTGGGCCGTCGAGTACGTGCAGATCCGCAGTCGCCTCCTGGCGCTCGGTATGATGGGCGTAGTTGCTATCGTTGTCGGTGCTTCGACAGTGTCCGTCGCAGGGGACAACGAGGGACTCCTCTCGTGGCTGAACACGGGATGGCTACCGTGGCTGTTCCCGGTTGCCGGGATCCTCCCGGTGATCGCCTACCATTTCAGTCTTATCGAGGTGTTCGCGACGTTGCTCGTTGAAGGGGCGTCGATCCCGGTCACGAGTCTCGTGGCGTCGATCGCGTTCGTCCTCGGGATCGTTGTAGCTTTCGTCGGTGAAATAGCCCTGCGTGCTGCCCGCAACCAGATCGCTTGCTCCGCCACGAGGGCCGAGGATCTGACGATCAAGTGGTCCGCCAAGTGGCCACGGTCGCACAAGCTGAATATCTTAGTGATCGTCGTACTCGCGGGTATCAGTCTCCTCGCGGTCCTCGCAGTCACGGTAGCGCCTGTATCGGTCGTATTCACTGGCCCCTTCGTCTTGATACTCGTTCTTGTCACGAGGATGTTCCTCTCCGAACGAGAATTCGAGCTGACTCCGACCGGACTATCACACGCCCGGAGTGGAACACTTTACACTCATCGCCAGTTCCTCCCGTGGTCGGAGATCGAATCGTTCACGCTCTCCGACGATGCCGTCGTACTCCATCGAGAGGGACTGCTGCCCAGTATCCGGTTCTCACGGTCCGATATCCGGCCGGACGAGGAAGAGATTCTCGCCGCCCTCGAAGAGCATGTCAGTAGGCAATTCCGATAGTTCACCCAAAGGCAATCGTCGATTCTGACGCCGCCCCTCTCACGTTCTGCAGGCCAGTCGTTCCGAAGGGTCTCCCGGTCGAACGGGTCCCACTTCGAGGCGCGAAATAGGGGCGACCTAGGTGTTACGGGTCCCCGGGCGTACTGCCAGCTGCGGGGCGAAGGATACCCACCACCTCGGTGACTGCTGGCAATGGCTCAGGATGGGATGCAAAAAGTCCGGTTCCCCGCGCGTCGAGCGGCTTCGCGGGCTGAGTCTGATAGGTTAAAATTCCGCAGCAACGGTTCGCTGGCGCCGGCTCACTTGACGTTTCGCGTCTCGTGCGGCGAGTTCCGTGAACTCGTCTTGATGTGTGTCACTTCGTCCTACTGGATGTGGCCTTCTTCCCGCAGCTGATCGGCCTCGCTCTTCTCGTAGCGCCAGGTGATGTCGGCCTTTTCGTCCTGCCAGTCCCAGGGTTCGACGAGCACGACGTCGTCCTCGCGGATCCAGACGCGCTTTTGCATTTTGCCGGGGATTCGCGCGGTGCGTTCGGTCCCGTCGGCACAGCGTACTGTGACCCGATTCGCCCCGAGCATGTTCGTGACGGTCGCGAAGACCTCGTCATCCTCGGGCATCCGGAGGTTCTTCCGACCGCCGTCTCCGTCGCTCATGGCCGTGGATTCGCGTCCGAGTGGTTTAATCCTTTATCGTCCGTCCGAACGCCGGACGCCGACGGCGCGTGACGGACGTGCGAGCGCGGAAACCCCGCCGTTTATTTCGCTCGGCTCTGCACCCCTGGGTATGTTGAAAAACCTCGGCGCGCTCGGTATCGCCGGTATCGTGATCTTGCTCGCCGGTATCGGTCTCATCGCGTACGCGAACTGGATCGTCGCCGTCGGCATGGCACTCGTCCTCGCCGGCCTCGGCCTGATCGTCAAGTCCCTGGTCTCGGGACTGCTCCAGAACTTCGGGATGTTCTGAGACGGTCTGCTTCATAGTGGCTCTTCGGACGGCAGCCCGTCTCACACTTCGCTGTCGCCGGCTCGGTGCTCGCTGATGAGTTGGTTGACCATCGCCGATTTGCGGTCGC
>NZ_JAQIVI010000173.1 GCF_028618695.1 Natrinema soli | reverse complement strand
GAGTTCGCCGAGCAGCAGGCCCGCTCGGGCGACTACGCGGCCGCGATCGTCGCGCTGGAAACCGATAGCGGCGACGAGACCGTCAGCGCCCCGGCGATGGGGACCGACGCCGATCCCGCCGACTTCTCGGTCGGCGACCGGATCGAGACGACGATCCGCCGGATCTACACGCAGGAAGGCGTTACTCGATACGGGTTCAAGATTCGGCCCACGAGCGAGTAGCGGGCTCGATCTACAGACGGTTCGAGGCGAGCGCCTCGGGGGCGAGCTCTGAGGCGGTTCACACCCGCGATCGGGCGAGTCGTCGACGTTCCGTGGTGGGAGTTGCGACTATCGTTGCAGCTGGCAGTCGATACCCCGTGAAAAATTCGCTGTCCGTCTCAGTGCGGAGCCTACTCCGCGACGAGTCGAACGTCGTCGAAGAACCGTCGAACGCCGGTCTCCCAGACGACGTTCATGCCGACGGCGAGCGTCACGATACCCTCGAGATCGCTCACCGAATACGAGTACGTCTTCCATCCCGCGTGGTCTTCGATGTCCTTCTCGCGGTTGAAGTCATCCTCCGAGAGCCCGTCGCGTGGCTTCTTCCCGGCGAAGAACGCCACCTGCGACATGCGGTTGAACGACTCCTGTTGACTGTAGACGTCGACGGTCACCGCGTCGACGGACGTGATGTTCACCGGCTGTTCGACCCAGATCGTCCCGTCATCGGCGATGCCGTCGATGAACAGCGCCATCGAGCGTTCGCCGTTCGCCGCCCGTTCGGAGGTGATCGCGACGGAATGGTCGACAGGATCGGTCGACTCACCGGGAACCGTCGGGAGGTCCGTGCCGACGCTCCACCCGTCGAGGTATTTCTCGAACGACGGGTTTTGCAGACCCACGGGGGACGGCATCGGATGCGTGATTCCCGAAGCCGGTTCCGAGTCGTCGGATTCGTTTCGCTGGTCCGTTCCATCGTTCGAGTCGCCGCGACCGAACGGTACGCCGTGGGCGAGGCCGACTGCGAGGGCACCGCCGAAACCTGTCATGTACGATCGTCGCTGCATCACCTGTTCCGAATCGGCGAGGAGTAGTAACTGTCACCCAAGCTGAAACAACGATTTGAGTAACCGGTCGAACCGTTTCCCCGCCGCGCCGGGCCACCGACCGTCCCGATCGACTCTCGAGCGCTCAGTTCCCCGTCAAGGCCTCGCTCGCCGGCGAGAACTCGATTTCGGTGCCGAGTCCCTTCTCCCGTGCGCGCTCGTAGAGCAGGTACGCCGCCGCGACCGTCTCGATACCCGTCCCGCCGCTATCGAAGACCGTGATCTCGTCGTCGCTCCGCCGGCCGGGCGCGTTCCCGGCGACGATCTCGCCCAGTTCCGCGTGGATGTGATCCTCCATAACGGCTCCCTCCTCGAGCGCCTGTATGAACGACCCGGCGTCGAACGTCGCCCGCTCGCGGAGGTCCGGGACGTAGGTCGCCCGCTCGATCGTCGTCGTGTCCAGTTCGCGCTTGTCCGGCGAGTACTGGCCCATCGCGGTGACGTGCGTGCCGGACTCGAGATCGTCGCCGTCGAAGACCGGCTCGCTGGCCCGCGTCGCGGTGATGACCACGTCCGCGCCGGTTACGGTGGCCTCGCTCGAGTCGACCGCATCGACCGAGGCCTCGAGGTCGTCATCGAACTCTGCCGCGAAGGTCTCGCGGTTTTCGGGCGTCGGCGAATAGACGCGGACCTCGTCGAAGTCGCGAACCGAGGCGGTCGCGCGGAGCTGTCCGCGCGCCTGGGCACCGCTGCCGATGACCGCGAGCGTCTCGGCGTCCGCGCGGGC
>NZ_JAQIVI010000172.1 GCF_028618695.1 Natrinema soli | reverse complement strand
CGTCCGGTAGCGCCTCGAGCGCCGGGATCGCGCCGTCGACCTGCCGACCGCCGTGATTCGAGACGACCATCCCGTCGACGCCGCGTTCGACCGCCTCGCGAGCGTCGTCGGGATGCAGGACACCCTTGACGACGATCGGCAAATCGGTCTGGGCCTCGAGCCACTCGAGGTCGTCCCAGGTCAGCGAGGCGTCGCCGAAGCAGGCCTGCCAGGACGCGATTGCGGCCTCCTCGTTCTCCTGTGGCTCCGCCGCGAGCCGGTCGCGGAACGCCGGATCCTCGAAGTAGTTTTTCAGGCCCTGCGCCTCGAGGAACGGCAGGTAGCCGAGTTCGATGTCGCGCTCCCGCCACCCCATTTTGGGCGTGTCGAGCGTGACGACGACGGCCTCGTAGCCCGCGTCCTCGGCGCGCTCGAGGAAACTGGCCGCCACGTCCCGGTCGGCGCTCCAGTAGAGCTGAAACCAGCCCGGGCTCTCGCCGAGTTCGTCGCTGACTTCCTCCATCGAGTACGAGGAAACGGAGCTACAGATCATCGGCACCGAGAACTCGCTCGCCGCGCGGGCGACGGCCAGTTCGGCCTCCTCGTGGAGGATCGACTGGACGCCGATGGGTGCGAGCAAGACGGGCGCGGGGTACTCGCGGCCGAAGAGGTCGACCGACAGGTCGCGCTCGGAGATGTCCCGCATGATTCGGGGGACGATCTGCCACGCGTCGAAGGCGCGCTCGTTCGCGGCGACCGTCGACTCCGAGCCCGCGCCGCCCGCGACGTAGGCGAACGCCTCCTCGCTGAGTTCCTCGCGGGCGCGTTCCTCGAGATCATCGTAGGAGACGGGGAACTCGGGGGGTTCGTCCTCGAGCATCCCGCTGAGATAGGCCTCGGCCTGGCGATCCGGTCCGTAATCGGGGGTGTCTGGTGTCATGGCTGTGGCTGCGACGACGACCGTCCCGTCGCCGCCGCGTGAATATCTGTGCCAGTGCTTGCCATTCACTTAACGGTACGGTATTCATGCCCATCTTTATTAACAGTTGCTTCGAATGGGCGAGTGGGTCTAACAATGGTAACGAACCGAATTCGAGTCGCAGTCGCAGGTGACCGCGCGTGAGTACGGATCAGTTCAGCGTCGACGGCGAGACCGCCATCATCACGGGCTCCTCGAGCGGCATCGGGAAGTCGATCGCCGAGCGCTTCGCCGCGGACGGCGTCGACGTCGTCGTCTGCTCGCGCGAGCAGGAGAACGTCGATCCGGTCGCCGAGGGAATCAACGAGAGCGACAGTCCCGGCCGGGCGCTGCCGGTCGAGTGCGACGTGACCGACCGCGAGGCCGTCGATGCGCTCGTCGAGGCCACCGTCGAGGAGTTCGGCGGGCTGGACGTGCTGGTCAACAACGCCGGCGCGTCCTTTATGGCCCAGTTCGACGAGATTTCGCCGAACGGCTGGAAGACGATCGTCGACATCAATATCAACGGGACCTATCACTGCACGCACGCCGCCGCGGCGCACCTCAAGGACGGCGGCGGCTCGGTGATCAACCTCGCGAGCGTCGC
>NZ_JAQIVI010000171.1 GCF_028618695.1 Natrinema soli | reverse complement strand
CGCCGCGCCCGACTGCGGCTTCGGCACGCAGGCCGGCCTCGGCATGGTTGACCCCGAGATCGCGTGGGCCAAACTCGAGGCGCTCGTCGAGGGCGCCGAGATCGCGACCGAGCGCATCTACTGACCGACCACCGGCGATGACCGTCGCAGCGCGGGACTCGCGAGACCGTTACGGACAGTCGCGCTCGCCGAACGAGCAAGCGAACGATCCCTGGTCGGCGACCCACGTCTCGCCTGACTGGAGTGCGACAAGCATCGCTCGTCCACCGTAGCCGTGGATCTCGTCGTAACAGTGGACAATGACACACGAGACGTCGTCAGGCACTTTAGCGCACTCGGAACGAGTGAACGGCTGTTCGGAGTAGGAGGTGTCAGGTCGCGCCAACCGAGGAGCGTCCCGTTGAGGCGCTCGACCTGCCACCAGTTCGTGTAGCCGTCCTCGCCGTCGTCGTCATGGTGAAGCGCCACGTCGAACGCGTATGCGTCTCCGTCGTTGACGCTCACCTCGACGACGTTCGCCTCACGGAGGGGGAGGTCGTCGCCGTCGATCACGTCTACGCCGTCGCTCTTGTCGGTCCTGTTGACGTCGCTCGAGTCAATGTCCCAACCGAGGTCGCTACAGCCGGCCAGCGCGGCGAGCGCGAGCGTTCCCGCCGTACGCTCGAGTAGTCGCCGTCGGGACAGATCGGGTCCGGTCATCTGCCACAACTATATCGTCTCGTCGGGATCGTGTTCCTCCACCATGCGCGCTGCTTCGTCGGCATACCGGTCGCGAACGTCTGGATCCTCGACGGTCGCGAGGTCATCGGGAGAGACGTCCTTCGCGGCAGTGACCGTGTCCAGGTCGACCGCCTGTACTGCGAGTTCCTTTCGGAAGGTTTGAGTTCCGTCGGGAGTCGCATAGGTGAGGATAATGAGGTCTCGATTGTCGTAATCGCGCTCGACCAGCCACACGCGAACGTCGGCCGACTCCGATGGCATGAGAACCCAAACGAGAAGCGTAAGGGTAGTCGTTGAGGTTGAGAGTTTAGTGGCTTGAGAACCTCATCGGTATCCACGCCTTCGGCTCGAGAATGTCACCACCGACGCTCGTCTACGACGACGATTGCGGGGTCTGTACTCGTGCAGCGCGGTTCGTGGACCGCCGCGCGGCGATTGACATCGTCGGCTTTTCGGAACTCACGGACGACCTGCGAGCGCGCTTGCCGCTCGACTACGAGGCGTGTGCGCATCTGGTTACCGACGAGACGACCTACTCCTGTGGGGCAGCGATGGAACGCGCCTACGAACGGACCGGCCTTCTGCCATCGCAGCTTTTTCCGCTGTTTCGTCGCGTTCCTGGATATGCACCCGTCCGCGAGTTCGTCTATCGCATCGTCGCATCGAACCGGCCGTCGATCGGCCGATTGCTACCGTAGCTTCTCGAAAGCGTATAGGCAACCCGCTATTCCGACCGAGATTCGATCGAAAACGGACGGTGATCGAAGAAGGGCCGAACGCGTCCTGCAGCTTCAGAGGTCCAGAAGAAGCATCGACCCGTAGCCGAGACCGAACGCGAGTATGAACGATCCGATCCAGGCGGCGACGGTGAGTCCCAGCTTTCGCGGACTGACGCCGGCTCCGCCGGCGACCGCGGCCCCGCTGCCGACGATCGCACTCACGATGATCTCGTTGAACGAGACCGGGACTCCCAGCAGAACCGCGCTCTGTGCGATGAGAAACGAAGGGACGAGCGTCGCGATCGAGCGACGCGGCCCCAGCGACGCGTACTCCTGGGAGATCGACTTGATCATTCGCGGGGCGCCCGTCCACGAGCCAACGAGGATTCCGACGCCGCCGCCGAGCAGGACCACGATCGGCGACACCGTCGGCAGCTCCTCGAGTAGCGGGAACAGCGGTCCGACGGCCAGACCGACCTGACTCGCGCCCGCCGAG
>NZ_JAQIVI010000170.1 GCF_028618695.1 Natrinema soli | reverse complement strand
CGCTCGAGGACGGCCCCGCGGCGCTGAAGTGAGCGCGAGTCCCGTCGTCGACGGCTGACCCGCGCCGTCACGGCGTTCCGCGTGGCTCGAGCACCGATCGATCGCCCGGATTTCAACGGCATGAACGTGTAACGCGACACCGGAACTACGGCCGCGTGGAAGCGTCGGCAGATGGTCCGTCGCAGAACGGGAACCGTGATTCTCGTCACAGTCGTCCTGCTCGTCGCAACCGCGGCCTACAGCGTCCTCGCGGTTGACCGTCCGCAGATCGAATCGGTCGACAACGAGTGGGGGACCGTCACGAACGACCGAACCGAAGTCGAAACGCGGATCGACGTCGACAATCCGCTGTTGCTCCGCGTCGGCGACGCCGCGGCGGACGTCTCCTATACGGTTTCGATGAACGACATCGAAGTCGCGACCGAGCAGGAAAATCGCGTCTCCCTCGAGGGCGACGAGAGTACCGTCGGCGTCTCGACGTGGCTCGATAACGACGAGATTCCGGCGTGGTGGGCGTCCCATATCGATCGCAACGAGACGACGACGGTGCGAGTCCAACCCGACGTCGTCGTGGACGTCGCCGGCATCCGCCTTCCGGCAGACGAGTGGACGCGGACTCGAACCGTCCACACGAACCTGCTCGAACCGCTCGAAACGAACAAGAGTCGGGAGTTTCAGGCGTACGGCCGGACGGTGATGGTCGTCGACGAGACGAACGCGGCGTGGGGGAACGCCACCGCGAACCGAACGCCGATCGACGCGTCGGCGACGGTGACCAACCCGACGCCGCTCCCGGTACCGATCACGGAGATCAGGTACACGGTCCAGTTGAACGGAGTCGTCGTCGGAGAGGGCACCGCCGCCGCCGAACGGACCGTGCTGGAGCCCGACGGGACGCAGACGCTCGAGGCGACTGCGGCCATCGATAACTCCAGGCTCAACGAGTGGTGGGTCACGCACCTCCGGAACGACGAGACGTCGAACCTGAGCGTCGATTTCGACGCGACCCTCGAGTACGGCGGCGTCAAGCGCACGGTTCCGCTCGACTTCATCTCGTACGAACGGACGTTCGAGACGGACCTGCTCGGCGCGGCGGACTCGAGTGCGAACGAGTCGGCGGGGAACGAGTCCGCGAGTGCGATGAGACCGATCGATCCGTAAACGTCGATCGCGCCGAAACAACCACCACCCGGTCGGCTTTTTCGGACTCCGCCACGTTTACCCGGACACGACCGACTTCCGCGGAGCCTGAAGCGAAGACGAGGTCGCGACCTTCCTGCAGAGGCGACGATCCCGATCCGAATCGCCACCCGACGGCCGGACGACTCGCCATGGGTCATCACGCCGTGGTTCCGCTATCGAGACGGGGCGCTCGAGTGTGCGACGGGAGCGAACGCGGACGTGGTACGTTTCCTTCGACGCGATTCCGAAGTCGCATTCGACATCTCGACCAACGACATCCCCTACCGCGGGATCAGGGGGAACGGAACCGTCGAACTCTCGTCTGATAGCGAGAAAACGCTCTTGCGGGCCCTCACCGAGCGATATCTCGGCGGGACAGGTTCCCCGCTTGCACGGCGGTTGCTCGACGACCGCGACGAGGTTCGCATCCGACTCGAGCCGCGAGCGGTCTACAGTTGGGACTAGAGCGAACGGATGGGGAACGGCACGAGCGAAAAATCCGAATGAAGTCCGGTAGTACGTCCGTTTCCGTCTCGCTGTGTCCAGTCGGTCAGTCGTCGGCGCTGGGCTTGACCATTTTCGGCCCGTCGGAGTCGCCGCCGCGCGGGAAGTTGTCGATCGTCTCCGATCGGAACGCCGACTCGTCGAACTCGTACTCGCCGTCGAGGAACTCGAGCAGCGTGTGCGTGTCCCGCATCGCGTTCTTGAGACACGTCGAGGCACCCGGCGACGGCGTGATGTTGAAGATGACGTCGTCGCCGACGATCTTGGCCTCGCCCATATCGAGGGACTTGTTTTTCGTGTCGACGATTTGCGGGCGGACGCCGCCGTACCCCTTGGCACGTTCGATGTCCTCGAGTTCGACGCTCGGGACCACCTTCTGGACGTGCGGCAGGAACTGTTTCGGGCCGATGTTCGGAACGTCGTAGACGAGGTTCCGGAGCACGTACGGCAGGAGGATCCGATCCGAGAGGATATTGGCGTAGCTCAGGAACGCCGCCGCGTTCAGTCCGAACACGTCGAGGAAGTCTTTGACGGTCGTGATGCGGCCGCGCTCGAGCGTCGGGACGAGCTTCGCGGTCGGCCCGAACCGCGTAACGGATGAGTCGTGGACGTCCGCATCGCCGTGGACCGCGGCGAAGGGCAGTTTCTTCATCTGGAGCGTGTAAACCTTCCCGTTCAGGAGGTCGTCCGCGAGGAAGAAGCTCCCGGCGATGGGGAGGAGGACCTTGTCCTGGCCGTAGCCGAGTTCCTTCGCGATCTGGAGGCTGTGCGAGCCGGCCGCGACGACGGTCGCGTCGCAGTCGAAGCGCCCGTCGTCCGTCTCGATCGTGTAGCCCTTGAGCGTCGGCGTGATGTCCGTGACTTCCGTCCCGGTATGAACGTCGACGTTCGCCTCTTCGGCCGCTTCCTCGACGAACGACTTCGTCGCCTCGCCGTAGTCGACGACGTAGCCGTCCGGCGTCTGCAGTGCGAGCATGTCCTTCGAGGGATCGCGGCCCTCGACGACCTTGGGTTCGATCTCGCCGATTTCCTCGCGTTCGATCGGTCGGAGTTTCGGGAAGAGGTCACCGAAGCCGTCGTCCTCGTACCGCTGCTCGAGATCCGCGACCTCCTCGTCACCGACGCCGAGCACCATCTTGCTGCGCTTGGCGTGCATCTCCCTGTCGGGATCGTTGTTCTCCAGATAGCCCGCGAGGAGTTCCGCCCCCTCTTTGACCTCTTCGGCCTTCTCGAGCGTGTAGTTGGTCTCGATGTCCCCGAAGTGGAGGGTCTGGGAGTTGTTCGTGTGGTGGGAGTTGATCGCTGCGATCTCCGATTCCTTCTCGATCAGCGCGATCGAGTCGATATCAGTGAACTTTGCGGTCGTGTATAGAAGTGATGCACCACTGATACCACCGCCGACGATTACGAGGTCGTATTTACCAGACATTATTGATCGGTGTGGTCGGTGTTGTAAATGCTCGACTCCAGACTGATAACTCATATTTTTTCGATCGGGTTTTCGACGGTTGTCGTATCCCACATCGACGGCTGTATTCTCGGGTGCAAAATTCCTCGAAGGAGCCGGGCATATCAGTCAGTAGAAGGCTCTTTCCCGCATATTTCTCGGTCAGGCCTCACTCGTATTCCGGTACTTCGATCGACACTCTCGTTCCTCGACCCGGCTTGCTCGAACTCATTCCCCGCATTTGTATCGACAGTCGACGTACCGGTGCGTTCGCCGACCTGACAAACGTATTTCTTGGGCCATCGGAATTGCGCAGTCGAAGTTGGAAGAAATAAACTTTGGCTGTATTTATCCAAGCGGTTGATTCCTCGGTTGGAGACGACCGATATACACCCTGGTGTCGTGTTGACTCCCCAAGGGGTACTACAACCGTTTCTTCGAGACGGTTCTGCAGTCCGACCGCCGTCCGAGACTGAAGCGCCGTGTCTCCGTTCGGGGAAACTATCCGTCGGGGTGGTATCTGCAGGCACTCCCGCTTGTGCGCGATACCGGCCGACTCTGATCCGTCTGTCTGGATCCGTGACACGAGGGCGATCGGTGCTAAAACCGATGGCGGTAACGGTGAGGACCAGACTGGGTCCGACTAGACTTTAGGTGTTCACCAGCTATGGTACACGTGAATTCTAACGAGGTCCGCCGCCAGTGGGCAGAGCGGACTGGAGAGTACTCCCCGGAGTATTACGCCTACTACGGCCCTGACGAGCGGAGCGAGTCGGTCCGCGATCTTCTCGAGCGATTTGTCGACCCAGAGGCGTCCGTCCTCGAGCTCGGCTGTAGTTCGGGCCGGCACCTCGCACATCTCTACGACCACGGCTTCGAGAACCTGACCGGGATCGACGTCAACGACGACGCGTTCGACGTCATGGAGGAGACCTACCCGGATCTCGCCGCCGCGGGAACGTTCTACAACGACACGATCGAAGGCGTCGTCGGCGACTTCGACGACGACCGGTTCGACGTCGTCTACTCGGTCGAGACGCTCCAGCACCTTCACCCGGACGTCGAGTGGGTCCTCGAGGACATCTCTCGGATCACCGACGACCTCCTCATCACGGTCGAGAACGAGGGCGACGACGAGACCGCTCATTCGGAGTCGGCCGACCCCGACGTGAGCTACGTCAACGACGACTTCCCCCTCTACCACCGCGACTGGAACCGCGTGTTTACCGAGCTGGGGTTGCTCGAGGTCGATGTCGAAGTGGGCGACCGTGATACCGTCCGGGCGTTCCGTACGTCACAGGAGTAGGTGTTGTGTGGGCGGCTCGAGTTGCCGAGCACGAGACAGGCACAACGACGCGTATCCACTTCCCGTAGAACGTCTTCGATTCTCTAGAATAGGGGCTCGGCACTCGAACAGGAACGACTTACGAGTACCGCTGCACTTGAGAGAACACGTCTAACGAACCCGATAGAGAGCAGGCTTCGTGAGGCTCCTGGACCCGGGCATCTCTACTCCTACCCATAGCGATGCGATACTCGGCATACTGGATTGTTATCTTCTCGATAGTAAGTTCCGGCCGTGTAGTGAGTAGATTGTTCAATGGTCGGGTCAATCGCCTCATAGAGCGGCGGCAATTCAACTGGGTCAGAACTACGAATCCTCCAGCATCGATTGTGAATTCAAGGAGTTCGACCGTGACGTCCTCCCCGTCGTAAACGACGGGGTTCTCTCGCTGTTTAAGAGAGGACTACAGGTTCCAGTTCAGTATCTGCTCGCCACTATGTCTCAGTGACTTTCGGAATGAGCGATTATTAGAGGGGTTGGTTTACCCTTGGGACAGGGACCGTATCCTGGCCAGACACGCCCGATCGTGGTCCAGCTATCGTTTTCATGGATGACCAGATCCTTTCGGGGCCGCGATGAGCCACCGCTAGGATTCGGTTGCCGCTGCGAGTCCTCAGGCGATTACTCGTGTGTATGCCCGAGTGTTTCGTTTGCTGTCTGATTCAACCGTTCGACTCCCTCTCGAGCCTCCTCGGGGAGGGCTTCCTGGGGTGCTTCGAGTGCGGGTTGTTCGTGTGGATCTGGCTCGCCGACGATCACGCTTCCTACCATTCCCATTCCCTCGTGGGGTTGGCAGAAGTAGTCGTACACCCCCTCGCCGTCGAACGTGTGTTCGAACGTTTGACCCTTCTCGTCCAAGATACCGCTATCCCAGCCATCCGTATCGTCGGGGATCCGCTGTGGTTTCTCCGCACCTGAATGGTATGCAGTTGTCGTGTGGCTCCCGCTCTGCAGCGTCCAGGTTACGGTGCCGCCAGGTTCGATCCAGACGAGGTGAGGATCGAAGTGGTGTCCGTCGTTGGAGACCATCGCAACGTCGGCGTTCTCGGACGGACTTTCGGGTGCGTCGCCGTCATGGCTATGCGACCCGAGGTCCGTGATCGGACTCCCGTCGGGACCGAGTACCCACCAGACGTCGTTGAGGCCCTGACCTTCGACGTCACCCAATGCCTCGTCGCGAGCGAAGTAGTACAGCGGCCAGCCGTTCGCGACCACCTGCAGTGATCCGTCCTCTCGTTCGAACGTCGTCACGTCGGCTTCAACGTCTTCACCGACGGTCGGTTCATCGTCGACCGTCAGTGGCGGCCAGTTCTCAGCGCAGTCATCATAACAGACGCTCGCCCCTTCACCCTGCGTGTCCTGATCGAACATGTACAGCGTCTGTCCCGTGGGGCCCACGAGGATGGGATCGTGGTCACAGTGGCAGTAGACTTGGACCATCTGACCCAGTTGATCGCCGACCGTCTCGTCATTGACCGCATCGGTTCCATCGTCGTTCTCGGTCTCGTTCTCATCGGTTGAACCTGACGCCAGTCCTTCGCTCGAGTTATCGGAGCCCAGACATCCTGCCATGGTGATCGCTCCGGCCGTCGTCCCGAGTAGTGTGCGTCGGTTGAGGCGCATACCTGATCGGTCGCCGTTTCAGTACAAGATCATTTTCCGGACTTCATCCAAAATTCGTCCAAAGTCGGCGAGACCTGTCAGAGCCACGTAATTCGGGTTAAAAACACCAATGCAATAAGCTCGAGACCGCACAGCATTGTCACGCCGACCTGTACGTCAGTACCGGAGTTGACGAACCAGCCGATGAAGTCCGGATGGAGGACGTAGAAATACAGCCAGAGACCGTTTTGAACGAGGAGGAGCACGGCGAACACGAGGAGTCCAAGCGTGTGGCGAGCGCCGTGCTGGCGGTAATTTCGAAGCCAGATCGAACCGAGGACCAGCAGGAGTACCATGTTCACTCCTGCCGCCATCCTCGCCGCGTTGAGCCAGGCTTCCATTGAGTTCTATTGAGTCGTCACCGTTATAGGTGCTATCCAAATTTTGTCCCACATTACGGCTCCTCCGGATCGACCGTCTCGAGTATCTCTTCGACCGTACTCCAGTTCGCCGTCACTTGGTCGGAGAAGAGGTACATAGTACCGTAATCACCGCCGGCCGTCCTGACGACATTATTGTCCAGTAGCACGTCGAGATGGTGGCGAATCGTCGTGTAATCCATGTCGAGTTCGGTCGCGAGCTGGTTGGCGTTCCGCGGCCGCTCGTTAAGCGCTCGGACGATCCGTACTCGAGTGGGACCACCGCGAGAACTCGCGAGCAAGTACCAGAGAACGCCGTCCATCCCCTTGGATATCGATTAGCTGGCTTGTAAACACTTGGTCAGGGTAGAGACTCAGATGAGGCACTGAAAAATTACGCTGATTACCTCTCTCGAGTATTACAGTGAACCGTCGCTGCCAGATTTCGTGTGGGAAATGATTTCCGTGACCTCCCTTTGCAGATCAAGGGATGGGACATGTAAACCGATGGCCTCGGCACTCGAACAGGGACCATTAACGAGTACCCTGAATTAGAACTCTGTACCTAGAAATCGATGTCAATCTACTCGGATCTGCTCGAGACGGCCCAGCTTAGTTTTGAAGTCGAGTGACAGATCGCAGTTGATCTCATTTCGGGCAGAAAAATTCCCCACGTATCCCCGCATACTTATTGACAGACGTTACCAAGTGTATCGCATGAAACGGAGGCGCTTTCTCATAACATCTGCGACCGTCACGACGGTTGTTCTTGCTGGATGTAGTGACCCAGATGAGGAGGATGATGATGGAGGTGGTATCGGATACGACCTCGATGAAGCGCAGCAATTTCGATCTCGGGATAACTCCCGAATCGCGAGGTGACTGGCACTCGCGCGGTCCCCGAGTTACCGATTCCCCTCCCCCGTAGTTGCGACGCCTTGAAATGTCTTAGATACCGTGAAAGAGAAGAAAAGATGCATGTAAATCGATGGTCTCGGCACTCATAGCGCGCGGAACGAAGGTTAGTTTATATGTCCATGACCATCGGTTACACCTCTGGGGGATCGCATTCTCCAGTAACGTGAAGCCAGAGAGCGGGTGTCAGAGAGCATCATCGAGATGTTCAATGTCTCGGAGTCTGTCGTCGTGTTTGTAGGAGGAATCAGAGTATCATTGCGTCGAAGGTGATAAGCGGACCGCTGATCGCCATGGCCAGGAATTGAGTATTACGGAGGCAACGGCGAAAGTGATCGATCGTTACAGTAGAGAAATAGCTATACCGGTAGTGTGCATACAATTACCATGGCATCAACTATCGCAACTTCGCCGATCGACGATATCGCGTATCTCGCACGAGCGGAACACCGTGTCCCGGCACTTATCGCGTTGACTGTCCGTCCCCGGAGTCGGTCCGAGCTCTGGGAAATAACCGGGGTTTCGTCATCTACAATTCGGCGGACGCTCAGCGAGTTCGAAGACCGCAGCTGGATACGTAGGAATGGGTATCAGTACGAGGCAACACAGCTGGGCGCATATATTGCCTCTGCGATGGCTGAGTTGATTGAACGGTCCGAAACTGAGCGGAAGCTTCGTGACGTCTGGCACTGGCTTCCGGGTGAGGAGAGTGGGTTCACGATCGATATGTGTGCCGATGCGGTCGTGACGGTTGCTGATGCCGATGATCCGTACCGCCCGGTGACTCGGTTTATGTCCTTGCTCGAGGAGACTGATCGGTTTCGGTTCGTCGGGTTCAATGTGGCCCTGCTCCAGCCGTGTAAGGACGAGCTCTGTCAGCAGATTATCGACGGTATGCAGACGGAGATTATCGATCCGCCACGAGTCGCCAGATATATTCGGTCGACCTGTCCGGAGCTCTTCTCAGAGACGTTAGAGACCGGCAATCTCACGGTCTGGTTACACGATGAATTACCGTCCTACGGTGTCGGTCTCTTCGATGATCGGATCGCACTCAGTGGCTATGATCCCGACAGCGTGATGGTCCGTGTATTGGTCGATACTGATGACTCAGAGACACGTGAGTGGGCGGAATCGATATATGAGTCATACCGGCACAAGACCCCGACGGTCCCTCTCGAAACGATCGTGGAGTGATCATATGGCCACTGCGGTCGGAGTCGGGAGACTCTATCGGGGATTTTTGTATCGATGTCGTGGGTACTGTCGACGAAATTGGGGTGTCGCGGTGAGCCGTGTAGCGGATAACACCTTCGTTTCCAGGCGGTGACTACCCTTCCAACGTCTGCACGGGCGTCAGTGGCTGCCGGAATACCACCAGATAGCTACCTAACCTTCACGCTCGTATCTTGCTGAGAGGTGAAACGGAACCAACTATGGCACAAGCACACAAGCTCGATTGTGAGGCGGCAGCGGCCGATTGCCGGTTCATTATCCAATCAGAAAACGAAGAGGAGGCGCTCGAATTGGCTAAGAATCACATGAAAGAAGTTCACGGCCAAGACTACACGGACGAGGAACTGAAGGAAGACCATCTACAGGTTGTATAACGGCGTTCAATACCGATTCTATCCCCTTTTTCTCGCTCGAATTTCGACGGTGTGTCATAATTCTGGATTATTCCAGTAGTTCTGAGGCAGATATAGCGTCACGGCTCGGTGGAAGCCTCGGATTCCCGAGGTCCTCACCACTAGAACAGCTCTAGGGCGCATTGAGCCCGCTATCAACGGGTTCTCCCTGCGAAATCAACGCCTTGGATTGGCGGACTGTTCCTCGCTTTTCAGGTGGTGACCACCCTTCCACCGTCTGCAGGGGCAGCCACCAGTTGCCGGAATGTCAGTAGATAGCTACCTATCCTGTACACTCGTATCGTTTACTGCCGAGAGGCGCAATGAAATCATGACTGACGAACAACAAGTCACTCACGGAGTAGATGTTGAGAAACTCGGGAAGTTCGCCGAATACGCGGCCGAACATCCCGACGAGGTACAGCTCGGACTCGGGGCGCGCTCGACCTACGAGGGGACGTGCGCCCACAGCCTCGCGCAGATGGATTCGTACACGCTTGGCGACGAGACGATCGTGCGCGAAACCCGCGAGTACACGATCCCGTACGGCGGATGGAAGGAAGTGTTGGACGCTGGCGGCTGGGTCGGCGCGACGGATCGGATGGAACCGATCGAAGTTGCGCTCTCCGCGCTCGCTTCATGCATCAACGTCGGCATCACCATCAACGCTGTCGCGAATGGTGTCGCCATTGAGCGGCTCCAAACGCGTGTTCGTACCGATACCGATCCGGGTGTCCTCTTCAGTCTCAAGGATCTCGAGGAGGCGGACAGCGTCTTCGAGAATCTGACTGCTGAAATCGAGATCGAGGGTGAGGATATCGACGAGGACGAGATCGATGAGTGGGCGCGGCGTGCACCGGTGTACACGCTCGTGTCGTTCGCCCAGGACGTCGAACTCACGGTCAATACCCCCACCGAGGTGCGGGCGGACGACTAACGAGGTGATCACGAATGGCAAATACACTCGACGTGGACCGCCTCGAGCGGGCAGTCAAAAACGTCTACCGCGATGTCGCGGAGACACCGACCGAAGAGTATCACTTCGAGATGGGTCGTCAGTTGGCCGAACGGCTCGGCTACCTGCCGGAGGATCTTGACCAGGCGCCCGAGGAGGCTACGGAGTCCTTCGCTGGTGTGGGGTACCACTTCGATCTCGCTGATCTCGAGGAAGGAGACGACGTCCTCGACCTGGGTAGCGGATCAGGGACGGACGCGTTCGTCGCGGCGCTCCACGTCGGAGACTCAGGGAGCGTCACTGGACTGGACATGACCGACGAACAGCTTTCGAAGGCCCGACAGTTGCGCGACGAGGCGGGGATGGACAACGTCTCCTTCGAGAAGGGGTACATCGAGGACCTCCCGTTCGATGATGGGATGTTCGACGTCGTAATCTCGAACGGCGTTATCAACCTCTCGTCGGACAAAGCGCAGGTGTTCGAGGAAGCAAATCGGGTTCTCATCTCGGGGGGACAGCTCGCTCTCTCCGATATCATCAGCGAGCGGCAAATGCCGGAGAGCATCAAGACCGACGCGGATCTCTGGGCGGCCTGTATCGGTGGGGCCGAACAGATCGACCGCTACACGTCTATCGTCGAAACTGCGGGGTTCGAGGTACTGGACGTTCGGGATAACACCCGATACGAGTTCATCTCCGATCAGGCGGCGAACGCGTGTCAAAAGTATGGCGTGAAGAGTATCTCGCTCAGCGCCGAGAGGTAATCATGGGAGCAACAGAACAACCGGTTGCAGGCGAACGGGTAGAACAGGTCGAACTCAACGCGAAGCTTCGGAACGGATCAGTGTTGATGGCGCTCGCGGGCGTCGGGTTCATCGGCTACGGGATCGTATTTCTCATCTTGAACTTCGTGGGCGGTGGCTTCGAACTCGGAGTCAATCACCTCAATGGGATGACCCCGGCAGAGCTGGATCCGACCGTCGCGTACTACATCAGCCACCTACACGTCGCCACGGCGGCGTTCATCATCTCGACGGGGATCGCGGTCACCGCGCTCTCTTGGTACGGGGTCCGCCAACGGCTGCGGTGGGCGTGGGCGACCGCTGTCGTGACTGCCGTCGTCGGACTGGCGATCGCCCTGCCGATGCACTATACCGGCGGGTTCGCTCACGACTGGGTGACGCATCTCGGCCCGATCTATCTGGCCGTGATCGTGTTCGTTGTCGGGGTAGTATTAGCCCACCAAGGAATGCAGACTACATAACAAGTACTGGTACCGCTCCGCGCAAGCGAGCACTTTTTTGAAACAGTCCTGTCAGTAGCCCTCGAAACGATATGAAATTGAGATGACCACGCAAGCCGACGAAACGCCGACGTACGTGTTCCTGACCAACTTCACCCAACAAGGGATCGGAGACGTCACCGAAAGCCCTGGTCGGACGGAAGAGGCGAAAGCTTTGGTCGAGTCGATGGGCGGGACGTGGAAGGGATTTTTCGTCACGATGGGCCGGTATGACGGCCTCGTCATCGCCGAACTCCCGGACGATGCAACGGCTGCGCAAGCGGCTCTCACGCTTGCAAGCGGTGGCAACGTGACGACCGAGACGCTTCGGGCCTTCCCGCTGGACGAGTTTCGCGACATCGTCGACGCCACGGAGTGACGTGCTCCACGCCCGTGAGATATGAGCCTACACTCCTTCTATCGAGGCGTTAACGGTACGGCTGCTCTTCTATCGCTAGATTCGGCGAATGTTGGGCGGCTGAGTCGAATCGGTAGCCGATCACCTGGTTCGTTTTGGCACTCTATCTGAACTGTCAGCTAATATCGAAATTTATCGGCTCGGGTAGAGTGTTCTGATCGGACCGTGCGGCCGGAGGCCTAATATCAGTTGTCTCGCCGTTTGTCGGGAGCGCTCTGCCTGAGGCTCGAGGGAACCGATGAATTCTAGTGTCGTGTACATCCGTCCTGTGGAGGCCACCGTCACAGATTCCGCAGCCGCGCAATACATTATCGTACACGAATCTCGGCACTAAGGCGAATAGGCCGCAGAAGAGTTGGTGATCGATCACATACGCTCGGTCTCACCCCTCCTCGAGTCGGTCACGCGCACGGAGTTCGCCTCGGAGCAGACGAGGCGTACGCTCTAACGAAGCGATTCTCGCGAGAGAACGGGGAAATGCGGGGCCAGGGGTGAAAAGTGGCGGTTGGCTCGAGATAGGTGAATCAGCCGTTTCACCTACCCGAAGACACTCTATCTGGAGCGGAGTTCAGTTCGTGTATGGGATATGATCGGAGACGCGCGTTGCAGGTAGCGGGTGCGTCTATTTCTGGACTGCTGGTGGCCGGTTGTTTATCGACGGGTGATCCGGGAACCGACGACGAGAATAACGATGATCGGGATCGAGATGGTTCACTGGGAGATGATATCGACGAGATGACGATTGATGGGCGGCTGCACAACGAGGCGGGGGAGAAGCAGACGTTCGCAGTCACGATCCGGGATGCAGAGGGGTCTGAGGTTGCAAGAGACGAGTGGGAGGTCGGAGCAGGGGAGACGGCACCGGTTCCGGCGTTCGGCAAGCCGGGCGAGCCACGGACGTTCGAAGTCACCGTCGACGGGGTGACGGAGTCGGAGACGCTGGAGTTCGATGTGGAAGCGGAGCCGGGGAAGAAGGCTGGGTACGTGGAGATCACGTATACGTCGGATGGAACGATCGAGATCGTGTTCACTCCGGTCGGTGATGGCGGCAGTGGGTTGGCGCGTGTGGAAGCGCCGCCGTACGAGATTTCGGAGCCGGAGTGTAGCGGGATGGGGGATCGTGACCCGCTCTGGTTGTGTGAGAACATGGCAGCGGAGCCGTCAGTGGCGTTCGACCAGGTGGAGACCACGTTCGCGATCTTCGCGGGTGAAGGACTTACTCTCGAGGCGGAACCCGACGGCGAACACCAGTTCTATGCGGCGTTATTGACGGAGACTGATGATCTGGATCGTCTCAATGCGGACGCTGGTGGCGATCCGGTAGCGTTGATCGAGGAGACGGATTTCGATACCGAGGCGGTGCTCGTCGCGCAGACCGGGTGGGGGTCTGGTTCCGTCACGCCGCATCTGAAGCGGATCGAGGACACCGGTGACGGGATCCACGCGTTCGGGTGTTACCGCCGGCCGTGTGCGGGGACGGACGATTACACGATGCGGACGGTCGTGGCACGGTTCGAGCGGCCGGATAGCCTCGAGGAAGGGATTGTGAGCCTGACGGTCGATGCCGAACATCGGGTGAACTTCGAGGCCGGTGAGGGCGTGGTCACGGTGACAGACGTGTTGTAGACCGCAGTACTCCGCTACGACTCGGCGTGTAGTGGGCGGCCGCTGCGGACCGCACCACAGCCAAGCTGGGTTCCGTCCGCGTCCGCGGCCGCCTGGAATCATAGGAGGGCACGGCGCTTCGGACCACGTCGAGCCGTGATCCGATTGGTGCAAGCGGCGGAAAATCCCGAATCCACTCAACGCTACTCTTCAGAGCTATCCCATCGGATTCGTCTAACTCAATCTCATCAGCTTCGAGGAAGTGGATCACCACGATGACCGGTGGGGTTGCTATTTCACAGTAATCAGCAGCCAGTAATCACCCGATGATGCTTCGACGATCCAACGGAACTGACGTCAGAAATGGGGCCTCGGCACTCATAGGGCTCGTCATCACCGGATGCCGAGTCCGGCTCGGAGCGGGTGCATCGTCATCGGCCATGCGACGCTACAGCCGTCGCTCCAAAGACGATTTGGG
Source organism: Natrinema soli (assembly GCF_028618695.1). The sequence continues at coordinate 3,182 of NZ_JAQIVI010000170.1, read as the reverse complement.
TTCGTCAGCGAAAACCACATCGAACCTCGGCCTTACGAGCCGCGTCCCGCGTCCTCGTTCGCGAAGGCCGCGTTCCACTCGTCGATCAGGTTCTCGAGTCGCCCCGTACTCCGATGCGAGAACGTCCGGGGAGCGCGGTCGGTGGCCGTCCGCGGGTCCTCGGTAACGGCGCTCGAGGGAGCCGGTCGCGTACGGGTCGTGGGTCGATCGGGTGTCGATTCGGCGTCGGTCGTGGACTGCAGGTGTTGTGTGCTCATGTCGGTCGGGTGTGGGAGATCGTCAAAATCGGTACTCGTCGTCGGCGACAAATTCAGGCTGCTACGTGTACGACCGACATCTGTACCCACCCCTACTGAGCCCACGGTTATAAAAGTTCATGATAGATCTTCTCTCTGCGAGCAGCTATATGAAAACAAGTATCATGGGATGTATTCGCACAATCTGTCGCGGCCACCGACTCGCTCAAACCGTGGGTCGACGCTCGTTTCGGGCCGCATAAGTCCGATAGCTTGAGAACCCGTCCCCGTAATCACTTGGGTACCGATGACTGGCGACGAGCGCGACGGCGACGGGGCGGACGTCAGCTTCGTAGTGCCGGCTCGAAACGAAGCGGAGTACCTCCGGGGAACCCTCGCGAGCCTGACCGCGCTGGACACGGCCTACGAGTACGAGGTGCTCGTCGTCGACGGCGACTCGAGCGACGCGACCCGCGAGATCGTCCGCGAATACGACGCGACGGTCGTTCCCGAGGCCGGTACGAGCATCGCGACGGCGCGGAATCTTGGGGCCGAGCGCGCGTCCGGCGAGTGGCTGGCGTTCGTCGACGCGGACACGCGGGTGCGGGCGAACTACCTCACCGAACTGCTCGGCTTCGTCGAGGCCAAAAAGCTCGCGGCCGCCAGTTCCTACTGTCGGATCACCGGCCCCCGCCGAGCGAAGCTCATGGAGGCGACGATCAACTACGTCTTTCCGCGGCTCGAGCGGCCGATCCTGCCGGGGTTCAACTGCTTCGTCCATCGCCGGGCCTTCGAGGAGATCGGTGGCTTTCCCGACGTGTCGAACGAGGACACGGCGTTCAGCCGGCGGCTCGCTCGTCGCTATCCGACGGCGTTCTGCCCGACCGTGCTGGTCGAGAGTTCGGGCCGACGGATCGCCGACCGCGGGCTGACGGGGACGCTGTGGCACTACGCGCGACTCGACCTCGAGCGGCTCCGGGCGGGGTACTGATCGAGGACCGGACGCACGCGAGCCGCCGCGTTACGGTCCCACTCTTTTACCGCTCGGCGTTGCCGATACCGCCGTGTCGAACGTGCCACCGGAGGCGGAACGCCTGCTCGAGAGCGAGCCGTTGATGGCCCATCTGGGAACCTGCGCCGAGGGACGGCCCCACGTCGCGCCGGTCTGGTATCGGTACGCCGACGGCGTCGTCGAGATCGTCACGACGGGGCAGAAACTGGCGAACGTCAGGGAGAATCCGCGAGTCGCCCTCTCGGTACAGAACGACGAGGCGGGGCGCGCGCAGTGGGCGGTGACGCTGCTCGGAACCGCGACCGTCATCGCGGACGCCGCCGAGACCGCCGCCGCTCGCCGCCGGATCAACGACAAGTACGGCGTCGATCCTGACGCCTACGCCGACAACGCCTTGGTCCGGATCGTCGTCGGTTCGGCGACCTATCGAACCTACGACGACGCCCTCGAGTGACGGTTCGAGAACACCTCACCCGCGTCCCTCGGGCGACTGCTCGCGCTGTCTCCGATGCGTCTCAGCTCGAGTTCTCTCGTCCACGGCGAGCAGTCGCGTCGGCCGCCTCGAGCGCCGTGAAATCAGTTTTCGAGTCGCTCGCGAGCCGCGGCGACCACGAGCGGGAGCGTGATCGTCGCGTCGGCGTAGACCGAGACGTTCTCGGCGTCTTTCTCGAGTTTGCCCCACGAACGGGCTTCGTCGAGGGTTGCGCCGGAGAGGCCGCCGGTCTGTTTGGGGTCCATCGTCAACTGGACGGCGTAGTCGTAGGCGTCGGGCGAGACGAGCATCGTCTGGAGGGTGAAATTCTTGGGGACGCCGCCGCCGACGACGAACGCGCCGGCTTCCTCCGCGTGGTAGGCGATGTCGGTCAGCGGCGTCATGTCCGCCAGCGCGTCCAGCGAGAAGGCCGACGTCTGGGAGTACATCCACGCCTGCAGGCCGAGCACGGAGTCCTGAACGGCGGGACAGTAGATCGGCACGTCGTTCTCGTACGCCGCGGCGGCGATACCCGCGTCCTCGTCGATGTCGTCGCGTTCGTTCACCTCGGCGTTCGCCCGCCCGAGTTCCGCCGTGAGCCGCTGGATCGAGACGAGGCCCTCGTCTTCGCACTCGGCCTCGAGCACCGGGAAGACCTCCTCGCGCAGGTGAGACTCGAAGGTCGCGAAGAACTCCTGTGGGAGGTAGACGTTGTAAATGCGGTCGACGCCCTCGTCGCGCAGCGTCTCGTCGTGTTCGCGCTCGGTCTTTCCCTCGCCGTGGACCGCGCCGTGATGGTGTTTCCCGCCGATCGCCTCGATCGAGTCGTGGGTGAGGTTCGCGCCGGTCGTGACGAGTACGTCGATGTAGCCGTCGCGGATCAGGTCGGCGACGATCGCTCGCATCCCCGTGGGGACCATCGCGCCCGCGAGGCCGAAGAAAACGGTCACGTCGTCGTCGAACATCGCTTCGGTGACGTCGACGGCCTCGTGGAGATCAGCCGCGCCGACGCCCGCGTTGCCGTACTCGTCCGCGAGTTCGCCGACCGTCATTCCGGCGCGGACCTCGGCGTGACCGATCGGGTCGTGCGAGAAGGTCTCCCGGTCGGGGTCGTGGTGGTCGTTCGCCTCGTCGCCGCCGTCGGGGGCGTCGCTCCCGTTGTCGTCCTCGTGCTCGTCGCTCATGTCCTCGGCTCCGTGAGCCACCGGTTTGAACGTCGCGGTCTCGCACGCAACGTGCCGAACGAGCCATCGGATCGCCGATCGACGGGAATCACGCCGGTCGACGGCGATCAGCGCAGTCGATTCCACCACCAGATCGGAATCGGACACGCCACCGTCGCCCCGCTCGAGGCGGTGGCGATCCGCTCGCCGTGCAGAAACAGATCGACGGTTACAGCGCCGCCCTCGCCCGAGGCGGCGAAACAGCGCGTCGCGTTCGGCGGGACGACCAGCCCCTTGCG
>NZ_JAQIVI010000017.1 GCF_028618695.1 Natrinema soli | reverse complement strand
ACGTAGGCCTTCACGATGTTGCCTCGCTCCCGGTGAGGCTTGGGTACGACGGCGGCCTCGGCGACGCCGTCGACGTCGGCGATCGCCGACTCGATCTCCATCGTCCCCAGCCGGTGGCCGGAGACGTTAATCACGTCGTCGACCCGGCCGAGGACGGTGATGTAGCCGTTGTCGTCGACTCGAGCCGTATCGCCGCTGAAGTAGCTCCAATCGTCGGTTTCGGGATCGGAGAACCGTCGCCAGTACTCCTCGAGGAACCGCTCGTCGTTGTCGTACAGCGTGCGCGCCATCCCCGGCCACGGGCGCGCGATCGTGAGGTAGCCGGCCTCGCCGGGAGCGACTTGTTCGCCCTGCGCGTCGACCACGCTGGCGTCGATCCCCGGAAGCGGCGGTCCCGCCGAGCCTGGTTTCATCTCGTCGATGCCCGGGAGCGTCGAGACGGTCACCGCACCGGTCTCCGTCTGCCACCAGGTGTCGACGACCGGACAGTCTCCGCCGCCGATGTGTTCGCGATACCAGTTCCAGGGCCGGGGGCTGATCGGCTCCCCGACCGTGCCGAGCAGGCGCAGCGACGAGAGGTCGTGGCGCGCGGGGTAGTCCGAGCCCCACTTCATGAACGCGCGAATCGCCGTCGGCGCGGTGTAGAAGACGTCGACGGCGTTCCGATCGACGATCTCCCAGAGTCGATCCCGGTCGGGATAGTCAGGCGTCCCCTCGTACATCACGGTCGTCGTCCCCAGCGCGAGCGGCCCGTAGACGATGTAGGAGTGACCCGTGATCCAGCCGATGTCGGCCGCACACCAGTAGGTGTCTTCGGGTTTGACGTCGAGGACGGCCTGAGTCGTCCACGCGACGTGAGCGAGGTAGCCCCCCGTCGAGTGGACGACGCCCTTCGGCTCGCCGGTCGTCCCCGAGGTGTACATCAGAAACAGCATGTCCTCCGCGTCGCGCGAGACCGGCTCGACCGTTTCGCCCGCGAACTCGTCGCGAAGCTCGTGGTAGTCCCACTCGCCGTCCCCGAGGACGTGCGGGAGGTCGTCACCGAGCCGGTCGACGACGACCGTTCGGACGTCCTGCTCGAGGTCGATGCGGGCGTTGTCGGCCTTGCTCTTCTGGTTAAAGGCGTCGCCCCGCCGGTAGTAGCCGTCGCAGGTGACGAGGTACTCGCTGTCCGCGGCGTCCATTCGCGTCGCGAGCGCGTCCGCGGAGAGACCGGCGAAAACGACGCTGTGGGGTGCACCGATCCGGGCGCAGGCCAACATCGCGATCGGCAACTCGGGAATCATCGGCAGGTAGATCGTCACGACGTCGTCTTCCGCGACGCCGAGGTCGCGCAACGCCGCCGCGAGCTCGTTGACTTCGACGTAGAGATCCCGATAGGTGTAGGTCCGGCGCTCGCCCTGTTTTCCCTCCCAGCGGATCGCGGCGTGGTTCTTGCGCCCCGACTCGAGGTGGCGATCCAGACAGTTGTACGAGGCGTTGAGGCGACCGTCCGCGAACCAGCGATAGAACGGGGCGTCCGCCGCCTCGAGGACGGTATCGTACGCCTCGTCCCACGAGAGGAGGTCGGCCGCACGCGTCCAGCAGTCGGGCCAGTTCGTCTCGAACGTCTCGTGAAGCGTCGGATCCGTGACGTTCGCCTGCTCGATGAAGGAGTCGGGAGGGCTGTGGGGAGAGCCGGTCGGCGCGGACGTGTCTCGATCCGGCCCGTTCCGTTCGTCCATGTATCGTCCGAACGGTAGTCAGTCAGGGGAATAAACGTTCCTCCCAATCGCCGCGCAGTAGGCGGATCTCGATCCCGCTGCTCGCGGTGCGTTCCCCGAGCCGATCAGAGATCGTGCTGGGTCGAATCGATGTCGGCCATCTCCTCGGGGTCGACTTCGTGACCGGGTTCGCGAACGACGTAGACGTCGTAGCGGTGGTCGTTCGCGACCGGGCTCCCGACGCTCGACTGGGGCGCGATGACCGAGCCCGCGTTCTCGGAGCCGATGAAGACGACAGAGGCCTCGATCTCGCCGGCGACCCGTCGGATCTCGCGGACGACGTTCGTCGTCGACGTCGCAGTGGGCTCGTCGGAACTGACCCGCTCGATCCGGACGGTCGCCTCCGGCGCGACCTCCGCGGCCCGGGTCTGCATTCCCGTCGCGATCGCGTCAGAATCGAACGGCTCGCCCTGCGTGATCCAGCCGCGATCGCGCGCGTACTCGGCGTCGTCCGGAATGACCGTCAGCACGATGACCTCCTCGTCGAGCAGGTCGCCGAAGGCGGCGGCTCGCTCGAGCGCTTTCGTCGCTAACTTCGACCCGTCGAAGGGAACGAGCAGTGACATACGGCTACCTCATACGACAGCAGAGGTAAATGTTCTCCCTCCGCTCGACCGCACTCAGATGCCGCTCCCGTCGGCGTCGCGCGGCGACTCGCCGTTCGACCGGTCGCCG
>NZ_JAQIVI010000169.1 GCF_028618695.1 Natrinema soli | reverse complement strand
TCGAAAGCGAATTTCGCCGCCGACGATCTCGCCGGGGGACTCGATCAGGCGGAGTAACGCGAGGCTGGCGACGCTCTTGCCGGCCCCGCTCTCGCCGACGAGTCCGAGCGTCTCGCCGGCGCGAATCTCGAGGTCGACGCCGTCGACCGCCCGAACCGTCTCGTGCCGGCCGAGCAATCGATCGAGAAAGCCGTCGGCCGTCGTGTAGCGTTTCTCGAGCCCCTCGGCCCGAAGTAGCGGCTCGCCGTCGGTCGTCATTGCGGATCACCCGTCCGGTCGCGTTCGCGGGTCCGTTCCTCGCCGCCGTCACCGCCGAGACGGCGTTCGTCCGGTTCGTTCGACTCGGTCGGTTCATCCGCTCCGTCCCGCACCCGCACCTCGTAGTCTAGCCCCTCCTCGAGGTCGCCGGTGTACTCGAGGCAGGCAGCGACGTGGGTGTCGGGATCGCCGTCGTCCGGGGCTCCCGACGCCGTCTCGACGAGCGGCGGGTGACGTCTGGCACAGACGGCCTCCGCGTACGGACAGCGCGGGTGGAACCGGCAGCCCGTCGGCGGGTCGACGAGGTCTGGCGTCGTTCCGGGGACGGTCGCGAGGCGCTCGCGGTCGTCACCCAGTCGGGGAATCGAGGCCAGCAACCCGACGGTGTAGGGGTGTTTCGGGTCGTAGTACAGCTCCTCGACCGGGGCGCGTTCGACGATCTCACCCGCGTACTGTACCAGCACCCGATCGCAGATTTCGGCGACGACGCCGAGATCGTGGGTGACCAGCTGGATCGCCGTCTCGGTCTCTCGGGCGAGGTCCGCGAGTAACTCGAGGATGCCGGCCTGGACCGTCACGTCGAGGTCGGTCGTCGGCTCGTCGCAGACGAGCAGTGCGGGATCGCAGGACAGCGCCATCGCGATGACGGCCCGCTGTCGCATCCCGCCGGAGAACTCGTGGGGGTAATCAGAATACCGGGCGGCCGGATCCGGAATCCCGACCCGCTCGAGGAGCGCGATCGCGCGGTCGCGGGCAGCGTCGTCGGTGACGGCCTCGTGTGCACGAATCGCCTCCGATATCTGTTCGCCGACGGTGTAGACGGGGTTGAGCGCCGCGCCCGCCTCCTGAAAGACCATCGCAATCTCGTCGCCTCTGAGCCCTCGCATCTCGTCGGTAGACAGCTCGAGGACGTTCCGTCCTCGAAAGCGAATTTCGCCGCCGACGATCTCGCCGGGGGACTCGATCAGGCGGAGTAACGCGAGGCTGGCGACGCTCTTGCCGGCCCCGCTCTCGCCGACGAGTCCGAGCGTCTCGCCGGCGCGAATCTCGTAACTGATGCCGTCGACCGCCCGGACGACGCCGTTTTCGGTATAGAACTGGACGACGAGATTCTCGACCTCGAGCAGCGCCATCAGCGCAGCCGCCTCCGTTCGTCGCTCACGTCCCGGTGGGGGTCGAGCGCGTCGTTGATCCCGTCACCGACGAGGTTGATCGCCAGCACGAACAGGAAGATCGCGAATCCGGGGAAGACGGTGATGTGCCAGTCGCCTCGGACGAGCGAACTTCGGCCCTGCGAGAGCATCGCGCCCCACTCGGCGCTCCCGGGCTCGAGGCCGAGTCCGAGGAAGCCGAGCGCCGCGGCGGTGAGGACGACCGTACCGACGTTGAGCGTCGCCTGGACGACGACGGGAGCGACGGCGTTCGGCACGACGTGTCTGCGGATGACCGTCCGATCGGGGACGCCGAGCGCTCTCGCGGCCGTGACGTACTCGCGCTCCCGGACCGAGAGGACCTCGCCGCGCAACAGCCGTGCGTAGCCGATCCAGCCGGTGATAGCGAGGGCCAGCACGACCGTCCAGAAGCCGCCGCCGAGGATCGGCACCGGCTCGAGGATCGGGACGATCGCGATCGCCAGCACCAGAAACGGAAAGGCGTACAGCACGTCGACGAGCCGCATGATCGCCTCGTCGATCCAGCCGCCGAAATAGCCTGCGATCGCGACGAGGGGAACGCCGACGCAGAGCGCCAGCGCGACGGCGACGAGCCCGATTCCCAGCGTGTACCGGCCGCCGACGAGGACCCGCGAGAGCTGGTCGCGGCCC
>NZ_JAQIVI010000168.1 GCF_028618695.1 Natrinema soli | reverse complement strand
CGGGTCGACCCGCAGCGGCAGCAAGCAGGAGATCGTGACGGGCGCGCTCGAGGAACTCGACCGGCCGACCGAGGACGAGGTCGTCGCGTACGCGGGTGAGCGCGGCGTTTCGGCCGAGTACGTTCGAGAGGCGCTCGAGAAACTCGCTCGACGCGGGGTCGTCAGCGAGAGCCGCGGGCAGTATCGCCTGGTGTAGGCTCGCAGCGGCCGTTTTGTCCGCCGGACTCGCCGCGACCGGATCGCCACGGCTTTCCCCGTCCGGCGACGCCAGTCGGTATGGCAGCGACGACCGGTCTCCAGGGGCGCATCATCGGGACGGGACTCCTGGCTGCGATCGGGCTATTCGTCTACGGAACGGTCGTCAACGAAACGATCGCCGGGGTCGACGCGACGGTCGCGACCACGTGGATCTTCGCGGCGACGTTCGCTGTTCTCGCCGTCGTCCACGCGAGCGTCGGACGGTACGATCTCGCGCTCGGGCACGGGGGTGCCGCCGTTGGCTGGCTACTCGTCTTACTGGGGACGACGGGGCCGCAGGTCGTCCTCGGACTGACGCTTCTCGTCCTTTCCGGATGCTACGTCGCGATCAGAACGGTTCGCCGCGGTACGGACGAGGACGGCGACGAAACGGGCGCGACGCGGGAATCAGCGTAGTCTACTCCGACTTCTCGTTTTCAGCACTCGAGCGCTATCGAACCACGGGCTCGACTCACGCGCTATCGACCCAGATCCTCATGCGCGCTCGCGAGGTGCCGCGAGGCGAGCGCGGCCAGCAGTGAGAGTTCCCCAGCCAGCGCGGCGGTGGCGATGATCTCGGCGAGCGCGTCGGCGTTCGACC
>NZ_JAQIVI010000167.1 GCF_028618695.1 Natrinema soli | reverse complement strand
TGAGCACGTCCGGCGTGACGCCCGCGTTCTGGCAGGCCCACATCTCGCCGGTGCGCCCCATCCCGGTCTGGACCTCGTCGAAGACGAGCGCCGCGCCGGCCTCGTCGGTGCACTCGCGGGCGGTCTCGAGGTAGCCCTGTGGCGGGACGTTGATCCCGCCTTCGCCCTGGATCGGCTCGAGGATGACGGCTGCGGTCTCGTCGTCCACGGCGTCCGCGAGCTCCTCGCCGTCGCCGTAGGGGACGAATGCCACGTCGCCGGCCAGCGGCTCGTAGGGCTTCTTGTACTTGTCTTTCCAGGTCGCCGCGAGCGCCCCCATCGTCCGTCCGTGGAACGAGCGGGTCGCGGCGACGATCTTCGAATTCCCCGTAGCCGACCGGGCGAACTTCAGGGCGGCCTCGTTGGCCTCGGTCCCGGAGTTGCAGAACCAGGCGGACTCGAGTCCGCCCGGCGTCGATGCGACGAACGAGGCGTAGGCGTCCTCGCGCGCCTGAACGGGATACGAGGAGTCGACGAAGGTCAGCTCGCCGACTTGCTCTTGGACGGCCTCCACGACCGCGGGGTGGGAGTGACCCAACGGCGTGCAGGCGAAACTCGCGCCCGCGTCTATGTACTCCGTGCCGTCGGCGGTGTAGAGAAACGGTCCCTCCCCGCGTTCGATGCCGATGGGCTTGCTGCCGGACACGAAGTCGAGGTCGCTCATTCTGCGGCCTCCTGTGCGGTTTCTTCGTCCGTTTCGTCGTCCTCGAGCACGCCGGATTCGAGCGTCGTGCCCTCGCCCGCGAGCGCGCTCGTGATCGGCGCGTCGGCGTTGGCGGTCGCGACGATCACCGAGGACGCGCCACCCTCGAGGGCCTCCTCGGCGGCCATGACCTTCTTCGTCATGAATCCTTCCGCGGCGCTCTTGACCGACTCGAACTCCGCGGGCGTCGCGGCCGAGTCTATCTTCGTCGACTCGTCGTCGGGGTCCTCGTAGATCCCCGAGACGTCGGTGAGAACGACCAGATCGCCCTCGAGCGCGCCTGCAATCGCCGCAGCCGCGCGGTCGGCGTCGGCGTTGACCGCGGTGTAGCCTCCCTCTTTCTCCCTCCCGAGCACCGGAACGGAGACGACGGGCGTGTAGCCGCCCGCGAGGACGGTCTCGAGCAGGTCGGCGTTGACGGAGTCGATCGTGCCCGAGTGATCGCCGCGCTTGATCTTCTTTTTGCCGTCCTCTTTCACGCGAACGGCGGACTTGCGCTTGCCCTCGAGCAGTTTGCCGTCGGTGCCCGAGAGGCCGACCGCGTCGACGCCCTCGTTGTGCAGGCTCTCGACCAGATCGGTGTTGAGCTTGCCGGGCATCACCATCTTGAAGACGTCCATGGTGCGCTCGTCGGTAAAGCGCCCGACGACGCCGCCGGGAGTCTCGACGTAGGTTGGTTCCTCGTCGAGTTCCTCGAGCGTCTCGTCGACGGCGGTCGAACCACCGTGTGTGAGGACTACGTTTTCGCCCTCGGCGACGAGGCTCGCGACGTCGGCGAGCGCGCCTTCGGGGTCGACGGCGCGTGCGCCGCCGATCTTGACCACTACCGTCACGCGAGCCACCTCCGGTGGCGAGTGTGACTAGACAAGTCGCAGCCCGCGCAGCAACGCGAGCAGGAACGTCTTGGCGTAGTCATCTCAGGGTGCCCCCACGGGGTGGAGCCCCGTAAACTCGAGTCCGGCCGTCTCCTCGAGCCCCAGCGCGACGTTGGCGGCGTGGACCGCCTGCCCCGCGGAGCCTTTCATCATGTTGTCGATCGCCGAGAAGACGACGATGCGCTTGTTCGACGGGTCGAGTTCGAAGCCGACCTCGGCGAGATTCGTGCCGGCGACCGCCTTCGGTTCTGGGTAGCGGTAGACGCCGGAACCGCCGGCGGCCATGCGGACGAACGGCTCGTCCTCGTAGCAGCCGCGGTAGGCCTGCCAGAGGTCGCCCTTCGAGACCGGTCCCGACGGGAAGACGTGGTTCGTCGCGCTCGCGCCGCGGACCATGTCCACGGCGTGGCAGGTGAAGGCGACCGAGGTGTCGAGGAACTGCTCGATCTCGGCCTCGTGGCGGTGGCCCGTCGGCGCG
>NZ_JAQIVI010000166.1 GCF_028618695.1 Natrinema soli | reverse complement strand
CAGGTTCCGCAGGCGCCCGTCCGACAGCCGTACGGGAGCACGGCCCCGTCGCACTCGGCGGCCCCGAGGATCGTCTCGTCCTCGTCGACCTCGACGGTCTTCGTCCGGCCGTCGGGCCACTCGAGAGTCACGTCGTGGCTCGTCATTTGCCGGGTCGGCGGATCACTGCCAGACGTCGCTCGTGCAGTCGCCGTCGGGCCACCGGATCTCGTGGGCGCGGGCCGGTCCAGCCGGGCACTCGCCCCAGTCGACCAGGAAATCCTCGTCCAGCTCGAGGGTTCCCTTTCGGGGATCGACGTCGGCTTTCAGCATCACCGAGCCCCGCTCGCCCTCCTCGGGGTAGAACTGCTCGTCCCACGAGGAGAACAGCGAGGTGGTCCAGTAGAGCCGTTCGCCGTCCAGCGAGAGCTGGACCATCTGCGGGCCGGCGCTCAGTTCGCGACCCCGAACCTCCTGAACCTCGCCGAAGGTGCCGCCGACCGACAGCGAATCGGCCCGCCGCGGGTTCGCCGGGTCCGAGATATCGTACATCCAGACCTCTCCGTGGAGCCAGTTCGAGCCGAACAGGTATCGGTCGTCCATCGAGATCAGGATGTCGGTCGGCAGGGCGGGGACGGGCATGTCCCAGTCGTCGTGCTCGCGGGCCTCGAAGTCGATCACTTTCTCGGCGCGGTACTTCCCCTCGCTATCGGCCGCGCTCTCGTCGCGCCAGAAGTGGAAGACGTTCGACGAGAGCGCGGCCCCGACGAACCCGTGGGTCGATTCGGGCGTGTGGAGAAAGCGCACCTCGAGGGGGATCAGTCCCTCCTCGCCGAGATCGATGGTCTGTTCGACGGTTCGGTCCTCCCAGTCCCAGAAGTGGAGCCGCTGGCCGTACTCGCCCGCCTCGACGTCGTCGAGGTCGAACCCCGGATAGTAGGTCTTCGGTGCGGCCCACTCGCTCGAGACCATCACGTTCTGACGGGGCTGGTACCAGTAGTCGTAGTTCATCTCGATCTCGCCCGGCGGCTCCCATCGCCCTTCGATCTCGAAGTCCTCATTCAACTCGAGGAAGCCGCCCGGCAACTCGCCGTCGGCGTCGCCGAGCATGCTGATCAGGATCTCTCCGTCCGGGATGCAGTGGACGGTATGCGGAGCCGAGAGGTCGTGTTCGAAGACCTCCTCGGGTTCGATCACCGTCTCGAGTTCGGGATTCCGCCGGTCTTGCGCGTCGATCACGTGGATCCGCGAGGAGCGCTGCCCGGGGACGATCAGGTGTCGCCGCTCGAGGCCCTCCATATGACACGACGACGAGCAGGCGTTCCACCCGAAGTGGTGGAGTTCGTCGCCGCGATTCGGCAGTTCGATGCGGTCGACGATTTCGCAGTAGGTGTCCGAGTCGGGATCGAGGTCGACGACCGCCACGAAGTCCGGCGCGTCGACATCGGTGCCGACGTAGAGGCTCATGACGTAGGCCAACCGTTCCCGCTCGCCCTCTTCGATGGCTGCCTGCGGCGTCGAGTAGCCGGGACCCTCGTGGTGGTCGTGATCGTGGCCGTGGTCCGGTTCGACATCGCCTGGTGCGCTAGCATCACTCATGGATCGTTCCACCACGAGCACGGAGATAAATCTGGTTAGGGGGCCGAGAGTCGCTACCTGATTCAAGAGAGAGTCCCGCCCTTTAGGGCGAGTGTGAATCCGATACTCCACTTCATAATCCACGTTCGGCGCTTATTCTGGGGTATCCTCTCTGACTTTCTTCTCGCCTTCGAGGAGCAACCCCTTCCATGTCAACCCGCGGTGCTTCTTCAGTTTCTTCAGCCGCTCATACTGTTCCTCGTCATCGAACTCGATGCGTACTTCGACCATGTAGTAACACACAAACCACATCTCTATGTGTGTACCGATGCAACCAGTAGTTGATGAAGCGAGCCAACACGTTCGATGTGGTTCCCCAGTCCGATGAGGACGAGGAGTTGCTTCGACGCCTGTTGGACGCTTCTGCCGCCCTCTGGAACGAAATCAACTACGAGCGCCGCGAGAACTACGCGGACCCGGACGGAGACGTATGGGACATCAGCGAGTATCGTGGTCGCTACGGCGGTGTTCTCGGTGCTTCAACGGTTCAGCAGATCGAACGCAAGAACCGCGACGCATGGAAGTCGTTTTTCAGCCTCAAGAAAAAGGGCGAAGCCAACGGCAAGCCCGGATTCTGAGGCAACTCGGAAGACGGACGCGAACTCCGAACCTACATTCGCAACACTTCGTACTCCGTCGAATGGGGCGAATACTCCCGGCTCGAAATTCTCGTCGGCAAAGACCTGAAAGACGAGTACGGGTTGGGACACCGCGAACGCCTCCGGCTCGAAGTCCGAGGTGACCCACTGGAAGGAGTACGAAAAGCAGGGTCGGTTGGAGTTGTTCTACGACGAGCAAGCACAATCGTTCAGGGCCTCTCAGCCAGTCACAATCAGTGAAGACCATTTTCGACTGGCACACCCACTGGCTTCGGAAGAAGCCGCTCTGGACATCGGTGCGAAAGAGGATACGACGCGCCACAGAGACACGTTGACGTGTCCGTGTGGGTTCGAAGGGCACGCCGACCTCGTAGCGTCAGAGACGTTCCTGAGACGGCAGACAACGATAACACGGTCGATGGCACGGCCTGTATGCCTCACGTGGGACAACCACGAATGGTTGGAGTCATCACGCTCTCTCCGTCCCAACGAGGAGCATACGAACCCGCAAGTTGCCTCCGCGGGTCGGTAGTCGATACCCCCCAGCGTGAGGAAACCCCGGCGTTCACGCCGGGGAGGATGTCATGCCCAGGGACTGTCGCCGACTTCGGCGCGGACCCGCGGTCCGACCTCGAGGCGGCAGTCGACCCGCGGCGAAGCGATACACAACAGGACGTACCCGTCCGCCCGTTCGGGCTCAGTCAGCGCCGCCGGTGACCGTCGATAGGTGAACGCGTCTGCGGGGTCGAGCGGGCGGTCCGTTTCGCCTTCCTCGGCGTCGCGCTCTCCCGCCTCGATCGCGGTCAGCCGACCGACGCAGGTGATACACGTTCCCTTCCGGCAGTCGTACGGAAGCCGAACGCCGGCCCGCTGGGCCGCCTCGAGCACCGTCTCGTCCTCGTCGACGGCGATCGTTCGGGTCGGGCCGTCGGTCCGCTCAAGCGTCACGTCGTAGTCCGTCATCGGTTCCCCTCGAGTGTTGGTCGCTGTTCGCTCGCGTGACTCACAGCCGGTGTTACGACGGGCAGCCGGAAAAGGGAGACGCGAGCGCTCGCCCGGTCGCCGTCGGATCGAGACCGGTCGACCGATACCCAGTATTTACCCGCACTCGTCGCGTAGAGCCGAACAGATGGGACGGGGAACGGAGTTCGGACTGGTCGACCTCGAGGACGTCGAGAGCCCGGGCGACGAGTGGGAGGAGATCGACGTCTCGGAGACCGATGCCGATCGCATCGCCCGCAAGCGCGACCGGAAGTTCGAGCAGTTCGAGGAGCGGATCAAGGACGCCGACCAGTTCAAGGTCGAGCAATCGGTGTTCGACGACGCGACGCTGGCGGCGCTCTACAAACTCGTCCAGGACGGCTACGTCGAGGCGTTCGGCGGGCCGCTCTCGACGGGCAAAGAGGCCAACGTCTACCTTGCGCAGGGCGACGACCGCGAGGTCGCGGTCAAGATCTACCGGATCAACGCCTCGAACTTTACGCAGATGCGCGACTACCTCGAGGGAGACCCTCGCTTCGAGGGCCTGGGCGGCAAGAAGAAGGACGTCGTCCTCGCGTGGACCAAGAAGGAACTGGCGAACCTCCGGCGAGCGCAGGCGGCCGGGGTGCGGGTGCCTGACCCCCTCGCCACCGAGCGCAACGTGCTGGTCATGGAGTACATCGGTACCGAGGAGGGGCGCGCGAAACGCCTCGGCGAGGTCCAGATCGAGAACCCGCAGACGGCCTACGAGGTCATGCGCGAGTACATGCGACGGCTCTACTCGGCGGGGCTGATCCACGGCGACCTGAGCGAGTACAACGTCGTCTTCGACGAGAGCGAGGGCCAGCTCGTGTTCATCGACCTCGGGCAGGCCGTCACCGTCCACCATCCCAACAGTCGCGAGTTCCTCGAGCGGGACTGTCGGAACGTGGCGAGTTTCTTCTCCCGGCAGGGTCTCGAGGTGACCGGCGACGAGCTGTTCGAGTTCGTCACGAGTCCGGAGCCGGATCCCTCGCGGAGCTGATCGCCGCACTGCCGTCGGGGCGTCCCGAACGCCTTAGTGGCTCGCCCGCGCGCGAACGAATATGAACGTCGGCATCATTTCGGACACGCACGACAACGCCGAGGCGACCGAACGTGCCATCGAGATTTTCCGGGAGGAGGGCGTCGAAATCGTCGTCCACTGCGGCGACTTCGTCGCCCCGCTGATAGTGCCGTACTTCGAGGAGTTCGAACTCCACGGCGTTCTCGGGAACAACGACGGCGACGTCGCCAATCTCCGGGCCGCCTTCGACTCGTTGGGGGGCGAGAGCCAGCTTCACGGTCGATTCGCGGACCTCGAGTTCGACGGTCTCTCCTTTGCAGTCCTCCACGGCGAGAGCAAAGCCGAGGTCGAGGCGATCGCGGCCGGCGAGACGTACGATTTCGTCTGTTACGGCCACCACCACCGGCGAGAACACGCCGAAGAGGGCCGGACGACGGTACTCAACCCGGGGGCGCATTTCCTGGCGAAGTCCGAGGAGGACCGGACCGTGGCGATCCTCGACACGCGATCGGCGTCGGTGCGGTTCCGATCGGTCCTCGAGTAGCACCGACTTACGATCGAGCGGTGCCGGTCACCGCCGGCTCCGGTTCACATGAACATTCGATCTTCCGGAAAGCTCCGGTTCTCGGGATTCGCCTGGGAATCGAGCGCCCCTATTCGATCCGCGAGTTCACCGTAGTACCGCTGGAGCTCCGCGGCTCGTTCGCGAAGCTGTTCGTCGTCGATTTCGATGTCGTAGACGGTTTCCAGCAGTTCCAGATATCGGAGTGACGCCTCGAGGTCCGGCCCGGGCGGATGCGTCGGGGTGACGAACGCGCCGAGCGGCGGGGCCTCCCGTTCCAGACTGCGGATCGTCAGTGCGCCCGCGACACCGTCGAGGACGCCCCCGCTGACCGGAGAGACGGTCGATTCGGCGAGCCGGCGGTTCCTGTACTCCGGCGTGGCGACGGAGAAGACGTCGTGTTCGTCCGGACCGTGCGGATACGGGACGCCGTGAAAGACGGCCAGCTCGTCGATCCCGGTCGAATCGACCCACTCCAGAACGCCCTCGACGAACGCGTCGGCCGCCCATACCGGAACGAACAGTTCGCTGAGCAACACGGTGCAGTCGATCTGCGTCGATGCGTATACGCGCGTGGGATGTCGCGGTTCGCCGTTCTCGACCGGGGTGATCTCCGGCAGGCCGCGGGATCGAACGTATCCCACTCGTTCGAACTCGCGGTGGGTGACGAGGTAGTCGACGGCCGTGAGTCCCGCCAGTCCGACGTTCGCGAGCCCGACGATCAGCGTTCCCTCGAGCGGTTCGTTTGTCGAGACGGACACGTCGTACATCGGTTCGGGTGCCATGCCGTTCGATACGTTCGAGCGCGACTTATAAGAGCAGCCCCGGCTCTGACTGCGGAAGCGTCGGACAGCCAACGGCGTCGGCTCGCAGCGGTATCCGCCATCGAGAACCGGCGTTCGAATCCGCCCCTTCGACGGTTCGAGTCGGCCACCGGCGACCGAGATGACCGCGCGGGTCGGTGCCACGACCCACCCGGTGCTCGCGGACCAAGCGCTTAACCTCGCCCAGCCAGTAGCGAACCGTATGCAGCACGTGAAGATTCCGCAGGACCGCATCGGCGTTCTCATCGGTGAAGGAGGCGAGACGATGCGCGAGATCGAGGCGGAAGCGGAAGTGCGACTCGACATCGACTCGGAGAACGGCTCCGTCGCCGTCGAAACCGTCGGCGACCCCGTGCTCGGCCTCAAAGGCCCCGAGATCGTTCGTGCCATCGGGCGCGGATTCGCACCCGAAGACGCCCTGCGACTGCTCGAGGACGACATGATGTTGTTCGACGTCGTCGACATCGACGCCGCCTCGCGCAACAAGACCGACATGAAGCGTAAGAAGGGCCGGCTCATCGGCGAGAGCGGTCGGACCCGTGAACTGATGGAGGAGCTGACCGGGGCCGACGTCGTCATCTACGGCTCGACGCTCGGGGTCATCGGCGGCCCACAGGAGGTCGACGTGGTCCGCAGCGCCGCCGAGATGCTCCTCGACGGGGCACCCCACGGCGCGGTCTACTCCTTCCTCGAGGAGAAGCACAACGAGATGAAGCACAAGGGGATGGAGTATCACCGGTTCCCCGGCGGCCAGTCCTAACCGAGCACTCTGGCGCTCACGACTCGGTTTTCGTCCGCTTCGTTGCCGTATCTACGCACGCGCCCTGTCAGTTAATCGGCCGAGTTCATTTTCCCGCGGCTGTTCGAATGCCGCTACAATCACTGGCGACGCGCAGCCATTCGACGATTCTCACGTAATTCGATCATATATACCCGAACGTCCATCGGATCGAAAACGCAAGACAGGGGCCACCTCGAGCACTCTCCCCCATCTGATAGGAAAAGGCTTATATAGAATCACAAACAATCACTCGAGTGACTATGGCTCAACAGCAGATGGGCAATCAGCCCCTTATCGTACTCTCGGAGGACAGTCAGCGAACCTCCGGAGAGGACGCGCAGTCGATGAACGTACAGGCCGGGAAGGCCGTCGCCGAGTCCGTTCGGACGACGCTCGGCCCGAAGGGGATGGACAAGATGCTCGTCGACTCCTCGGGCAACGTCATCGTCACCAACGACGGTGTCACACTGCTTTCGGAGATGGAGATCGACCACCCCGCGGCCGACATGATCGTCGAAGTCGCCGAGACCCAGGAAGAGGAAGTCGGTGACGGCACCACCAGCGCCGTCGTCATCGCCGGCGAACTCCTCAGCCAGGCCGAGGATCTCCTCGATCAGGACATCCACGCAACTACCCTCGCCCAGGGGTACCGAGAGGCCGCCGAGGAAGCCACCGCCGCTCTCGAAGAGATCGCCATCGACGTCGACGAGGGAGACACCGAGATCCTCGAGCAGATCGCCGCGACGGCGATGACCGGCAAGGGCGCGGAGAACGCCAAGGACCTGCTCTCGCGACTCGCCGTCGAGGCCGTCCGCGCAGTTTCGGACGACGAGGGCGTCGACACGGACAACATCAAAGTCGAGAAGGTCGTCGGCGGCTCCGTCGAGAACTCCGAACTCGTCGAAGGCGTCATCGTCGACAAGGAGCGCGTCTCCGACAACATGCCGTACTTCGCCGAGGACGCCAACGTCGCGATCGTCAACGGGGACCTCGAGATCAAGGAGACCGAGATCGACGCCGAAGTCAACGTCACCGACCCCGACCAGCTCGAGCAGTTCCTCGAGCAGGAAGAGGCCCAGCTGCGCGAGATGGCAGAACAGGTCGCCGATGTCGGCGCTGACGTCGTCTTCGTCGACGGCGGCATCGACGACATGGCCCAGCACTACCTCGCACAGGAGGGCATCATCGCCGTCCGTCGCGTCAAGTCGAGCGACCAGTCCCAGCTCGCCCGCGCGACCGGCGCGACTCCCGTCTCGAGTGTCGACGACCTGTCCGAGGACGACCTCGGTGCCGCCGGTAGCGTCGCCCAGAAGGAGATCGCCGGCGACCAGCGCATCTTCGTCGAAGACGTCGAGGACGCGAAGGCCGTCACCCTGATCCTCCGCGGTGGCACCGAGCACGTCATCGACGAGATCGACCGCGCCGTCGAGGATTCCCTCGGCGTCGTCCGAACGACGCTCGAAGACGGCAAGGTGCTCGCCGGCGGTGGCGCACCCGAGATCGATGTCTCGCTCTCGCTGCGCGACTACGCCGACTCCGTCGGCGGCCGCGAACAGTTCGACGCGATCCTGTACCTTCCGAAGGGTTTCGAAGTCCGGCCACG
>NZ_JAQIVI010000165.1 GCF_028618695.1 Natrinema soli | reverse complement strand
GCGGCCGCGGCTCCCGTCGGCGCGTCGACGTCCGTCTCCAGGGGAACGGTCGTCGACTCGAGGAACTCGCCGTCGCGGCCGACCCACGTCGACGGGACGACTCGTTCGCGACCATCGTCCGCGTGACCGACCCAGGCGAGCCCTATTTCGCCGGCCGATTCGAGCGGGTCCAGAGACACGATCGCTTCACAGAGCCGTCGTTCGACCGCCTCGCGCGTGTCGGCCGTCAGTATCGACTGCCCCGCATCCCACACCCGTTCCGTCCGATCGACGAGGGCTTCGAGGCGATCTCGCTCGTGCCGGCACGTTCGGAGGCCGTCGCCACGCTCGAGTGACTCGAGGGCGACGGTCGCGGCGTCCGACACCGCATTGATCGGGTCCGACTCGAGCCCGTCGAACGCCATCGGTTCAGTACTGGTCGCGAGGACCACGGCGCGGTCCGCGACCGGAACGGCGAGAACTCGCTCGGCCCGGAGTCCAGCGCGCGCGAGGAAATCCTCGAAGTCCGCCCGCTCGTAGACTATCGGTCCATCGTTCTCCGGGTGATCGGCCGCTCCGTCATCGTCCGGGTGAGCAACCGACGCTTCGTTCTCGAGAACAGCGGACAATGGGTTCCCGTCGGGATCGATCGGCGGCGGCTCGAGCGAGCGCCGGTCGCCACCGGTGCGGTCGGCCGTCGCGACCGTCGCC
>NZ_JAQIVI010000164.1 GCF_028618695.1 Natrinema soli | reverse complement strand
GCGATCCCGGCACCGAATGCGTACGCGACCCGCTGGGCCCCCGCGCCGACGCGGGCCATCAGCGGTCGCTCGGGTTCGAACTCCTCGACGGTCACCTCGTCCGTGTCGAGGCGATCGGCCAGTTCGGTCTCGAGTTCCCGCCGCGTGCCGAGGTGATCGACCAGGTCGAGGTCGTGCGCTCGCTCGCCGAGGTAGATCCGCGCTTCGGTGTCGCGGACGAACTCGGGCTCGAGGTCCCGCCCGTCGCTGACCCGCTCGACGAAGGTGTCGTAGTAGTCGTCGATTATCCCCTGCAGGTACTCGCGTTCCTCGTCCTCGAGGTCCTTCAGCGGGGTGCCGGCGTCCTTGTAGTCGCCGGCGGCGAATCGCTCGTAGGAGAGGCCGACCTTCTCGGCGAGGTCGCTGGCGTTGACCCGCGAGCCGATGACGCCGATCGAGCCGACGATGGAGCCCTCTCGTGCCCAGAGCTCGTCGCAGCCGCTGGCGATCCAGTAGCCGCCGCTGGCACAGACGTCCGTCGCGTAGGCGACCGTGGGTCCGTCGAACCGCTCGGCCGCGAGGCGGATATCGTCGCTCGGCACCACTTCGCCGCCGGGCGTGTTCAGCTTCAGGAGGAGCGCCCGCACGTTGTCGTCGTCGTTCGCGCGATCGATCTGTTCGACGACGTCGTCTGCCGGTGTCGCGCCCGGACTCGTGGGGAGCGGGCCGCTACCGCCGTCCCGGCTGATCGGACCCTCGACGGCGACCTCGGCGACGTCGTAGGCCGGAAACAGCGAGCTCGCGAGGTTGCTCGCAAACCGTAACCCGACGAGAACGGCCGCGAGAGCGACCAGCACGCCGAATAGATCCGTCAGCGTCTCCGGATAGACGATAAACAGGGCGACCGCGACGGCGGCGGACGCGAGTCCGCCGAGAGCGACCGTTGCGAGTCGATCGATCTCGCCACTACTGACCACGGACAGCACCTCGAGTCATACCGATACCTGGGGGCGGTTCCCGTTAAGAGTTGGCGGTTATCGGAGCGGCCGGTCCGACACCGATCGGCGCTACGGTCGCCGGGAGTCGGACGGCGACCCGCCGTCGGTCTGGGCCGACCGCGTCGAGTCCCCCTCCGCGGTCGAACTCGTATCGGCCGTCTCCGTTCCGTCTTCGTCCGCGATTTCGGTCTCGATAGCCGCCTCGGTCTCGGCCGGCGGCTCCGCGTCGGACCGACCGTCGAGCCATGCCCGCACGAGGTTCACGCCGTCCTGGAAGAACGGCACCGGATCGTCGGCAACCGCGTAATCGAATCGAGGGTGGCGAACGAGCGACGTGGCGACCTCGCGCGCGGCCGTCCGGAGCGACGGGCGCTCGACGAGCGGGTACTCTTCGGTCGCCACGCTGTGGAGGTAGCTGAGTTCGCCCCGCAAGAGGTGCCCGCCCATCCCGACCTCGTAGGTCGGCTCCGACGCGATCGACTCGCCGGTCGCCAGCCGCCAGTAGTAGTAGGGAAAGTCCGCGCCCGCCCGGACCGAAAAGGGCAGCGACGACCAGAACCGCGGGTTGATCTCCATCAGCTTGAACTCGCCGTCCGCGGGGTCGCGCAGGAACTCGACCATCGCGAGCCCGTGCCACTCGAGTTCGTCGAGCAGGGCGCGGCCGGCGGTCTCGAGTTCGGGAATGTGGACCGATTCCCGGTAGGCGCTGGGACCGCCGCAGTACTTCCAGGCCCGACGCTGACAGTGCTGGAAGGTCGCGACCGGCTCGCCGCGATCGTAGAGCGCGAAGAAGCCGAACTCGTGGACGTTAGGGATCCGCTCCTGGACGATCGGGATGTGTCCGCGTCGCTCCAGGGCGTTCTGCGGGTCCGGTCGCGTGCCCGGTTGCTGGAACTCCGTCGAGCCGATCTCCGCGTCGTCGAACCGCGCGCCGAGATAGTCGGACGAAGCGACGGTGTAGCGCGGTTTCACGATCGTCTCCCGGTCCCAGTCGTCCCACTGATCGAGGAGGGCTGTGTCGGGAGCCGCGACGCCGGCCGCGTCGGCGGCCGCGAACAGTTCGACGCGATCCTGTACCTTCCGAAGGGTTTCGAAGTCCGGCCACGGGGTCGCGACCTCGTCGGCGAACGCGTCCTTGCGCTCGGCGAGCACGTAGATGTCCTCCTCGCGAACCGGAATAATCGTCTCGACATCCGGCCGCTCGGCCAGCGAGAGGAGAGCGTCTCCGTACGCGGCGAGATCCGAGTTGGGGTCCGGCAGGCCGACGAACTCGTCGCGGTACGCCGAGGCGGCCGCCGGAGTCGACCGCGACTCGGCACCGACGATCGTGCGGACGCCGCGCGGTCGGAGCGAGCGAAGACAGGCGACGGTACTCGGCGCGTCGATCCCCGGCACGACCACGCCAGCGTCGTCCGCGTCGTCCCTGTATCGTTGCATGAACAGTGACTGTGGGTCCCGTTCCATTGTTATAGATCGTATACTTCGTCCCGCAGTGGGACATCCCGAGTTAGCCCCCACCGGGCAGTGTTATGCATCGAATACTCGTTGCTCGAGGGCGGTATCCCTGTAGGCGGTACACGCCCCTATCCGTCCGTCGTCCAGGTCGAACACGTGGGCGAACGCGACGTCGAAATTCCGCCCGTCGATCGTCCCGACGTAGGCACCCATTACGACCGTCGTTTCGTCCGTCTCGATGAACCGTTCCGGCAGCGCCTGGAGATGATCGGCCCGCCGGCCCGGTCCCCTGATCACGTTCTCGAGGATGGCCTCGATCCCCGTATAGGTTCGAACGGCACGGCTGCCGGTCGTCGCGTCGGTCCAGCGAACGCCGTCCGCGAGCGTCGCCGCTAACTCGTCCGTTTCGCCGCCGTTCGCCACGGCGTGATTGAACCCGGCGTAGAACTCGGTCGCCCGTTCTCGAGCGGTCGGACTCGCGGCCGACCGGTGCTCGTTCGGTGTCATGACTCTGCTAGCTTCTGCTAAAAACGTGCGCGGGCAAAAGAACAACACCCCCTTCACACGTTCTGAGAACGTCACGCACGCTGTCACTTCGGATCCGCGACGGCCGTCGTGCGATGCCGGCCGGTTCTGAGAGTCGCTATCGGTGCGTGTCGGATCAGCGATTGTCGCCACTGGCAGTGTCCAGTCCGGCGATAGTCGTCACGGCCGGAGCTATCGCGCGTCTACGGACGTCGCCCTCTCGGAGGGAAAAACGGGGACGAAACCGCTCGAGACATCCGAAAATCGGGAGAGAGATCGCGGTAGACGGAATCGACTTAGAGCAGTCCCGTCTTCTGGAGTTTCATCAGGTCCTCGGTGTCGAGGGTCTCGCCTTCCTTGAACTTCTGATAGATTTCCTCGGCCTCCTCCTTGGCCTCCTCTTTCTTCTTGTCGCGCTCGGACTTGCGCTCCTCTTCTTCCTCCTTGTCCAGTTCGCGCAGGCGCTTCTGGACGCGGACGAAGTCCTCGTGGTGCTGGTCGGCGGCCTCCTGCGCCTCGACGAACTTCTCGTGCATCTCGTCGGCCTCGTCGCGGATGTCGTCGGCCTCGCGGTAGGCCTCGATCATCTGGTTGTGGTGTTCCTGGGCCTTGTCCGCCAGCTCCGTCACCTTCTGGTGGTGCTGGGAGGCGTCCGATCGCACTTCCTCGGCCTCATCGACGAGCTCCTCGAGGTCCTCGTTCTGATCGAGCTTCTGCTTGCGCTCCTCGTACTCCTCGCGCTTTCCCTCGATCTTCTCGATGAGCTCCTTTTCCTCCTCGCTCGAGAGGACCTCGGTCTGCTGTTTGAACTCGAGTTCCTCGATCTCTTCTTCGAGTTCGTCGAGATCCTTCCCCTCGTTGAGCTCCATATCCGATTTGAGCTGCTCGACCTTGTCGAACAGCTCGTTGGCTTCGGCGTTGAGCTCGTTGCGTTTTTCCTTGTGTTCCTGGACCTGTTCGTTGAGCTCGTCGCGCTGCTCGCGGTGCTCTTGGGCTTCGTCGACCTTCTCGCGAGTCTTCGCGTTGAGATCGTCGCGTTTAGAAGCGCGCTCGGAAGCCATCTGGTTCAGCTCGTTTCGCCGGTCTCGCAGTTGACCGGCCATCTTGATGAGCTGCCCTTTCGATTTGTTTGCTAGGTCGTCCTCTGTCAGTTCGATGTTTTTCGATTCGTCTACCATGTTACTCAAACCTCTGTGCCATACCCGCACCGGAGAACCGGTTTGACGGCCGTATGAGCCGTTCGCCGACGACTCGGCGAGTGACTCAGCAGTAGCCGTCTCCCTGTTCGAAGCGACTGCTCACGATCTGCGAAACCTCGGTGAATAAGATTTCCTGTCATCGATCGTCGAGCGATACGCGCCCCGGTGGCGTTCTGGTAACCGGTACTACTGCCCCATGTAATTTAAATGTACCGGTCGCAACACCCCTGGAAACCGTTAGCAGGGCCCTCGTCCCGCCGTGTTGGACCGTCCCATTGAGTGAGCCCCGTATTTATATCCGATACGCGTTTCGAACCGTCTGATTACCGACGGCGACTTCGAGGTCGACCCGGTCTGCCGCTGGCGGAATCCGCGCCGATCCGGCGGACGTCGTCTCGAGCGGCCCGACGCTGACCCGTTCGGTGTCCGTGCGGTCGCCGGCCCGCCAGCCGACGATCGGCTCGAGTGCCTCGTGCGTGTCGTTACAGAGGGTGATGCCGATCGTGCCGGGTTCCGGTGGGCTATCGAGGACGGCCTGGACGGGTTCGTAGGACTGTGCGATCGCCTCGGCGGCCCGCTTCGGGTCGCCGTCGGCAGTATGGACACCCATCCCACCGCCCGGCGCGCTGTCCCGGAGCGTCGACGCG
>NZ_JAQIVI010000163.1 GCF_028618695.1 Natrinema soli | reverse complement strand
CTCGACTTAGACTGTGGAATCAAGACAAACGCACCGGCCGTCCGCTGTACATCTGATAGTGACACAGGTTTGAGTGGTGTACTTATAAATAATTTTATAATTGATGATATGTCTGACGATGATATGAGTCCAAGCGTCAGGATCCAACGCCCTGATGTCACTCTTCGTTCTGGTGTAATCAACGCTGAAAACCGCTTACCACTTGGTGGGTCTGAAATTCACGAACTCAAGGACGTGGATATCAACGGCTAGCACAGCATGAATTCGTAAAATCATCTTGTTGTTTCTGACGACTCGCTTGAGTTCTTCGTAAGGGTTGCGTCCCTGCTGGCTCCACGTCGCCAGCAGGGACAACAATGTTTCATTGACAGGCACTCCTCGGTCATTGTGGAGTGCCCCGACAACTTTCCGGAGACCGACCAGCTCACGAAGAGCGTTCTCTGCGGCGTTGTTCATTGGCGAGACCGTTGGCTCACCGATGAAGGTGAGCCAGTGGTCGATCCCTCCTTTGGTTTTCCTGAGCAATGTTGCCACTGGTTTGTCGGCTACTGACCGCTCAGCGAGTGATCTGAGACCGTTCTGGGTAGATCAATGCATCTGCGCTTGTTCACGATTACCCGGGTCGGTCTCCAGCCAGGACTGGAGACCCGACATACATCTGCTTGAGCATCCGGTAGATCGGCTCTGTGTCCCTGTAATCATCAGCTACGTCTTCAGCTTCGCGGAGAATGTGTGCCCAACACCGCTGAAGGCTGGATACGCCGTCCGGCCATCACATACGGCCGTTCCCGTGAAGTTCTCGCTGAGGACTTCTGCGGGAACACCATGTCAACGACTTTTAACGGCATATAATGTGTGCTCAGTCACCCGTTATCGCTTAAGGATCCAGTGCGAACATTAGCGGTAACTCCTGGTCGCGTACATGCAGAGACATGGACCGATGGCTTCACCTCATCTGCCAGGAACTGAATAATCTGTTCCCACCCCGGTCGGTGCGCGACCACGGTCGCGCCACCGACCTCATCGAACGTAACCGTCACATCGACGCGACTCCCTTCCTCTGGACATTCCTGGTCGGCACGACCCAAGCCGATGGTTCTGTCAGTGCAGTTCACGACCTCTACAGGGTCTTTACTGGCGACGATGTCGCCTACTCCTCGATCCAGCAGTGGATCACTCCCGAACTGACCGATCTTCTCGTCGATCTCGTTGACTACGTCAGTGTCGAACTCGGCCGAACCGAGTTATCACTCGGTGGGCGGTACGGTCGCTTCCGGGATGTCTTCATCCCGGATGCGACTATCTGCACGCTCTCACCGGAATCAATCGACGACTTCCCTGGCTTTGGTGACGACCACGCTGGAGCGAAGCTCCACGTGGTCGAATCGCTCGCCTCGGTCGCTCCCTACCTCGAGTCGATCACGAGTGCTCGAACCCAAGAAACGACCCAGTTCGAGATCGACGAGTGGGTCGAAGACTCCCTCACGATGTTCGATCTCGGCTATCTTGACTACAACCGGTTAGGACGCATTGAGACCAACGGCGGCTGGTTCGTCTGCCGACTCAACGCCGACGCCAATCCTCGCGTCAGTGAAGAACCTCGTACGTTGCGGGGGAACTCTATCGATCTGGAGGGCATGCACCTCCAAGAGGTGCTGCCCGACCTCTTCCGACAGACCATCGATGTCACGGCAACGGTCGGTGCAGATCAGGATGATCCGCACCTTCCGTACGAGCTCCGAGTCATTGGTGTTCGCCACGAAGACGATGAGGACGCTCCCACCTATCGTGACGATGTCGAGGCAGATCACGAATACCATCTCTACGCGACGAATCTCCCGAGAGATGCGTTTGCGCCGCGAGAACTCGCGGCGCTGTACAGCAACCGATGGAGCGTCGAGACCGTCATCCAGGAATGTAAGGAGGTGTTCGGACTGGAGGTGATCCCGGTTCGGCGAGAACCCGCCGTCACGTGTTTTCTCTTGGCCGCATTGCTCATGCTCCTGGTGAGTCGGTACCTGTTGCGGCGAGTCCGAGCACGGCTCGGACCCGCCACACGGGCCTCCGTCGAGGAGACGACCCGAATACAGCCAATGCGGTTCTCGAAGCGACTCCAGCGATTCAGTGGGAGATTGCTGGAAACGATGGCCACGCAGCTGGGCTACTCGTCTGAGAGCGTTGGGCTGGTGATCCTGGAAGGGGCGATCGATCCGAACGTGGATCGCCACGCGCTGACCGAGCGCGTGGCGTACGGCACGGTCGATCCGAATCTAACCAACGACGGTGAACTGGCGACGATCCGGCCTGGCTGACACGCTCAGCCGGGCCGGGAGCGCCAGCAGCGAGTGGTAACACTCTCGACCGGTCAGCTTCGTGGCGTAGCTTCGGCGCTTCTCCTCGAAGACCGAGCGTGATCTCGCCGTTCTCGGTTCTGCTGTGAACTGCGTCCCCGACTGCACCAGCTCTCAGCTCGTAATTGCTGAGCTGAAGGCCGATCTGGAGCTAAAGCGATAACGGGTGGTGCTCAGTAGTCCTGACCCACGCCTGTTCCCGTCACGTTTGTACCAGTTTCGTCAACGTGGACGATATCAGTGTCCTGTATCTGCCGCCGAATCTATTCGTACTCACAACATCCAGCGCGCACTGCGCGCTCGATTGCGTAA
>NZ_JAQIVI010000162.1:1282-2336 GCF_028618695.1 Natrinema soli | reverse complement strand
CTCGACTTAGACTGTGGAATCAAGACAAACGCACCGGCCGTCCGCTGTACATCTGATAGTGACACAAATTTGAGTGGTGTACTTATAAATAATTTTATAATTAATGATAGGTCTGACGATGATATGAGTCCAAGCGTCAGGATCCAACGCCCTGATGTCACTCTTCGTTCTGGTGTAATCAACGCTGAAAACCGCTTACCACTTGGTGGGTCTGAAATTCACGAACTCAAGGACGTGGATATCAACGGCTAGCACAGCATGAATTCGTAAAATCATCTTGTTGTTTCTGACGACTCGCTTGAGTTCTTCGTAAGGGTTGCGTCCCTGCTGGCTCCACGTCGCCAGCAGGGACAACAATGTTTCATTGACAGGCACTCCTCGGTTATTGTGGAGTGCCCCGACAACTTTCCGGAGACCGACCAGCTCACGAAGAGCGTTCTCTGCGGCGTTGTTCATTGGCGAGACCGCTGGCTCACCGATGAAGGTGAGCCAGTGGTCGATCCCTCCTTTGATTTTCCTGAGCAATGTTGCCACTGGTTTGTCGGCTACTGACCGCTCAGCGAGTGATCTGAGTCCGTTCTGGGTAGATCAATGCATCTGCGCTTGTTCACGATTACTCGGGTCGGTCTCCAGCCAGGACTGGAGACCCGACATACATCTGCTTGAGCATCCGGTAGATCGGCTCTGTGTCCCTGTAATCATCAGCTACGTCTTCAGCTTCGCGGAGAATGTGTGCCCAACACCGCTGAAGGTTACTGCTGAAGGCTGGATACGCCGTCCGGCCATCACATACGGCCGTTCCCGTGAAGTTCTCGCTGAGGACTTCTGCGGGAACACCATGTCAACGACTTTTAACGGCATATAATGTGTGCTCAGTAGTCCTGACCCACGCCTGTTCCCGTCACGTTTGTACCAGTTTCGTCAACGTGGACGATATCAGTGTCTTGTATCTGCCGCCGAATCTATTCGTACTCACAACATCCAGCGCGCACTGCGCGCTCGATTGCGTAACCACGCGGACACGGATGAGGGGTTCAGTTGGTAAAGTTGGTCG
>NZ_JAQIVI010000162.1:0-1240 GCF_028618695.1 Natrinema soli | reverse complement strand
GTTGCGTCAGCAACTGCGCACGGAAACGGCTGCGAAGGCAGCTAAACACCTCATGTGCGCCGTGTTGTATTCCCAGGGAAAAGCTCCCTCAGAGATAGAACAGCTACTCGGGTTTCCAGAACAGACGATCTACAACTGGTTCGATGTCGTCGCCGAGCACGACCTAGCCGGTCTCGGCGACTTCTCACGTCCCGGGCAATCCACTCGGCTTACCGGCAAACAGTGGGCGGAGTTGACGGCGACGCTGGCCGCGTCGCCGTCCGAAGCTGGCTACAACGAATCACGTGGACGTCCGCACTCGTTCGTGAGAACATGGAAGAGACGTTCGGCGTCACTCACTCCCTTGGCGCAGCCACTCAAGGCCAAGCGCCCCGCTGAGAAGTCCGCCACCGGCCGTGAAGCCGGGCACGTTGTCGGCGTCAGTGTTGTTCTCGGTGTCCGTCTCGTTTCCGTCGTCCCCATTTCGGCGTTTCCGTTCCCGACATCGCCGTCATCGGTATCGACAGACTCTCCGTCGTCGCCACTGGATCCGCCGTCGTCGCTACCGGTTCCATCGTCGTCGCTGTCGTCTTCGCTGCCCTGCTGATTGTCTTGCCCGTCGTTTCCTCCATCCGTGTCGTCGTTCTTGTCACTCTCGTCGGGCTAGTCGTCCGTATCCGTTTCTTCGCGAAGCGCTACGAGATCGCCGTCGTGGTCGACATAGATCGTCTCGCCGCTAATCGCATGAATTGGTCCAACCGGCGCGTCGTCCTTCGAAAGCACCCACTTCTCAGACCCGTCGTACTTGTTCAGGGCGACGAGGTCCTCGTCGTAGTCCAGCTCCCCGTAATTGTACGCGTTCTGATTGAGGTACGCGAACACGGTTTCTCCGCTAATGACGGCTTGTCCATAGGTGTACGTAACGCTGAGATCCCAACTGTATTCATCACCGTGAATCGATCCGCCGGGGTACGCCTGGTCGGTGCCGCCGCCGACGTGGATTTCCTCGCCGAACGCTATTTCGTGGGTCCCGTAACCCATGGCTGCAAACTCGCCTGTTTGGGCATCGTACAACGGCCACTCCTCGGTAGTACCGACGTCGTAAGTGACCGCTGCCGACGTCGCGTAGATGGTATTGACATGGGTGCCAACGTGGACTCCTTTCTGCCAGACTTCGGCACCGGTCTCGGGTTCAAGAGCGATCAGACCGGCACCCGTGACGCTGTAGATCACACCGTTTGCCGCGGCGGTCGCTGCAATG
>NZ_JAQIVI010000161.1 GCF_028618695.1 Natrinema soli | reverse complement strand
CCCGCGGACGAGGGCTTTCGCTCGAAGGTCGACGGGACGATGCACGCCTGCGGCCACGACGCCCACATGACCTGGGGACTGGCCGTCCTCGAGCGAATCGCCGAGAGCGACTTCTCGGGGCGGCTGGTCGTCTTCTTCCAGCCCGCAGAGGAGACCGGCGGCGGGGGCTGTCCGATGGCGAAAAGCGAGTTCGCTGAGGGGCTGGACTACCTGCTCGCGATCCACGTCGGTCTCGACCATCCCACGGGCGAGGTCGTCGCCGGCATCGAGAAACCGCTCGCGATGTGCCACGTCGACGCGACGATCGAGGGCACCTCGGCGCACGCGGGCAAGGCACCGAACGAGGGAGCCAACGCCATGCACGCCATGGGGGCCGCCATCGTGAACGCCTACGGAATCCCCCGGCACAGCGACGGCATGACTCGAGTGAATATCGGCAAGGCCGAGGCGGGCACCGCGAGCAACGTCATCGCCGAGCACGCGTACATGGAAGCCGAGGCCCGCGGCGAGACCACCGCGCTGATGGAGTTCATGGAACGGCGGCTCGAGCGCACGATCAACTCGGCGGCCAAGATGCACGGCTGTCGGGCCGAGGTCGACGTGGTCAGCAAGTCGCCGCGGGCCGACAGCGATCCCGAACTACAGGCGCTCGTCAGCGAGGTCGCGAACGGCGTCGAAGGGATCGACCACGTCCTCCCGGCCGTCGACATCGACGCGAGCGAGGACGCGACCTTCCTGATGGAGCGCGTCCAGGACGAGGGCGGGCTGGCGACCTACATGATCGTCGGCACCGACCACCCGACGAGCCACCACACGCCCACGTTCGACGTGGACGAGGCGAGTTTGCAACACGGCGTCGACGCGCTCGTCGGCACGATCCGGGAACTCGAGCGGCGGCATCCGGTTCCACGCGTCGAGAGCAGCGGTGACGCGGAGCGCGTCGAGGGCGAAGCGAACGTAACGCACGGGGAAGGCGGGCCGCTCGGGGAGGGCGGAGCGCTCGGTGAGGACGGAGCACACGCGGGGGACGACGGATGAGCAGGAATCGTGACGCCGGCGAGGCGCTCGTCACCCGCGAGGACGTAGCGAACGCGCGAGACCGAATCGACGACGTCGTCCACCGCACGCCGCTGGATACGTCACGAACGTTCGCCGAGATGAGCGGTGCCGACTCGATCGGGCTCAAACTCGAGAACGTCCAGCGGACCGGCTCGTTCAAGATCCGCGGCGCGTACAACACGATGGCACAGCTCTCGGACGCCGAGCGCGAGGTGGGCGTCATCGCCTCAAGCGCGGGCAATCACGCGCAGGGGGTGGCGCTGGCCGGCGATCTGCTCGATATCGAGACGACGATCGTCGTCCCCGAGGTGACGCCGGCCGCGAAAATCGAGGCCACCCGCGGCTACGGGGCCGAGGTCGTCGTCGAGGGCGACATCTACGAGCGTTCCTACGAATACGCCCTCGAGCGGGCCGAGGAGACCGGGGAAACGTTCGTCCATCCCTTCGACGACGCGGACGTCGTTGCGGGGCAGGGAACGATCGGTCTGGAATTGCTAGAGCAATACCCCAGCATCGACACCGTGTTGGTCGCTATCGGCGGCGGCGGGCTCATTAGCGGGATCGGGACCGTTCTCACGGCTGCAGAGCGTGACATCCGCGTTATCGGGGTGCAACCCGAGGGAGCCGCTCACGCGAAACCGTCGCTCGAGGGGAGCGAGATTCACGAACTCGCGGACGTCGACACCGTCGCGGAGGGGATCGCGGATACCCGCATGCTCGAGACGACGTTCGAAATCGCCCGCGAGGTCGTCGACGACGTGGTCAGCGTGAGCGATCGAGAGATCGCTGCTGGGGTCACCTTGCTGGCCGAACGCGCGAAGACGGTCGCCGAGAGCGCCGGCGCCGCCCCCCTGGCCGCCGCGCTGTCGGACGATCTGGCTCTC
>NZ_JAQIVI010000160.1 GCF_028618695.1 Natrinema soli | reverse complement strand
GCGGGGCCGCCGGCGGAGACGACCGGCCCGTCGAACGCGCGACGGAGGCGGCTGACGACGCGGACGTCCGACGACTCGCGAACGACGTAGACGAGGTCCGGATCGAAGTACTCGAGCGCGTCTCGCAGCGCCGTGCCGTCGAGATCGGCGACGACATCACAGCGCAGTGCCAGCAGTTCGACACCGTCCTCGTCCGACATAGAAAGGGAATACGAGCGAGCGATGATAAGCGTTCGCGGACTCGAGCGACGCGCTACAGTGGCGCAACCCGGCCGCGTCAGTCGGCACCGACGGCGTTCGGAACGTGCTCGGCCAGGAACGCAGTGACGGCGTCGCCGCCCTGGAACCCCTCCGCCAGCCGCGCGGTTTCCGTCCCCTCCTCGAAGAGGAGCAGCGTGGGTACCGATCGGATGTCGAACCGGTCGACGAGTTCGATGTCGTCGCCGGGGTTGACCATTCCGATCGCGACGTCCGTGGCGCGAGCGACGTTTCCCAGGACGGGTTCCATGGCCTGGCACATCGCACAGCCGCTGGTGTAGAACTCCACGAGCGCCACGTCGTGGCGCTCCACGAAGTCGTCGAGTTCGTCGCCGGTCTCGAGTCGGCTCGGTTTTCTGGTCGCGGCCATGGCGACGGGTACGTGACCGGCGCGGAAATCCGTGACGACGGGGCGCGGCGGGTCGACGGTCGGGTCGTTCCGCCGACCTGACTCTCGTGGACACACTGCATTTCTCGGATCGGTTGACGGTGTCGCAGCGAAGATTCATCGGTTGATTGTATTGTGTGAATTGAGTACGGGAGGTGATTTTATAGCTGGAGCCTGTACCCACGCCCGATGACCCAGCCAGCATCCACCCGCGGTGACGGTGCGCCGACGCAGCGGAAAGCGACGCTGTTCTGCTGGGAGTGCGATCACTCGAGCCCGGTCGACGGCGACTGGGTGTTGGAATCGAACGGCCGGCACGTCGCGTACGTCTGTCCGAACTGCGAAACGACACTGACGAAGCGGCCACGACCGAACGAGCCGACACGCGAACGAGCGCTGATCGTCCCGATCGCGGCGTGGCAGCGAGCGATCCGCACCTCTACGACCGTCTGGCGGGCGTCCGTCGAGATCGGCCTCTCGAGCCTGACGATACTGACCGGAGTCGGGCACGTCTCCGGCGTGCAGGCCGCTTCGGCGTAGCGAATCAATCCTCGAGATCGACGAGTTCGACGCGATCGAGACGCGACTCGAGACGAGACCTGGAACGCGACCCGAGGGGGCCGATGAGTTTCCGACGAACCGACGCCTCGAGCGACCACTACACGATTATTCATTTCTGCCGGTGCTTTTTCAGCCGATGTCAGCCACACTCCGCGAATATCATATTATAAACTACACTCGTCCATCTGAGAGAGAATTTGCGTATATTCGCCCACAACAGTAGAGCTTTAATAGTAGAATACGTTGGCTTACGCGAGCAGAAGATGACGAACGGAAATCTAACCGCTTCAGAAGAGGAGGTACTGGACGAAATCGAGGAGGAAGATATCGACTTCCTTCGGCTGCAGTTTACCGACATTCTGGGGACTGTCAAGAACGTCTCCGTGCCCGCCCGACAGGCCGAGAAAGCGTTCACCGAGGGAATCTACTTCGACGGCTCCTCGATCGAGGGGTTCGTGCGCATTCAGGAATCGGACATGCGGCTCAAGCCCGATCCCGACACGTTCGCGATCCTCCCGTGGCAAAACCGTGAGGATGGCGCATCGGCCCGGATGATCTGCGACGTCATCGATACCTCGACCGGTGAGCCCTTCGAGGGCGACCCGCGCCGCGTCCTCAAGAACGCCCTCGAGCGCGCCGACGACCTCGGATACACGGTCAACGCCGCGCCCGAACCGGAGTTCTTCCTCTTCGAGGAGGACGAGGACGGCCGCGCGACGACGAAGACGGGCGACCACGGCGGCTACTTCGACCTCGCGCCGAAAGACCTCGCGAGCGACGTTCGGCGCGACATCATCTACGGCCTCGAGGACATGGGCTTCGAGGTCGAAGCGAGCCACCACGAGGTCGCCGAGGGCCAACACGAGATCAACTTCGAATACGACGACGCGCTCTCGACGGCGGACAACGTCGGCACCTTCCGCACCGTCGTCCGCGCGATCGCCGCACAGCACGACCTCCACGCGACGTTCATGCCGAAACCGATTCCGCGAATCAACGGCTCTGGCATGCACACGCACCTCTCCCTGTTCACCGAGGACGGCGAGAACGCCTTCCACGACGAGGACGACGAGTTCGACCTCTCCGAAACGGCACACTCCTTCATCGCGGGGATCCTCGAGCACGCGCCGGCGATCACGGCCGTCTCGAACCCCACCGTGAACAGCTACAAGCGACTGGTGCCGGGGTACGAGGCACCCGTCTACGTCGCCTGGTCCGATCGCAACCGCTCGGCGCTGATCCGAAAACCGGCGGCGCGCGTCCCGGCCGCGTCGCGCGTCGAAGCGCGCTTCCCCGACCCGTCCTGTAACCCGTATCTCGCGCTGGCCACGCTCATCCAGGCGGGTCTCGACGGGGTCGAGCGCGACCTCGACTGTCCGGACCCGGTCCGGGAGAACATCTACGAGTTCGACGAACAGAAGCGCGAAGAGTACGGCATCGACACGCTGCCGACGAACCTCGGCGAGGCCGTCGAGGCCCTCGAGGAGGACGAAGTCATCTACAGCGCCCTCGGTGAACACGTCGGACCGAAGTTCGTCGAAGCCAAAGAACAGGAGTTCGAGGACTATCTCGTCGACGTCTCCCAGTGGGAGCTCGACCGCTACCTCGAGACGTTCTAACCGGCTGACCCCGCAGACGACGTGTTTCGGTGCGTCGAGCGCCGATACGCCGCATTCTAGTTTCCGCCGACACTCCGGCAGAACGAGCGCCGATCTCGTCGTCTCAGTCGTCGCGACTCGTCGATCAGTTCGCGACGACGTACGTCGCGCCCGCTCGGGTGACGTAGCCGGCGCTCGAAAGTGAGTTCAGCACGCTCAGAATATCGATCTTCTTCATCGCCAGTATCTCCCCCAGTTCGTCGACCGTGGCCCCACCGGTCGCATCGAGAAAGACGTACACGAGTTTCGCCTGGGCCGACTCGAGGTCGTCGGGAACCGGATCGATCCGCGCTGGCTGACGGTGTTTCTGTGATTCCATTGTCAGCAGTACGGATCTCGTTCTGGTATATAAATCTACACGTGGATGGGTACTAACGGATATTAGGACTCAATACAGGACACGTCATCATACCGCAAACCGTGACGCGGAAGACGGTCTCGAACGGAACAACGACGTTTTACGGTCGCCCGGCTCCCACCGGAAGACATGACTGTCGACGAGCGACCGACCCCGCCGCCGAAATTGGACCGCGCGGACCGTGAGGCGCTCGACGAACTCGCGAAACGAGACGCGGCGACGCTTCGCGAAGTGGGTGCCTATCTCGAGGAGGTGGCGGCGTGGAAGGAGCGACGCGAGGGAGCAGACGACGAATCGTCATCGAACGAGACCGATTCCGACACCTACCCCGACGGCGTCCCGGAACGGGCGACCGTCTCGGTGACGGAGATCGCCGGGACCGAGTACGACTACTACCAGTGGCGCGAGGGCGACGAGATCCGATCGGAGACGGTCCGCCGGTAGGCGGCAGCGGGAACTGCGACGGCCAACCGATCGGGATCGGACCAAACTGACAGCCGACGGCGTCCGATCCTTTTTTCGGATCACGACCGTATCGATAACTAATGAACCAGCGAACGGATCGGGCGGTGACGGTACTCCGGGCGATCGTCCACGAGATCCGGGTCGAACGGATCACGTTCATGGCGGGCAGTATCGCCTACCACGCGTTCGTCTCGCTGCTACCGCTGTTGTTGGTGTTGCTGACCGCAGTCTCGGCGGTGGGCGGCCAGCAACTCGAGGTGGCACTGGTGTCGGTGACGCAAGCGGCCTTCACCCCGGTTCCGTTACTGACGGTCACTAGTTCGGGATTACGTCGATTTGTGCAAGCGATGTGCAGCAGGGCGAAACCGTTATTGTGCTATGTGCAAAAGCTGCACACGAGATGAGCGCCAGTGACGATCCTCGACGAGTACACTTTCAATCACCGGAGTACCTCGTCGATCGACTCGATGCGATCGCCGACCTCTTCGATACGGATCGGACGGATCTGCTCGTCGACGCGATTCGCGAGTATATCGAAGAGACCGCAGAGAGCGAGACGTTTCGAGAACTGGTCGCGACGAAGTACTACGACGACCAACTGGAGTTTGAAACCGTCAAACAGCTGGTCGGTGCGGAAACTGCACAACGGCTTCGTCTCCTCAAAGTGGATCTGGAGGGGGAGCCATTTGATCTCGCAGCACCCGATGACATCGATATCTACGATGGGGAGACGGAAACGGTTGATCCGGAGACCAAATCTAATAGCAGCGACGAGCGATGAGCGATCGACCGCGGCTCCGAACGATGGTCGCTGATACGAGTGCACTCGTCAGTCTCGGCGTCCCACGTGCTGACGCGGGAGACGACGCGTGTGAGCGGCCCGATCCGCTACAGTATCTGCTCACATCCTGTACGGTCACCGTCCCGCCCGAAGTCGTTTCGGAACTCCGTGATATCGCTCAGTATCACGATATCCACGGAGCGGCTGCTACTAACGTTCTCGCCGCTCGAGAGCACTACGCCGTCGTCGATCCCTATGAGCGATCGGAGACACCGGACTCACGGCCGACGTTCGGACTCGACGATGGCGAAACGGACGGCATCGTTCTGGCGAACGCGCTCGCTGTCGACGGCTTTCTCACCGACGAATTCGTCGGCACGAACTTCGCGCTCGTTCACGCGGTGCTTACCGGACCGCGAATCGTTCCGACACCGCGACTCCTCTGCGATTACGCTCGCGGCGGCCATATGACCCGCA
This sequence comes from Natrinema soli, assembly GCF_028618695.1. The sequence goes on along the minus strand of NZ_JAQIVI010000160.1, from coordinate 756 downwards.
GTGAAGCACGAACACTCATCACCTCGATCAGTCCGCATCGGAGTTGGGATAACAGCCCGTATGTCACCCAGTTGTTAGACCGCTTGGAGTGATCTGTTAGACCGACTCGTAGGGGCCGAGTCGCGTGCCGTCCAGCAGGTACGCCTCCCCCGCAGCCAGCCCCGCCGGCAGAAACGGCGAGAGAAACGACTGTCCGGCGACGTTGATCCACGTCCCGCCGACGAGGTCGTTGAACGCCGGCACGACGACCACGCGCGGCGGCGCTTCGTCCGCACCCTCGAGCCAGGCTACCCCCTCATACTCCGGACGGTCGCGAAACGGGCCGGGATCGAGCCGACCGCGGAGCCACGCGCGCTCGACGCGACTCCCGCCGACCTCGTCCTCGAGTCGCACGCAGGGGTGTTCGTGACCCAGACAGACCACCTCGCTCTCGAGGACCGCTCGGGAGGGCCAGGTGTGCCCGTGACAGACACCGATATCGCCGAGCACGACGCCATCGCCGGGGACGACGGTGATCGCCGCTCCGATATCGTCGCTGTCCGCCAGCCAGGTTTCGATTCTCCCGTCGTGGTTGCCCTTGACGACGGTCACCGCCAGATCGTCCGAAACAGATTCGAACAGCACCTCGAGTTCGCCGCGTTCGGCCCCGCCCGGATCGCCGATCGAGTGCATGAGGTCGCCGAGGACGACCAGCCGATCGGGGCCGGTCCGCTCGAGCAACGCCAGCAGTCGCTCGCGGCGGTCAGGTGCGCGGCT
>NZ_JAQIVI010000016.1 GCF_028618695.1 Natrinema soli | reverse complement strand
TGAGCTCAATCACCGAACCAAACATCTGGCCGTATCTTACTGGCAAAGATTCGTCTTAATCACTATGAGAGGGGAAGTCTCAACTTCTGCCGTTCCTGCCGTTCACGCAATAGGATAGCGGCGGCGTCGTGTGCTAACGCATCTATTGTCGAAAGACCGACAACCGACCGTCAGAAGGTGGCGCTGACGAGCCGACCGTCTACGAGACCGACCCTGACTTTCGTGCCGCCCAGTGACGACCCATCCCGTCGAACTACGTCGCCAACGCCTTGATTATCATCCGCCGCGCCGGGTGGGAACTCGACAGTGTGGTCTTCAAGCGTGAGCGCCTCGAGTTCGTCCCACGGGGTGAGACCGATGAGTGACGAAACACCGATCTACCGACTTGAGGACGACTCTCGCCTCGAGACAACTGTCACGAAAGCGTTTATATTTGATGCAAACGTTTGCGCAAACGGTTACGCAAATGTCTACAACAACAAAACGCGCCGCTACGTTCCTCGACAAGGGCGGTACCGGGAAGACGACGTCCGCGGCCCATCTCGGCGTTGCACTCGCCGAAGCTGGCAAAGACGTGTTGCTGATCGACCTTGCTGGAAAACAGGGCGACCTCGCGAAACACTTCGGCGTGTGGGAAGAGGTGCAAGAGCAGATCGACGAGGGTGACGACTGGCCGAACATTTCGACAGTTTTCGCTGAGGAGTGGAATCAAATCGCTACGAAACTCGGAGATGCGGCCGTCGAGAGTCTGATTATCGAGACCGACGAGGGCGTCGATCTGATTCCAGCCCATCCAGGGCTCGACTCGCTTGACGCCGACCTCGGGAACATCGACGACGCACGCGAGCGATACTCAAGACTCGAGCAGTTCCTCAATGAGTATATCGACGGTCGCTACGACACCGTGATTATCGATCTACCGGGTTTGACGAACAACGTCTCGTACAACGGTCTGTGGGCAACCAAACACGTCATCGCGCCCGTCGAGATGGGACCATTTGAGAGCGAACAGGCGGCGGCACTCCGAAACGACCTCGAGAAGATTCACGATCGCTTCGACGTTGCTGTCGAGCTGGCGATGGTCTTGCCGAACAAGGTCGACCGCCGAACCAACCTCGCGAATGAATATCTAGAAGCCTTCGGCGAAGACTATGCCAACGCGATCGCGCCCGCACACGTCCCCGTCAGCCAGGACATTCGCAACGCCGCCGACGACGGCCAGACGGTATTCGCACTCGAGGAACCGTCCACGACCGCCGAACGCGCACGCGAGGCATTCCACGAGAACGCAACCGCACTCCAGCGTCGCCTGGATGGTTCGACATGACCGACGATGCCGAACTCGAGGAACTCAAAGCAGCGACCCAACGCGGCGACCGCAACGACGAGGTCGACACCGAGGGGCCGATGACGTTCACCGACGAGATCGTCGACGCGCTCGAGGCGATCGAACAGGGCGAGTTGGGGAAGACGATCGCTGTCCGTGACCAACCGATCGCCGCGTTACTGGCGACGCTCGATGCCGACAGGAACGAAGACAAAATGCAGTCGGTCGGACAGGCACTCGAGGACGAACTCGGGCGCAAGCACTCCGAGGTGTTCGACCGAAGTGAAATCGTCCGGCTTGCCCTCCGTGTCGGGTTCCAGGCTGCTGCCGAGGAGACGATGGTCGACTTGAACGACGCTGTTGGTGAACACGCCCGGCAGAACCTGTAACACTCCTTTTCGGTATCGCACACGTTCTCGTTATCGTTCGCGTCTCCGCTTTCGCTTCCGCATTCATTTGCGTTTGCGCTTACGTTTGCGATTGCGTTTTCGAATATGTCTTAGCGGTGGCGGTGAGGGTGCCAAGCCCCCACCCTCAAGGAGCCGCCGAAGGCGGCGAGTAGGGCGGGATAGTTCACAAAGAAGTTGGTGCCGTCTCAAAGCGGTCTAGAGTTTCCGGTCGTCGATGCTAATCGTGAACCGCACGTCAATTGTGGCGTGGATGGAGCACCTCGGGTGGACACCAGAGGTGACCCCGTCCTCACGGGAGTCAGTTGCTACCGAACTCTAGAGGACTTTGCGACGCGACCAATCTATCATCATCAGGGCCGCAACTACGAGGTCCAGTCACTCGACCTGGACCGCGACGTGGCGTGGCTCACTCCGACGGAAAGCGACTACCAGACCCGCGTCCAGTACGAGGAGTCGATGACCATCGAGGAAGATATCGCCACCAAACCACTGGCGACGCGAGACGACGTTACTGTTCACTTCGCGGACGTAACTCGATGGAAACAGGTCACCGGGTTTCAGCGGCGCGACCACCGAACGGGAGAGATTCTGATCGAGGAGTCACTCAACCTGCCCGAAACAACGCTGTCAACGCGGGCATTGTACGTGACACTCCCACCGGGGCTCGAACGGCTCATGCAGACGATGTCCGGATCGTTCGAAGGAGGTCTCCACGCCGTCCAGCACGCCCTCGTCGCAACGTTCCCACTCGTTATTCTCTGCGACCGACGTGATGTCGGGAGTGTCTCGACGACGGACCATCCTCAGGCAGAGACGAGTGCGCTGTTCATCTACGACAGCTACCGCGGTGGGGTCGGACTGGCCCAGAACGGATACGACCACATCGAGGAACTGTTCCAACACACGTGGGAACTGCTCGCCGATTGCGGGTGTTTCAACGGGTGTCCGGCCTGTATCCAGTCAACCCCACTGTGGCCGGGCGAACGAGCCGCTTGACAAGCGCCTCGCGGCGACGCTCACGATGGCACTGGCCGATCTGAGCCGGCAGGCTGACGATGCAACACCGAAGTCCGATTAGGCTCCCGCGTCAAACGGTGAGACGTGAACGTTGACAGGGAAACCATCCAGAATCGGAGCACGGACGCAGTGTTCAAGCGTGGCCAAGACTACCGCGATGAGGGGCGGATTCAGCGCCTCGATCGGTTCGACGACCTCGTGACTGCGGCTGTCAGCGGTTCGAAACTGAACGACGTGACTATCGAATTCGGCGGGCGGAGCATCGACACACGGTGTACCTGCCCGTATGACGGTGGTGGCGACTGCAAGCACGTCGTCGCGGTTTTGCTGGACATCGCCGCGAATCCGCCACAGGACGAAAGCAAGGATGTCGAGACGGTTCTCGACGACGTGTCAGCCGACGACCTGCGGGGATTCGTGCGTGACGCTTTGGCCGAGCACGCAGAGTTACGCGAGCAGTTTCTCGCGCAGTTCGGCGACGACCACAAATCGGTCGACGAGTATCGCGAAGAGATCGCGCAACTGTTCGAGCAACACGCCGACCCTGGTGTGTACGACGCCATCGACTTCTCCCGGTTTTTCGATATCGCCGAGCAGTATCGTGACCGCGACCGGTATCTGGCCGCTGCGACCGTCTATCGAGCGGTGTTTGAGGAGGTCGACGAGAAGTACAGCTGGGTCGATGGTTCCTACGATCACTACGCACGGACCATCCAGACTGCGATCGATGGCTACGCTGACTGTGTCTTGGCAACCGATCCAAGTCCTGAAGAGTTCGACACGTACGCCGGCGCACTAGAAGCGCGGACGTCGACAGACCCAGCGCTCAACAGCGAGCAATTCTGGCGCGCACTCGACGAACTCGAAGAGCGATACGAAAAATAGATTTCTGACGACTGCCCCGGGTTTTGATTGCAGTCAGGAACGTAGCGACAATCATAATGTCCCACACTTGTGAGGATTGCGGTGAGGGTTTCGACACGCTGTCGAGCCTGCGCCTGCACGACTGTCCGGACGATGAACCCACCTCGGACGATGAACTATTCGAGGAGAACAGGGCTGAAATCAGAAAGCAAGAACACGAGACGACCAAGAGAGTCAAACGAAACGCCAGCGACGACCTGACCGACGCCATAGACCAAGCACAGCAGGGCGAGGAGATGGCCGTCTATCAGGCACTCGCGCAGTACGAGCGCCGCCTCGCCGAGGAGTGGGCAAAGACCGAGGACGGAGAGTACTGGGGATTCCATCGCGTGTTCCACGGCCCGGCAGTCGAGGGTCTCGAAACAGTCGTCCAGCGGGAAGGGTGGGCGTTCCTGCTCGACATATTGGAGGCGTACTGGCCAGAAGCCACGTATGACTTCGAGACCTATCCCGAACACGAGGCGTTCGACGGCGTGGAACGGGGCGAGTATGAGGAGTATCCACACGTCAGCCACGTGCTCGCGACTGTGACTGGTAAACAGCTGGTTCGCACGCGCCGTACCGATGGCGTCAAGGCGATCCCAGCCGATGCACTCGACTACCTGCTGCCGTTCCACCGCCATCCTGGAGACACACATCCTTGGATCGATTCGATGAGCTACGGCTGGGGCATCGGCCATCCTGAGCGCCCGTTCGTGGACACTATCGAGACACTCGTCGACGGCGAGTACGAGATCTGGGCGAGCACAGCGATCGAACACGCATTCCACGCCGACCAGCACGCTGCGACGGACCTCATCGAAGCCTTGTTTGCTGCGGGCATCGTCTCGGACCCGTCCCAGATCCTCCATATTCTCGGGCGAATCGACGACGGCTACCCGCCCGATACGAGCGATTACTGGGATCTGGAGACGCTGTTTCCCGAGTTCCACGAGGAGGGCTTCGACTGGGACCCCGCGGTTCGAAAGCGACTCCAGACCGTCGTCGTCGACTGTGGTCTCGCCCGCCAATTACCCGACGACTGGGAATTCAACGATATCGTCCTGTGACTTCCTCCCCACCCTACTCGCTCACGGCTTGCGCCGTTCGCTCCGTGAGGGTGGGGCTTCCTGTTTCCACGACGCGCTTTGCAGGAACCGAATCGGTTCCCGTAGGGAGCGCAGTCTCCGCAGGCGTTGATTCGGGACAGCCCGTCCCTACTTGCTTCAGTCCACCTACCAAGATGTTGTAGGCAGCATTCCAATCCCTGTCGGACGTGAATCCGCACGACGGACACGAGTGCTCGCGGACCCACAACGGTTTGTCTGTCGAGATACCGCACGCTGCACACTCTTTGGTCGTCCCGGCTGGATCGACGGCGACGAAGTGCGTGCCTTCGCGTTCGCACTTGTACTTGAGCATTCGGAGGAACGTTCCCCACGCTGCTCCGGCACGGTTCCGGCTGTTCGATGGGAGTTCCATCAACCCCTTGGCGTCGAGGTCTTCGACGGCCACAAGGTCGCACTCCCGAGCGTAGTGGTTCGAGAGCTTGTGCAAGAAGTCCCGGCGCTTCCGTTGCAGATCGGCGTGACGTTTGGCGACGATGCGCTGTTGCTTGCGGTAGTTCGACGACCCGTGTTCTTTGTGCGAGAGTTTGCGTTGCTCGCGTTCCAGTCGGTCGCGTTCGGCTGAGAGGTCCGGTGACTCGACTGCGGTCCCGTCGCTGTCGTGAGCATACGTGAGGATTCCCACGTCGATCCCGACACAGTCCTCGAGTTTCTTGGGCTTCGGTGGTGCGTCGTCCTCGGTTTCGATTCCGAGAACGGCGAACCACTCGCCGGTCGGTTCCTGCTTGACGACGACTTCTTTGATCGTCGCGCCGTCGGGAACGTCGCGGTGTAGACTAGCGGAATATCGCCGATTTTTGAAAGAGAAAGTACAGTACGGCCACTCGTGTTTTTGAGTTCGAAGCCGGTTTGACTGTACTTGATCGAACGATATTCTTGCGGGCCTTTCCACTTGAGTTCCCCGACGCGGTAGCCGTTGTCCTTCCGCCCCGTCAGTGTTGAGAGGTTGTCGTACAACCGCTGTACGACCTTCTGCAGCACCTTCGAGTGGACTTGTTTCAGGTCGGTCCACTCGCGTTTGAGGTCGGGAAGGACCGATTGCTCGGAGTAGGCGGTTGTGCTGTCCTCTCGGTTGAGTCGGTGCAGAAAGTGGTTGTAGACCTATCGACAGGTATCGACAGTCCACGATAACCGTTCGTGGAGTTCGTCGGTCGGATTGAGCCGATACCTGTAGTTGTAGCGCATGGTCTACTCGTCTTCGTCGTTTGGATCGGTGACGCGGACGACTTTGACGGTCGCGCCAGTCCACACTTTCGGGACGTAGATGTGCGCACCGTTGCCGGTCGGTTTGACTTCGGCTTCGAGGACTTCGTGTCCTTCGACCTCGTACCGATCCATTGAGTGTATCTACCTCGTAGATACTCAGCTACTGATAGCGTGGGCCTGCGGGCCTGCTGTAGAACAGTCCAAGAAACACGAGCGACGCTGTATCCCCTCCCTGCTCGCGCCTTCGGCGCTCGCTGAGGAAGGGGCATTAGCGCCTCGATTTAGGTAAACCCATCGTGGAGTGTGGCTTGTTCACCGCCGTCTGTCCAGTGGCCAGCCCAGTCGAGAATCTCGCGGTATCGATAGGCCTGGGCGCGATACTCGTCGACACGATCGTCCCACTCCGCGTAGGGGACAGTTTTGGGTGCGTCGTGGAGGACGAGCGTGCCGTCGTCGAATTCGAGCCGCATCAACTGTCTGAACGCAGGCACCAAGCGGGATTCAATCTGTCGGGTCCGCACTTCACAGATCGATGGGGATACGCTAGCGCCACGTTTTCAGGGACCAGCACAGTAGTCGTCGGCAACATATGGACTATCCGACCCGCGAAGAAATTCGGTCGCTCTGTACCGAACAGTCCTTCCAACGGGGTGTGAACTACTATCATCAAGAGCGTGTTCAGGAACTCGACATCGACGGTGGGGAGGTCAGGGCCACCGTTCGTGGCTCTAACTACTACGAGGTGGCTGTCGACATTGCGAACGATACTGTTCGCACCCGCTGTAGCTGTCCGTACGACTACGCGGGAGACTGCAAACACATCGTCGCGGTTCTGCTGACCGTCGAGGACCGCGATACCGACACGGACGATGAGACTGACGCCGGTCCAGATAGCACTCTTTCGGAGACGGGAGACATCAACCCACTGGTCGCGGACATGGCAGCCGACGAGCTTCGATCCTTCCTTCTTGAGATTATCGAGGATGACCGCGACATCCGCGACCGCCTCATCGCGTTCGCAGGTGAAGACACGGGAAAAAGCGTCTACGACTACAAGCAGGAGATCGGCCGACTGTTCGACAGTGCTGCCGACCGACGCGGGATGGTCGAATACGACACGCACGTCGATTTCTCACAGTACTACGACCTCGCTGAGACTCACCGGGAGCGCGGCAACTTCCAGACAGCGACGGACATCTACCGGGCAATTGCTGAAGCGATCCGTGAGAACCTGAACCGGGTCGACGACAGCAGCGGATACCACGGTCGTGAGATAGAACGGGCGATCGAATCGTATGCGGAGACGGTCGTGGAACACGTTTCCACCCACGAACAAAAGCGACCGTACATCGAGTACCTCTGCGACGGCTTCGTCGAGGCCGACCACGGCTTCGCCAGCGATTATTACGACGACGGACTGCGGACACTCTGTACGACGATCGACGACCTCGAATACTGGCTGGATGCACTGGACGAGCGTGTCTCCAACATCAGTCTCGATGCTGCGACTGCCGGCGAACAATCGCCAGACGAACAGTCGACAGAAGAACCCACGGAACACCACCGTGAGCGAGCGGACGACATTCTCTATGCCTCGGATTTCACCGATGGGGCGCTCACTCCCGACGACTTCACTGGTGGGACGCTCGACATCCAACACCTGGAAGTCGGGACACTGAAACTGGAGTACTTCGTCGGCGACGTCTTCGAGGAGCTGCGTGTCGACGACCCGACAACCGTCGAGTCACACACCGCATTTGCCGAACCGACCGAATCGAGTGCTGGAGAGACGGAGATTTCCTCCTCACTTCGCGTACGGTGTCTCATCTCGACGTACATCTATATCCTCAAGCAACTCGCCGAGGAAGCGGCACTGTCAGCACTGTACGAGGAGGTCTATCTCGAAAGCACTCACTTCTGTAAGCAGTACGCTGAGCGATTGATCGAGGAGGGGAACGAAGACCGTGCAATCGAGGTTCTCGAAGATGGGATCGATACCTTTCGGTCGACAGCCGATCTTCACTGGCTCGCTTCCGAACTCTACCGCGGGCACGACTCAGATGCGTACCGTCGCACGCTGAAAAATCTGTTTCTCGAACATACCGAGTGGGCAGCCTACGATGATCTGAAAGAGATCTGTGACAACGAGCAGTGGCAGTCACTCTACGAGGAGTTTGAGCGACAGTTCGCGGACGACCGGCAGAAACTCATCGCCATGTACGTCCACGAGGGTGACCTCGAAAATGCGTTTGCGGAACTGAAAGACAGCGAGAACCTCTCGTGGGTTCGCCGGTATCGGGATCCAATCGCAACCGTCGATCCGGTCGAATACTTCGAGTTTTACCGCGAACTGCTCGTCCCATTTGCCGCTGGTGAGACGGGGCGGCGTCACTACCGGAAGATCGCCGACCACCTCGAAGAGATGCAGCAACTCGTCTCTGAAGAGCGGTTTGAGGAGTTCGTCGACTTCCTGAAGGACAAGCACTCGAACCGACCGGCTTTTCTCGACGAACTGGCGAAGGCCGGGTTTTGAACAACTCCGTATTGTACGCCGAACGTTTACCCGTGATACCGGGGCCAGCCCTAAAGATTTGGTCGACCGTCTCGTCGAGGAGCGTCTGATAGCAATCTGGTTTCCTGCGCTCGAGCTTGGTGCGCTGGCTGATCGTTTCGATTTCGCAGCCGTGGTCGGCGTGAACTCGGGAACTACTACGAGACTGAGATCTATCACGGACGATTCTACCCGAATCTGGACGAACTCGTCGACAAGTGACTCCTCGAGAAGAAGCAGGCCGACCGACGGACAAACGTTTACTTGGTGACGCGACGAGAAACGCGTGAAATTGAGGCTGGCCGTGACTGGGTAGATTAGGTGTCCGGGAAACTACCACGAGCCGCGTAACCCGAGGCTATACTCGAGTGCGCTATCAACCTCATTCATCCGCTCATCGGGGATGGATCCGACAACGGTTTTGATCCGGTGTTCGATTGACACAGTTCGGATCTGACTGCACATCGCGATAGAGTCCTCGCGAAGGTGGCTTTCATCGGCCGTTATGAGCACTTCGAACGGATACAAATCGTCATCAACCGACGTCGTGAACGGGACGATGATCGTTGTGGGTGCGTTTTCGTTCCCGACATTATTCTGGACGACGAGACATAATCGCGTCCCCCGCTGCTCCGATCCTTTCGTCGGGTCGAGCTCAACGATCACAATGTCTCCCCGGCGCACTTCCATCTATTCCCACTCCGGAACGTCGCCAAGATACTCGTCGGCCTCTTGCGAAACGCCACCCATCTCCTCATGGAGGTCTCGAAGCTGATCGGCCCGCGCACGATATCCGGCCGCTAGATCGTCCCGAGTAATCGGTTTCTCGATAACGATTTTCCCCGACTCTTTGCGGATTTCTATCTCGTCACCGCCACCAATGTCAAATTCTTCGCGCAGTTCCTTTGGGAGAGTGATCTGCCCGCGATCGCCAACACGTCGTTTCTTTACCTCGCCCATACGTATTCATATCATATCCATACTCAAAAGGATATTGGGCGGGCGGAGGCAATTGCTTGGCTAGCCAACCGTCCGACCGTGCTGGACCCTGTGAATTCTGAGCATCCTCTACTCTCAAAGAGCGATACGTCTTTAAGTAGTACCACTGCATCAGCGTTTCTCTCTTAATCTTTTTCGCTCAACTGATCTTGTTCGATGCTTCTGAGATTGCTCCATGCGCGGTGCCGTAGGTATCCGGGTACATGTCGTGAGTCCATCTGTGATCTCTTTCACTCCTCTGCAGAGGGGTGAACACCGCCACCGGCTGTGCGCTCTTCGCAAGGCTTTCGACTCAGAGGATTGGCTTCGGTCCCCGCGATAAGAGGGCGACCTCGCCGTTCTCTCGCTCGTCTTCCGTCAGCAGGTCGTATCGTTGCTCGAGGTCACTGCAGACGGTTTCTGCGACCTCGAGTGCTTCCTCGAGCGTTGGGACTTCGGCTTCGATCGATCCCCAGTCCGGATTTACGTTCGGGTAGACGGCCACCTGATACGTGCCGATGAAGCGATCATGCCAGCTCGACGATGGCTGGTACACCGCTGTCGGTGCGACCGTCATTTCTACTGGCGTCGAGAACGTCATCTCGTCCACTTCGTCCGTGATGAACCGAACCAACGAGAACACACACTGCCGCCGGCCCAGTGCCCACGGACAGACGTTCCCCTGCTCACAATCCCATGCCGGGAATCGCTCCTCGATGCTCACCGACGTCTCGAGTGGCTGTGCGGTCGCCAGTCGACTGACCGAGTCGTGTATCAACATCTCTTGAACCCTCTCCATCTCAGAGGGGCGAACAACGCCACCGGCTGTCCAGAGTGAGCGTCACGTAACGGGGAGAGCCCGGCAGCGCAACCAGCGATCGCAGCGACCGACACAGGAGGGAGCGATGTGAGCAACTGGGACTGGTCGGTCACGAGCGACTGCTCCGATCAAGTCGGAGTCACGAGGTTAACCGTGACGAGAGTGGTCCGGAATCGGCGTCGGAATCTCGACGGCGCTGAACCGGACGTCGATCGCGTTGCATACCTGACAATCCGCGACGAACGCACATACTTTCACCGACGTTTCCATCTCTCGCCTGACGCTACACACGTCACACTCGTAGGCTGTGACGTACTCTGCGGGCGGCAGCGCTTCTCTATCCCTGTCAGGATCGTCGGGAGTGCTGTCTGAGCCTGGTGTCGACGGTGATGGGGTGTCGCGATCGTCTCTTTCTGGTGCGTTGGTCCCAGCCTCAGTTGTCGAACTACCATCGGTCTTGGCAGTATCAGGGTTCCATGCGTGGGCTGGCAGCTCGTCATAGATCTGTGAGGGATCAGACTCACACGGTTCTGTTTTAGTGCCGGTGTCGGTCTCGATCTCGGTCTCGGCCGAGTCGTCTGTCTCTGGACGTGGAGAAGGATATGTGTCCAGATCGGCAGACTTGTCCTCTGCACACCGACTGTGGTCCGCTCTCGATGAGGAGGTATCCGGGGGGAACTGCGTCGTCGACACGCTGAGTTCGAGCGACTCAGCCTGGTCGTGGACCTGGCTGTGCAACTGGCTGTCGATCGCCCCAGCAAGGTCGGCGAGCGAGTCGGCGACCGTTGGGTCGAGCGCGTCATGCTGGCTCGCACTGCGAAGCCAACTGCGCAGGGCAGATGCAGTATCGAGCGCGAGCATGACCGTCGAATCGGGTGACATGGGTGATCTGCCTCCACCTACTAGTGGGAGCGACCAACACCAGACGCCCACAACCAGTGGATACCCCCCGAGAAGCTCGTCCGCAGAGCGGTCACCGCACCATGATGTGCCCTCGGTCGCGAAGCGCGCTCGGTGTGACAGTCTTTGCTCGCTCGTGGTACTCGTCTCGAAGGTCGGCGGAGTAGCGATTGATCTTGTCCTTGCTCGTCTCAACGATCGCACTCACAGCATCGGCGACCTGCTGCATGGTAAGGTTTTCACCGCCAAGCAAGCGATCTGCACGGTAAACGGCAGCTGCCGCGACAGTCAATCGTGGCGTGCCCGCACCGATCGGCACTTCATCAGCGATCTTCATCAAGTGCTGTGCAACGTCTCTACACTGGAGGTAGGTCCCACCATCAAGCACGCTCTCGTCGAGTATCTCGAGGACCTGTGCGATCGCGTTTGCTCGCACTGGTGGATACGCTACGTCGGTATAGCACCGGATTTTGCGCGCGGCTGCACACAACCGGACATGATCCACCTTCCCGTAGCACGCCACCTCTCGCGGTGAGCGATTGCGATCGGCATTCGTCGCCGCAAGCAATACCGCACCCGCGGCGACCCCTTCCCACGAGGTCCATGCGCCCGGCACGCGAGCCTCGCTAGCCCGCTTCACCAATTGTCCGGCGTCAACGACCACATGCTGTGGGAGCCCGAGATTTCCCCCAATTAACTGGACGTCCCGAAGCGCCTCGTTGAGCCGGATCGCGCGTTTGCTCTCGACCTGGAAGCGCTTGTGGCGCTGCTTCAGCCGATCGTATTTGTCTTGTTGCTCGCTCGAGAGCGCGTTGCCATAGCCGTCACTGGTGAGGAAGAACGTCGTGTGCAGGCCCTTGTCGATGCGAAGCTGCGTGACCGACTCACAACTCCACTCGTGGCGACCGCTCCGTTCGTCTGGTCCGTGTCGACGCCGTGTCGGGCCGTGATCAATGTGGTTGGCCGTGACGACTAACCCGCACTCCTCGCAGTATGACGTATGCTCTGCCGTGATGATCTGTCCCTCACACTCGGTACACGTCGATTGACCGGCAGGCTCGCGCTCACTCGGCTTTGTTTTCGTGGCTGCGTGAGCGTCTGTGATCACCTGGGAACTGGCAGTGTCGTGTTTGGACTGCTGTACAACCGACTCGTCAAACTGGACAGAACTCTCTGTTGACATAGGGTTTCACGGGGAGACGAGCACTCACGTAGCTGCGTTTGCTGCCAATACGTACGTCGGCGGGTCGCGTCGAGTCACGTCCCGACGCATCGACGGATGCAGTGCTGGTGATGCCATCTCGACTCTCCCTCACCCCTTTCGGGGGGTGTGATCCAACACCACCGAGCGGTGTGCGCTCTCGTGACCAATCCATTCCAAACGGTTCGGTCAATCATCTTCCTGTGAGGTGGTGGCGCGTGCGAGACTGCGCAGCGCGCAGTCCGCGTGCGAGGGACGAGCGAGCGACCATCGGGAGTGACGTGGGGAGGACGCGAGCGAAGCGAGCGTGTGGGCGGACACACAAAAAAGAGGAGCGGCTACGCTATTCCTGGGTCCACCACTGCCCGCGTTCGGGGAACTCGAGGCGGCTCCAGCCGGTCACGGCGAGGTTACATCGCTCGTTGTGCCAGTTCTTCGCCGCGTTCCTGATTCGCACCGTCTCTCCCTCGCTCACGTTCGTCTGGTAGGAGTTCTCCCAGATCGTGACCTTCATCTTCTCGGTGTCGTCCGCGATCAGCCCAACCTGGCTGATCGACGACTTCGAGGGCTCCCACAGTTTGATGATCTCGCCTTCCACGTCCACTTCGCCTGCCTCCACCTCCGGCACGTCTGCGATGTCCACGATCGTTCCCGACCCGGCCTTCACTTCCTCCATCTCCTCGAGGGTTGCGTCGATCATCGACTTCCCGTCGGTCACCTTCTCCGCCAGTCCACGGCTCACTGCCGCCCGGCTTGGACCCCCACGAACCGTCTCCGTGATTCGCACCGATTGTGTGTTGACCTCCGCCAACTGCTCTTGCTCCAGCTCCGAACGGGGATCCACCCGTTCAACCCGCCGCTCTCGGCGTTGCTCGACCACGACCTCTCGCGTCCGCTTCTCTCGTCCCTCCTGTGTTCCGAACGTCGCCTTTGCGCTTATCAACTCGAGCTCCTCCTCTCGAGCCCGAATCCGCTCTTCCTGTGCCAGCGGCAGGTGTCCGAACTCGTTCTCTTCGCGTCCAACCACCGTCTCCGGGTGGTTCGTCTCCACTTTCGTATTGATCTCCTGATCAACTGACGCCGCGAACTCCGGCGTTTCGTCCACGATGTCCTCCGCGAACGGATCTTCCACGCCTACGTCCGTCTTCTCCGCAGCCGCATCTTGGTTGACACTCGATTCATCCGAAGTTTTATCATCTCGGAAGTTCGTAGAACTCATTGGCATTTGTCCGAAGGCGCTACCCACCGCGTCTTCATCTCAACTCTTCTGAGTCCCAACTGTGCTCGTCTCCTGCAACCGCTCTCGCTCGCGCCTTCAGGTCCCCTGAGGCGCGAGTAGAGCGGGACACT
>NZ_JAQIVI010000159.1 GCF_028618695.1 Natrinema soli | reverse complement strand
GAACGGGCCGTCACCGAACTGATGGCGGGAATCGAGACGAGCGAGACGGTCGGCCAGGTCACCCCGGAACTGCTCACGAGCGGCGAGTGGGAAGACGTCGAGTTCTCCGAGTACAACGTCGAGGCCGACGCCGAGCGCTTCGACGGCGGCAAGGTCCACATCCTGCGCCAGACCGCCGAACGCGTCAAGGACGTCCTCGTCGGGATGGGGTTCCAGGAGATGGAAGGGCCCCACGTCGACGCGGACTTCTGGATCAACGACTGCCTGTTCATGCCCCAGGATCATCCCGCTCGCACGCACTGGGACCGGTTCGCGCTCGAGCGGCCGACCCACATCGACGAGCTGCCGGAGGACCTCGTCGACCGCGTCGAGCGCGCTCACCGGGAGGGCGTCGGCCCGGACGGCGAGGGCTATCACTCGCCGTGGGACGAGGACTTCGCCCGGGCGCTCGCGCTGCGCGGGCACACCACCTCGCTGTCGACTCGCTATCTCTCGGGCGAGGAGGTCGGCGAACTCGAGCCGCCACAGCGGTACTTCAGCGTCGAGAAAGTCTATCGGAACGACACGCTCGATCCGACGCACTTACTCGAGTTCTTCCAGATCGAGGGCTGGGTGATGGCCGAGGACCTCTCGGTGCGCGATCTGATGGGCACCTTCGAGGAGTTCTACGCCCAGTTCGGGATCACGGACATCCAGTTCAAGCCCCACTACAACCCCTACACGGAGCCGAGCTTCGAGCTGTTCGGCACGCACCCGACGACGGGCGAACTCGTCGAGATCGGCAACTCCGGGATCTTCCGCGAGGAGATGCTCGAGCCCCTCGGCGTGGAGTGCGACGTGATGGCCTGGGGACTGGCCCTGGAGCGACTGCTCATGCTGATGTACGGCTTCGAGGACATCCGGGACATCCACGGCACCCTGTGTGACCTCGACCTGCTGCGCGAAACGGAGGTGACCTACTGATGCCCACCGTCGATATCGACCCCGACGAACTGCGGACCCTGACCGGTCACGACGAAAAGAGCGACGACGACCTGATCGACGATCTGTTCGGTCTCGGCCTCGAGTTCGAGGGCCGCACGGAGGACGACGAGTTCGAACTCGAGTTCGCGCCGGACCGGCTCGATCGACTCTCCGTCGAGGGCGTCGCCCGCTCGATGCGATACCAGTACGGCGACGCGCGGGGGGTCCACGTTCCCTCGCCGAACTCGTCCGAATGGACCATCGAAGTGGACGACTCGGTCCCGGACGAGCGGCCGTACGTCACGGGCGCAGTCGTCCGCGACATTGACCTCGACGAGGACAGTCTCGACTCGCTCATTCAGCTCCAAGAGAAGCTCCACGCGACGATGGGGCGCAAGCGCGCGAAGGGGGCGATCGGGATTCACGATCTGACGATGCTGAAGGGCACCGCTGCGACGGAGGGGAACCCAACCATCCAGTACGTCGGCATCGAACCCGACGAGGATCGGTTCGTCCCGCTCGATTCCGATCAAGAGATGACGCCGGCCGACGTGCTCGAGGAGCACCAGACGGGCCGGACTTATGCCGATCTGGTCAGCGGGTACGAGCGGTATCCGGCGATCTACGACAGTATCGGGCTGTTCTCGTTCCCGCCGGTTATCAACGGCCGCCGGACCGAGGTCTCGACGGACTCGCGGGACCTGTTCGTCGAGATGACGGGCACCGACCAGTGGACGATCGACAAGATGCTGAACATCGTCTGCTACGCGCTGTCGGCTCGCGGGGCCACGCTCGAGGAGGTGACGGTCGAGTATCCGGATAGCGAGTCCGCGAACGCGGACTCGAATGGGAGCCGGACGCAGTCCGGCGGACGCGAGCTTGTTCGGCCGGACCTCTCGATGAAGACGAAAACGGTCTCCCACGACCGCATCGAGACGATCCTCGGGATCGGACTCGATCCCGACGAAGTGATCGACCTCGCCGAGCGGTCGGGGCTCAAAGCGGAAAAGAACGAAAGCGACGCGGGCGACCTCGTCTACGAGGTGACGATCCCGCCCTACCGCGTCGACGTGCTCCACCCGCTGGACGTCATCGACGACCTCGGGCGGGCCTACGGCTTCAACGAACTCGAGCCCCGCTATCCCGATGTGGGAACCGTCGGCGGCCGTCACGAGCGCTCCCGGCTCGAAAACGCCGCCAGAACCCAGCTCGTCGGACTGGGCTTCGAGGACCTGCTGAACTTCCACATGATCAGCGAGGGGGAGAACTACGACCGGCTCGATATCGCTCCCGGTGACGACGTCTACGGAGCCGGCGAGCCCGCGACGATCAAAGAGCCCTACAGCGAGGACTTCACCATGCTTCGGACGTGGGTCATGCCCTCGCTGCTGATGGTCCTCGAGCGGAACACCCACCGATCCTACCCGCAGAACCTCGCCGAGATCGGCTTCGCCGCCGAGGTCGACGAGCGCGAGAACACCGGCGTTTCGGAGGGCCGCCGCGTCGGAGCCGTCCTCGCGAGCCACGAGTCCGGCTACGAGGACGCCAAGGCTCGACTCCAGACGCTCGCCCGCAACTTCGACGCCGACCTCGAGACGCCGCCGACCGACCACCCGACCTTCATTTCGGGTCGAACCGCAGCGATCGTCATCGACGGCGAAGAAGTCGGCGTGATCGGCGAGGTTCACCCGAAGGTGCTCGTCGAGCACGACCTCGAGGTGCCGGTGTCGGCGTTCGAGTTCGACCTCGAGGCGCTGCGCTGAGGGGGAAGGCGGTTTCTCGAGCGCGTTCCGGCTTGTAGTTGATTCAACGTATAGTACCGCGAGCGACCATCGGGAGCGAGCGGGCCGACGACTGACTCGAAGTGAGCAGCGCGAACGGAGAGGAAGGAGGAGTGCTTTTCATCGACGTTTTGCCGAGGGTGCGCCGAAGGCGCACCCGCAGAGCAAAAGGTCGGTTCTAGAACTCGTGTTCGACGTCGTCCTCGTTGGCTTTCTGGATGATTATCTTGCCGTCCCGGACCCGGACGAAGACCTCGTCGCCGATATCCATGCCCGCGACCTCGAGTTCGTCTTCGTGGAGGTTGAGGTGGACGTTGTGGTAGTTACCGTCGTCGTCTTTCGCACCGCTTGGACTCAGCTTCTTTTTCCGTACCATCGCGGGATTCTATTCCGAACTTCGCCGTAGGATATACTTAAGTGTTTTCGACGCCACGAGTGTTGACCGTGTTACGCGCGCATCGGGCGAACAACGACGGCACGGCGACCGAATACCGGATGTCGATATTGCGGTGAAATGGTGTACGCTACTCACTTAAAGATACCGGCGCAGTCGGTCGGTTTTGGGGGATATCTTTATGTCGGATCGTGTGCTTGACTGACACGGAGGCGATAATCATGGTACGCGAAGACGGTAAACGAAACTTTGCACTGCGTGAATCACCCGACGACGAGTCGAGTGTCTTCTCGGGTAACACACCCCGGCAGGCTGCCCTCAAGGCGGCCAGACGGCTCGAGCCTGGCTCGAGCGAGGAGGCAGCGGATCGCGTCGAACTCAAACTTCGCGAGAAGGGGACGGACAAGGTACACATCTA
Source organism: Natrinema soli (assembly GCF_028618695.1). Next base: position 2,303 of record NZ_JAQIVI010000159.1, on the reverse strand, counting down.
CGACGGCTGGGCGTGGGAAGAGACCGCTCCCGACGACAAGCCCGACTGGATGCCCGACGAGATCACGGAAGCGAACGTCTCGAAGAAGGGAATCGAGCACCTCGACGAGTAAGCCGTCCGAGCAGTAGTTTTCTCCGGTGTGACATCGACCAGAAGCGGTGTCGGTAGATCGGAGAGAGTGTGCTGCTGAGTACCATGTAAACTGCATCGGGACGTGGCCTCGAGGCAGTCTCCCAGTCCGCTTGTACCCCGACGGATCTGGTTCGGCGAGAGAACCGAACGGACGACGATACTCACCGAATAGAGAGTTGTATATTTCCATAATATTTCCAGAATAGACCGCTTGTCTGGGAATTAAACGCCATAATACGGAGGGGTTTTGTTAGATTACTGCCGTACAGTTGGGTATATTCTAATAAGTGGATTTATACGGGAGTTGCCGAACAACTCGAGTGAGCCATGTTGAAATACATCGAAGGAGATCGAAAGTTATGGGACGAAGATGGCGAAAAATCGGGAATAAATAATACGTTTGTTTCTATTATCGTAACAGGAACGACGGATTCGAAGTACGACACTCGAGGCTTCAGCCGGGGTGAGCAGTCGTGATCACGATGACCAAGTGGCGGACGCTGGTGTTAGCAACGATCGGGTTCAACTTCTCGTTCCTGATCTGGTTCTCCTTCGCGCCGTTCACGGGGCCGATGGCCGAGGAGTTCGGCCTCTCGCTCGCGGAGATCGGGATCCTCGCGAGCGCGGCGATCTGGCTCGCGCCGTTCGGTCGCATTCTGACCGGCTGGCTCTCCGATCGCTGGGGCGCGCCGACGGTGTTCGCCATCGTGTTAACCTACGTCGGCGTCTTCTCCATCGCGTCGGCGTTCGCCCAGTCCTACGCCGTCTTCTTCGTCGAGCGGCTGATCGTCGCGACCGCTGGAATCACCTTCGTCATCGGGATCCAGCACGTCTCCGAGTGGTTCGACGAGGAACAACTGGGGACTGCAGAGGGAATCTACGCCGGCGTCGGCAACGCCGGTGCCGCCGGCGGTGCGCTCATCCTCCCGCGCGTGTTCACCGAGAACTGGAGCGGACCGATATTCGAGACGAGCTGGCGAGCGGCCTTCTTCTACACCGGAATCGTCTCGATCCTGCTGGCGATCGTCTACTACACGATCGGCGAGGCCGCCAGGAGCGACGCGAAACGAGAGGCGACCAAGTCGACTGCGACCCTCAGAGATTGGCTCTACACCGCCACCCGCTACGGCACCGTCGTGCTCGCGCTGGCGTACGTGATGAGCTTCGGCCTCGAGCTCTCGATGAACGGCTGGCTGGCGACGTACTACCGGGAGGGATTCAACACGGACAACCTCGTGCTCGCCAGCACGTTCGCCGCGACGTTCTCCGTCGCAGCCGGCCTGCTTCGGCCGATCGGCGGCTACGTCAGCGACCTGCTCGCACGCAAAGAGAAGAACATCCTGCCGATCTTCACGGGCCGCTACCGCGAGCAGTGGACGTTCGTCTCGCTGTGTTTCATCGTGCTCGCGATGGTCGGGATGACGCTGGCCGGTCTGACCGGCCAGGTGCTGCTGGCCGTCGCGTCCGGCTTCATCGTCGGCATGGGCTGTGCGTTCGCCGAGGGGGCGATCTTCGCACAGGTGCCGGCGATGTTCCCGAACAGTTCGGGCAGCGTCGCCGGCGTCGTCGGCGGCGTCGGCACGCTCGGCGGAATCGTCTACCCGCTCGTCTACGCCGCGCCGATGATGCCGAGCCTCCACACCGGCTACGCCGTCGTCGCGGCCACGATGATCCCCATCCTGTTGCTGTGCGCGTGGGTCTTCCAGCCCCGCCTCGCCGAACGGGCGACCGAAGACGGCGTTCTGGCCTCGAGCCGCGATAGCGGTGCCTCCGGAGCGCCGATCGACGACTGAGTGCCGAGGAACCGTCGTCGACCGGCCCCGAGAACCCGACGGTCTTTTGACCCGTAGCCTGCTATCGGCGGGTAATGACTGCAGTGACGCTGGGACCCGAAGGGACCTACTCACACCGGGCGACGAGCGCGATCGCCGACGGCGACGAGATCGACTTCCGCCAGTCGGTCACGGCGATCGTCGACGCCGTCGCCGCGGGCGAATACGACCGCGGCGTCATTCCCATCGAGAATAGCATCGAGGGCTCCGTGACGGAGAGCCTCGACGCCATCGCCGACTACGACGTCGCCGTCGTCCGCGAGATCGTCACGCCGATCCGACACGCCCTGCTCGCGCAGGGACCCGAGTTCGACACCGTCGCCAGCCACTCGCAGGCGC
>NZ_JAQIVI010000158.1 GCF_028618695.1 Natrinema soli | reverse complement strand
GGCCGGCCGTCGCGATGCCGGTCGCGAGGCCGCGGCGGCGCTGGAACCAGCGCGGGACCGTGGCGTAAGAGACCACGTAGATCACGCCGAGTCCGATCGCCGTGAGGACACCGTAGGCGAACAAGAGCCCAGCATACGACTCCGTCTGACTCGTCCAGATGCCACCGATCGCGAGCATGACCGCACCGAACGCCAGCAGTCGCCGGACACCGAACCGGTCGGCGAGTACGCCCAGAATCGCTGCCGCGAGGTAGATGACGACCGTCTGCAGGGAGAAGACGAACGAGACGGCGGATCGGGAAATCCCGAGATCCCGCTGCATCGGACCGAGGAAGACGCCGAAGGCATAAGAGAGGCCGAAGACGACGAAGGCACCGACGAAGCCGCCGGCGACGACGTACCAGCCGCGGTAGACGCGGTGATCCGCCCTCGGTTCCGTTCCGTCAACTATACCAGCGGTATCGCCGGACCGATCTGAGCCACCGTTTAGACGCATTCGATCGTACTCTTCCGCCGCGGCACATAACGCTTAACACGGCATTTGTGATCGGTTCACATATGGGGTCTGCAGAGAGGACAGCGACGACCGGGAACGTCGTCGAACGGCTCGGAAATCGAATCGCTGACATCGTCGAGCGATGGATGCCGAGCCCGTTCCTCTTCGCGATCATTCTGACTTACGTCGTGTTCCTGGTCGGGATGATCGTCGAAGGACAGGGGCCGGCGGAGATGGTCCAACACTGGTACGACGGGTTCTGGGCGTTCCTCACGTTCGCGATGCAGATGGTATTGATCATCATGACCGGGTTCGTGATCGCGTATCACCCGCGAGTCAACGACGCGCTCCGGCGGCTGGCAGCGATCCCGAACAGTAGCAGACAGGCCGTCGTCCTCGTCGGTGTCGTGTCGATGGGGCTGGCCTGGATCCACTGGGGGCTCAGTCTCGTCGTCGGCGCGATTTTCGCTCGAGAGATGGGGAAGGCCGCCTATCGGGAGGGGATCACGGTCCATTATCCGTTGCTCTGCGTGGCGGGCTACATGGGACTGGGGCTCACCTGGCACTGGGGGTTATCCGGCTCGGCACCCCTCTTGCTCGCGACGGCGGGCAACGAATTCATCGAACTCGGCGTCATCGACGAGCCGGTCGGCACGTCCGCGACGGTCTTCAGCGGGTACGCGCTCACGCTCACCGCGCTGTCAATCATCTTCGCGGCACTCGTCCTGTTCCTCTTGACGCCCTCTCCGGAACGCTCGAGGGAGATCACCGAGTACGTTCCCGAAGCCGACCTGTTCAAATCGGCCGCGGACGGTGGTACCGACGATACCGCGGTGGACGAGTCCGTAACCGAACCGGCCGCGGACGAGGGCGTGGGCGACGGCCGGGTCCCGGCCGAGCGAATCGACAACAGTCGGCTGCTGGGCGGCGTCATCGCGCTGACCGGCGTCGCGGTGATCGTCTGGGAGTTCGCGAACCGAGGGCTCGACGCGCTCGATCTCAACGTCCTGAACTTCGCGTTTCTCTTCGCTGGTCTCGCGATCTACACTCGACCGGCGGTCTACCGCGATCGGTTCGGCGACGCTGCGGACGCCGCCGCGGGGATCATCCTCCTCTTTCCGTTCTTCGCGGGCATCCAGGGCATGATGAGCGGCTCGGGACTGGCGGAAACGATGGCCGAGGGTCTACTGGCGATTTCGACGACCGAGACGTTCCCGGTCGTCGCGTGGCTCACGGCTGCGATCGTCAATCTCTTCGTCCCCTCCGGCGGCGGCGAGTGGATCGTCCTCGGGCCGCCCGTCCTCGAGGCCGCACAGGAGGTCGGCGTCCCGGTCGGGCAAGCGACCATCGCGTACGCGGTCGGAGACGCTCACACCAACCTGTTGAATCCGTTCTGGGCGCTGCCGTTGCTCGCGATCACGGAGATCCGCGCTCGAGAGATGTTCGGGTACGCCGTCACGATGTTGCTCGCGCTCATTCCGTTCCTGGCGGTCGTCCTATTCCTGCTCCCGTACTGACCGGAACGGGCTCCCCATCAGGATTCGAAACCAGCGGGTCTCGTTTACTCCGCCTCGAGTTGGCCGTCCTCGAGCCACGACCCGGCCCAGCACTCGATTTCGCCGAACACGGGCTCCAGGGACTCGCCCTTGTCGGTGAGGCTGTAGAAGGTGGCGACGGGGGCGTCTTCCTCGAGACGCCGTTCGACGAAGCCCATCTCACCGAGGTCGTCGAGCACGCGCGAGAGGGTCCGCGCGTTCGCCCCGGTCGAGCGCTTGAGTTCGTTGAAGCGCTGTTCGCCGTCCAAGAGTTCGTGGAGCACCGCCAGCCGCCACTGGGAGCCGATCTGCTCGAGGGAAGCGATGACGGGACAGGCGTCGTCGTGTTTCTCGCGGGATTTCGTTTGCGGAGATGACATCGGTGGTATCTGGTCACGGCTACGTCGCGAACCGTTTTAGTAGTTCGGTTCCGAACCGGATAACATCGTGTTAGTAGATTGCGGGCGTACATCTATGACGCCGACTGGAGATCGATCGCCGGAGGGGCCGTGATGACGGACGACGAGTCGAGCGCCGGTCATGAAACCGAGGCCCTCGAGATCGACGTCGAGGAAAACGACGGTTCGCTCTACCGAATCCTCTCGAGTGCGGTCGTCCCGCGCCCCATTGCATGGGTCAGCACCCGGAGCGAGGACGGCGTCGACAACCTCGCGCCGTACAGCTTCTTTACCGTCGCATCGGTCGAGCCGCCCGTCTTGCTGTTCGCACCGGTCGACAGCGCCGAGGGACTCAAGGATACCCCACGGAACGCCCGCGACACCGGCGAGTTCGTGGTCAACCTCGTGACCGAGGACCTCGCCGCGGCCATGAACGAAACCAGCGCCACGCTGCCCGCCGGCGAGAGCGAGTTCGATCACGCCGACCTCGAGCGGGCCGACTCGACGGCGGTCGATCCACCGCGCGTCGCGGGTTCGAACGTCGCCTTCGAGTGTACCCTCCACGACCTCGTCGACGTCGGCGGCTCGACGCTCGTCCTCGGCGAGGTTCGCCACGTTCACCTCGAGGAATCGGTGACCACCGACGGGAAGATCGACGTGGGGGAGATCGACGCCGTCGGCCGACTCGCGGGGAGTCGCTACGCGCGAACGGCCGATCGATTCTCGCTCGAGCGCCCGCCGTAGCAGTCGGCTGTCATCGGGAACCCACCGCTTCGCGCACAGCAGCGACGTACAGGTTGTGAATGGAACAATGGGTTCTGCTAGTGACTGAGTAAGATGAAGTGACCTGCAATCGTGGCAACAGGGAATCGCCACGCCCTCCCCAGCCGATTGCTACTCACGGGCCGAAGGCCCGTTCACGGGTCACCTCGTTCCCCGTTCACCTCGCGGTTCTCGCTCCCGGCAGTCGCTCCGAACCGCGCACCGTTCGTATGGTTCGCGGGACCGGAGGTCCCGCGCTAACGTTCGCGCCGCAGGGCGCTCACTCATCCACCGTCAGAGCAAGCTCTGACGAGTTGCTGAAAAATCGGATATTTTTCGCATCACGAGACGGCTTTGCCGTCTCGAACGACTTCCTCACTCTGTTCGCAAAGACCTCGCGCGACGTCGTCAGCCGGCTTCGCTGTGCTCACGGTTCCCTGCGGTCACCGCTCGCTTTCCGAGGCGCTCACTGTGTTCGCGCCTCGCGACGCTCAGCCGGCCGACAGCGCGCGCCACCGCACGCCGAATGGTCGGTCTGGAGCGAGACGCTGCTTCCCGCTATCGAACGGTCGCCGCTTCGTCCTCGAGCAGCGTTTCGATATTCTCGAGCGCTCGCAGACTGACCGGCGCTGATCCCGCGTGGTGGATCGGGAGTTCGAACGCGATCCGACAGCGGTCGTCGCCGAGGTCGTCGACGCGGTGGCCGGCGGCCGGAATTCCGGTCACGCGCCAGGCCCACCGTCGCTCCGTACACTCCGTGATCCGGAAGGGGACCCAGACGCCGGGTACTCTGACCCGTCCGGTCGTTCCGGATCGAACCCGACGATCGGTCGACTCGATGCCGCGGACGATCGGGGACCACTCCGGCCACTGCATCGTGTCGACGAGGACCTCCCAGGCGTCGGTCGCAGGGACGGGCATGACGTTCGAAACCTCGAGGCGACGGCCGTCGGGCGTTCGCGTGGTCCTGACTCGAGTCATGGTGGGTCGCTACGCGGTCCTCGACCATGGGCGTTGGCACGACGTGTCGAACGCGTCGGAATCGCCGGGATCCAGTCGATCGGTCGCACGGCAGTCGCTCACAGGCGATGACTACCCGAATTAGCAACCCTTAAAACTCGCGCACGGGTTGTGACGGGTATGGCTGGAACCATCGAAGTGCTCGTTCCGGGCGGTCAGGCCAACCCTGGCCCGCCGCTCGGTCCCGAGCTCGGACCGACCCCCGTCGACGTGCAGGCCGTCGTACAGGAAATCAACGATCAGACCGAAGCGTTCGATGGCACCGAAGTCCCCGTCACCGTCGACTACGACGATGACGGCTCCTTCGAGATCGACGTCGGCGTCCCGCCGACGGCGGCGCTCGTCAAGGACGAGGCCGGTTTCGAGACCGGTAGCGGCGAGCCCCAGAAGGATTTCGTCGCGGACCTCTCCGTCGAACAGGTCAAGACGATCGCCGAGCAGAAACACCCCGACCTGCTCGCCTACGACACGATCAACGCCGCGAAGGAAGTCGTCGGCACCTGCGCGTCGATGGGCGTCACTATCGAGGGCAACGACGCCCGCGAGTTCAAGGAACTCGTCGACAACGGCGAGTACGACGACGTGCTTGCCGACGAAGCGGCAGCGTAGTCGGCACGCGCTCGAAGCGCGAGCGGAGTGAGCGCTTCGTTGTTCTCGTGGACGGCGCGGAAGCGTAATCCACGAACGGAAATCGCGTCTTCGTTTTCGCGACTGTCAGTAGTGACGTCCGAGCCGGTCGCATCTCGAGTGCTGAGTGCGGTCGTCACGAAGCGAATCAGCGACGTGTGGATGACCAGTGACGGCCGAGGAACCGGTGTTCGAGACGTGTACTGATCGGGTTAGCGGCCGACTCGAGCACGTCAGGGGGCGAGAACGTCAGATCTTGTTCGCGGGCGGAACGGTTCGGTCGTCCGGTCGCGCCGTCCCGACGCCGCCGAACAGGACGCGAATGCTCGCACCGAGCCCGAGTGCG
>NZ_JAQIVI010000157.1 GCF_028618695.1 Natrinema soli | reverse complement strand
GTCGCGAGCGAACAGTCCTCGTCGAAACACGCCGCGACGGTCAACTCGGCGGGAACCAGCCCGTCCGCGGTCAGCTCGCGCTTGAGATCACGGAGGTATTCGGGGGCGGTCGACTCGAGCGCAGTCGCCTCGAGGGCGACGGGAGTGGCATCGGCCGGCTGACACCGGTCGATCGCGGACTCGGGTGACGATGTCGTACTCATTGTCCGACCATACATGGCTTGCATACAAAAAGGTTGTTGAATACGTGGTAGTAATACAAGCGTTCCAATGTGTTACCGAACGCGACGACGTCGTTCTCGTCGGCGAGCGATCCGTCTCGGGAGCGCGAACGGTACGGTTTCACGACAGTTTCGAATAGAGTTAAGGACATCCCGTGGAAGTTACAGGTATGGACGAGTGTCCACGGTGTGGGGGGGCCATCGAAGAACTCTCGCTCGACGACGTGTCGACGATCTCGTGTTCCCGGTGTGGGTTCGCAGACATCCCCGTCGAGCACCAACCGACCGGGGAGGACGTCGAGTCTTGGCGAGACGCGTTTAATCGATTCTACGAGGAGTCGGCCGACACCTGAACGCGAGCCGTCGTTTCGCGGTGCTCGAGGCCGAACGAATACCACTCCAGAAAAATCGCGATCCGCAGAACCGACAGGTTACTCGTTTGCGGCCGCCGCTTCGGCGTCCTCTGCTTCCTCTTCGTGGTCGACGTCCTCGTCGGAGCGAGCCGCGACGAGGCCACCGCGTGCCACGCTGTACAGCGGTTCGTTCGCGTGCGTGACGCCGCTGATCGAGAACGGAATGTTCGCCTCGTCCAGGTGATCGCGGAACAGCGCCTCGAAGCCGCTGGGACTCGAGGTGCCGCCGGTGACGACGACGGGCACGTCCAGCCCCTCTTCGACGTCTTCTTCGTCGACTTCGCTGACGATGTTCTCGATGACGTAGTCCAGCAGGTTCTCGTAGTAAATCGAGAGCGCGCCCTCGACGCCGCCGACGTCGGTGGTGAAGTCGAGTTCGAAGTCGTCTTCCTTGATGGAGGTGACCTTGTCGACGGGTGTGCCCGTCGCGCGGGCGGCCTGCTCGTCGACCCAGTCGCCGCCGCGGGCGACGGAGAACTTCATGACCGGCACCGCGTAGTAGGAGAGACAGACGTTCGTCATCCCGGCACCGAACGAGATGCCGAGGCCGGTGAAGTTGTTGTCCGCGAGTTCGCTGTAGATGACGGACATCCCCTCGTTGATCGGTTCGGAGTCGTAGCCCATGTCGTCGAGGAAGGACTCGATCGTCTTCTGATGGTAGAGCGTCGAGAGGTCGGAGTCGATCGGATCCGCCGGGGACGAGAAGTAGAGCTTCTCGTCCGGATAGGCGGGCTCGCCGACGACCTGCTCGATGATGAGCTTCATCATCGGGATCGCGCTCTGTTCGTCGTTCGAGAGGATCCCGTGTTTCATCGGCCGGCGGGTCTCCTTGTTGAAGATGTTCGCGAAGTTAAGCGCATCGTCGCCGACGACGTAGACCTTGTCGTCTTTGCGAATGTGGAGGACTTCGCTTCGTGAGAGCATCTGCTCGGCCATATCCGAGTACTCGATCTCTACGAAGGAGTTACGCTGTTGCACGAAAACCGTGTCGTTCCCATCCTGCTGTGCTGACAGGATGTTCATCGTTCCGACGTCTAGGCCTTTAGCCATGTCTTGGGAAGACCACTGACGGATTATAAATCTATGTGCGAAACTTTCGAAACTGATACTACGAGAAAAGACGCTACCTCTTTCCGTAGCCCCGTCTTAATTCCGTTTTACCAGGTTTCGGAAGCGATCGAGCAGGTTCGAGAACGGTTTCGTCACCGTCGTGACGGCGCCGTCGTCGTCGGCCGTCGCCAACTCTTCGGCCCGCTGTTGCTCCCGAAGCTCTTTGAGTTTCGCCGTCTGGTCGTCGACGGTCGAACTCGAGGTGGTCTCTTTCGTTTCGCCCCCTTTCAGGCCCTTGAGACCGTCGACCTGCGCGTCGACGCCCGTCGATCGGGTGGTCGTGGTGCCGGCGTCGGAATCGATGCTGACGTCGTCGAGGGTGTCGCTCGAGAAGTTCAGACGCTTGTGTTCGGTCTTCTGGACGCCGCCCCACGAGAGTTCGACGCCCTCCATCGCATCGTCGATGTCCCGTTGAATCTCCGCGTCGGTCAGCTCCGACTCGTCGTCATCGGTCTCCTCGTCAGTCACCACCGCTTCCGCTTGCTGTGCCATATCGAGGTAGTGGGCGATCAGTGCCGCCCCCGTCGAGGCGGTAATGCCGGCGAGGCCGACGGCGTACACTGCGACGACCTGAACGGTGTAATCGGCCCCGTAGCCGTTCCAGTCCTTCGGATAGACGAAGAGGAAACCGGCGACCGCGGCGACGGTGATCGCCACGCCGCCGATCGACGCGTACAACATCCGCCGTTCCGACGGAAGGAGCGTAACGATCCCGAGCATTACGACCGGGAGCGCCATCATCGCGAGCGCGTACGCGGGACCCACCCACGCGAAGTATCCCGCGGAACGTGCCTCGAACGCGTTACCCCAGAGGAAGAGCAACAGCGCGACGACTGCCAGTCCGATGCCGCCCAGGAATAACCCGAATCCGACGTAGACGTCAGTTCGATCTTCCGGTTCACCGATGTATCGACGATAGAGGTCGAAGAGATACCCGTCTGGGACCTGTTCCGCTGCCATTAACCCACCGTTTACACTCCAGTACTATGACTGTTGGGACGGGAAACGAACCGATGCGCTGACCGGCGGAGATCGTCACTCTGACCGGAATGAACGGACCCGTCCGGACGACGGGGGTCCTGATCGAAACCGGGTTGGGCGCCCGATCGAGACCGATTCGACCGTCCGACCGAAGCGTTGCGATCGAGTGGGCCGGGACGACGATCAACTTCGCCGGAGACGGATCCGACGATTTGATCGGGGCATAACGTGTAAATAACAGTTAATTTACCCATAGTTTCATATCGGTCGGGTCGTGAGGTACCACCATCTCAAATTATGGCTGGTGACACGAACACCGTCCTCGTCGCGGACGACGATCCGACCGTCGTCAGGAAGCTGCGATCGTGGCTCGCCGACGAGTATCGGGTCGAGACGACGACGGACGGCGATGAAACGCTCTCGATCTTCGAAGACGCCGACGCAGTGCTGGTCGGCCACGATCTTCGGACCGATTCCGGAACCGTCGTCGCAGCCGAGATCGGATGCCGGATGACGGCACAGACGATGGCGGTCCTGTGCGACGATCAGGAGGTCAGCCCGTTTCCCGCAGTCGGCGCCGCGCTCGAGAAACCCGTCGAAAACGCGGCGCTGCTCGAGACCGTCGACCGACTCGTCCGTCGAGCCCGGTACGAGGATCTCGTCGCGGAATGTGCGACGCTCGCCGCCGAGCGCGGCGCGCTTGAATCGCGTGGCGACATCGCGAACGAGGAGTACGAGACGCTTCAGCGCCGACTCGACGAGGTGTTCGCGGAGCTGGACGAACTGGTTAAAACGTTCGATAGCGACGACTTTCGAGCCGCCTTCGCGACGTGTGAGTTCGGCTCCCCCGCCCAGCCACAGTCTGCGAGCGAGCGTCCCTGATCGGGAATCACTTCTAGTAGCCACTGAAACGATTTACACACTGATCGCAACGCTATCGCGCGATCAGGTGGGCAGTGAAATGCTATCGTGCGGTCAGGTGGACAGTGACTTTCAGTAGCTACTATACCGAACCGCGGACGGCTCGTTGACAGAACCGACTCGTTCGCCGTTCAGCACGCCGTTTTCGTGCGCGTCGGACAGCGTGGAGTATATACGTTCGTGGCCGTTAGGACGGTCAATGAGTCAGGAGTCGGAGTATACCGAGGGGGACCTCCGAAACACGGGGATGAGCCTCAAGCACGATCGCGAGTGGGACTACGAACTCGAGGAGATCATCGAGGCGATCGAGGAACGTGACGCGAAAAAGGTCGGGTTGCAGTTCCCCGAGGGGCTGAAGCGACGCGGGCCGGCCGTCGCCGACGACCTTCGTGCGCTGGCCGACGACGACGTGACGTTCATGCTCTCGGGACAGCCCTGTTACGGCGCCTGCGATCTCGATACGTATCTGATGAAGCGGACCGACGTGTTCGTCCACTTCGGACACTCGCCGATGAAGGACACTGACAAGGTGATCTACGTCCCGCTGTTCTCGAACGTCGAAGTCACGCCGATCATGGAGGAATCGCTGGACACCCTCGAGCCGCCCGAGGAGACCGAGGGCGTCGGCCTCGTCACGACGGCCCAGCACATGAACCGGTACGAGGAGATGACGGCGTTTCTCGAGGAGCGCGGCTACGAGGTTCAGAGCCGTCGCGGCGACGAGCGGCTGACCAACGAGGGGCAGGTGCTCGGGTGCAATTACGCGAGCGCTGACGTGCCCGCGGAACAAGTCCTCTACGTCGGCGGCGGCAAGTTCCACCCGCTCGGGCTGGCGATGGAACACCCGGACAAACACGTCGTCATCGCGGATCCGGTCAACAACGTCGTCACCGTGGCGGACACGGAGAAGTTCATGAAACAGCGCTACGGCGCGATTCATCGCGCGATGGACGCCGAGAAGTGGGGCGTCATCTTCTGTACGAAGATCGGACAGGGGCGCTGGGAGATAGCGCAGGAGATCATCGACGACAACGATAACGCCTACCTCATCACGATGGACGAAGTGACCCCGGACCGCTTGCGGAATTTCGACATGGACGCGTTCGTCAACACCGGCTGCCCGCGGATCACGACGGACGACGGCCCGCAGTTCCACAAACCGATGCTCACTCCGGGCGAGTATCGGATCGCTGTCGGCGACGAACCGCTCGATAGCCTCTCGTTCGACACGTTCCACGGTACCTGGTAGCGGCATCAAACGCTCGGCTCGCGGCGCGAGGGCTGCCGCCCGCAGCTTTCGCGAGGGACTGTGAACGGTCCGTTCGCACCCTCGCATTTCTCGAGTCCTCTCACGCGCCGTCCTCGTCGACCCGTCAGCGCAGACGGCAACACTTACCCTGTCGGTCCTCACATCCTCGCATATGATTCAGAGCGACTGGGGAGACTGGCTCGTTCGCGACGTCGAGGAGGCGAACCCGACGGGCGTTGCGATCTGGTATCTCGGCTGTAACGGATTTATCGTCAAAGGCAGCGAGGGAACGACGATCTACATCGACCCGTACCTCGGACTGGGCGATCCGCCGCGGACGGTCCGCATGATCCCCGTGCCGTTCGATCCGGCTGCCGTCGACGAGGCCGACGTGGTCCTCGCGACGCACGAACACACCGACCACGTCCACGGCCCGAGCCAGGCTCCGATTCTCGCGAACACCGGCGCGACCTTCTACGCGCCCGACGACAGCATCGCGGTCGCCCGCGAGGATGAGTCCTGGACGGACGAGTGGGACGTGACGAACGATCAGCTGATCGAGGTCGCCGAAGGCGAGGCGCTCGAGATCGGGGAATTCACGGTTCACGTCGAGGGTGCGAACGATCCGGACGCGACCCACCCCGTGAGCTACGTGTTCGAACACGACGCCGGGACCTTCTTCCACGGCGGCGACACGAAACCGACCGACGACTTCGAGCGGGTCGGCGACGAGTACGACATCGATCTCGCGGCGCTCGCGTTCGGCACCGTCGGACGGATTCCCGACAAGCAGACCCGCGAGCCGAAGCGAACCCGCTGGTACAACGACGAGAATCAGATCGTCGAGTGTGCCGCCGCACTCGAGACCGAGCGGCTCCTGCCGAGTCACTGGGACATGTGGAAGGGGCTCACCGCCGATCCGACGGCGCTACACCACCACGCGGCGAGCTTCGACCATCCCCGGCGACTCGAGGTCGTCGAGATCGGGGACCGGGTCGACCTGTAGGCCCCATCGCGAATCGGCTCCCAGACTGTCCGCACGTTTTATAGTAATGGTATGGTAACGTTGGTCTCATATGAGCGGCACCGCCGACACGGACGACGCAATCGACGTCAGCGCAGACGGGATCTCCGTCCGGAAGACGTTTACAGCGGACGAGTTCCCGGTTCCCGCGATCCGGTTCGAGATCGAATCGGACCGCGACGACCCGGTCACGTTTCAGCTCTCCGAGGACATCCCCGAATCGTTCCCGATGGACAAAGTCGGATTCCACCCCGACTATCACAGCGACGACTGGACGGCCTATCAGGACAACCACGTCGAATTCACCGGCGCGCTCGAGTCCGACGACCAGCTCGTGACGGTCTACGGTATCCAACTCGACGACGAGAGCCGGGCCGCTGAGTTCCTCACGGAGCCGTCGGTCGTCGAACTCGATGCCGACGATGACGACGACCGCTCGACCGCCGACGAGGTGGACGACGAGGTTATCAGCAACATCGTATCCGAGGATCGCAATCAGGCCGTCAAGGACATGATCGCCGGCGACTCGGACACCGTTCCGGGGCTCGAGGGCGACGAGAACCCGGACGATGCGGCCGCGGCCGACGAGGCGGACGCCGATCCAGCGTCGGATTCGGCCCTCGAGGCTGACGCGACCGCGGATGCACCGGCGGACGAATCCGCGGCGCTCGAGGATGAGTCGGCGGAACTCGATCTCGATCTGGGAGACGTCGATCCCGATCCGGAGCCGGTCGACGTCGAAGCGGACGACGGGGACGACGAGACGCCCGACATCGATCTCGGCTTCGAGGAGGAAGAGATTCCGGGGCCCGAGGGCGATGACGGAAGCGAGGCGGACGACGAACCGTCCGTCGAGGACGATGATGCGGACGAACCGGAGATCGAACTCGATCTCGAGGCCGACGCGGCGATCGCGCCTGACGGGCCAGCCGACGAATCCGAGGACGACCACGCTTCGGAGACGGACGTGACGATCGAGACGGACGTTGACGAGGCAACCGCCGTGGACGAACCGACCGACGGCGACGCCGAACCGATGGCAACGGACGACGAGTCGACTGCGACGGTCGACGACGAGGAGTCCGTGACCGACACCGCAGCCGCGGGCGACTCGGTCGAGACGGACAGCGAACCCGAGGAGGCAGCCGAACCGGCGGCCGAAGCTCCGAACGCCGGACCCGAATTCGGCGGGTCGATTGTGGCACAGCTCGCGGCCGAAATTCGTGACGGCACGGTCGACGAGGACGAACTCGAGACCATCCGATCCGAACTCGATCTCGAGCCCTCGGGTCCCGACATCGCGAAAGTCGAACACCTCCAGACTCGCGTCGAGGAGGTCACCGCCTACACCGACGCGCTCGAGACGTTCCTCGAGGAGAACGGCACCGGTGCACAGCTCATCGAGGAGCTCCAGACCGATCTCGAGGGGCTCGAGGACGACCTCGCATCGATGGACGATCGGCTCGCCGGGACGGACTCGCGAGTCGACGAACTCGACGACGACGTCGCGGACCTCACCGACTGGAACGCCGATCTCGAGGCGGACATCGGCGGCGTCGCGGACGACGTCGACGAACTCGACGATACCGTGGGCGATCTGACGGACGACGTCGAGGAGATCGACACCGACGTCGCCGAACTCGAAGACGATCTCGAAGGGGCCGAAAGCGAGATCGAGCGCGTCGAAGACGACCTCGAGACGGTCGCGGACGACCTCGAAGACGTGCAAGCGGACGTCACGGACATCCAGGAGTGGCGCGACCAGCTCGGCTCGATGTTCTCGGACTGAGTGCGGACCGCGACGGCATCGGGCCATCACTGTTCCTGAAACACAACTCGTTTATCTATCGCCAGTAGAGAGTCGGTCGATGGGCGAGACGATACCGATCGCTGTGCCACGAAAGGGGCGACCGCTCGAGTCGGTGCTCGACCGGATCGCAGGTCGCCTCGACGTTCCCGCGCTCGCGGACGACATCACGTCGACGCTCCGCCACGAAAAGGCGGTCACGAAGGACGCCGTCGATCCCGAGGTGGAGGACGTCTACCATCGTCTCGCCGACTACAGCACCGTCGACGATCCGACCGAACCCGAGTACACGCTGCTACGGGACGACCGCGCCGGAAAGCCGCGGCGGATCGTCTTCGACAGCGTCACGATCCCGATCGCGGACGTCGAGGGCGCATCCGACGACGCGGCGATCCAGCTCGTGGGTCGCGAGGAGCCGTTCCGCTCGCTTCGGACCCACGAGTTTGCCCTCGGCTTCGACAGCGCCGATCTCGTCCTCGAGGAGGTCGTCGAGCTGCGACCGGAGCCGCTCGACAGGATCGCAGACGTGAACGCTCGAATCGATCCCTCCGACACTGACGTCCAGGTCGTCACCGGGCTCGGCGACACCGTCTACCACACACTGTTGGCCACGCCCGATGTCGTCCCGTCCGCCGAATCGGTCGATCGGGACTTCCTCGAGAGCTACGAGGGTCCGCTCTGTATCGAGCCCAGATACGAACGGCTCGTCCAGGCCGTGCTCGGAACGCGAACGCTCGACGGCGTCGAATTCCGCTACCCCGAAGAGGGCCGCGAGGAGGAGGCGGCCATCGCCGACGCGGGCCTCGGCGTCTACCTGACCGTCACCGGCTCGACCGCCCGCGACTACGGTCTCCTGCTCGGCGAGCAACTGTTCCCGAGCGAAACGGTGTTGCTCGAGAACGCGGCGGAGACAACCGAGACGGTCGAACTCGTTCGCTCGCTGCTGGACGGGGCCGACCTCGAGACGGAACTCGCGGTCGGTCAGTAGCGTCCGGAGAAGGAGGACGCTTAGCCGCCTCGTTTTGCGACGGTCCGAGAGTACCGTCTCGCTTTCGTTGTCTGGTCGAGCGGGCCGACTGAAACCGCTCCGATCCGTCCGTCTTTTCGGCCGTATATCGTCAAGAATTATACACCCAGCGCCGAACGCTCATCGTAATGGTCCCCTCTAGACGTCGATTTCTCGGAGCGGCCGGACTCACCGTCGCCGGTTCGGTCGCTGGCACGGTCGGTACCAGCGGCACGGAATCCGGTTCCACGTCCAGATACGACTGGCCGATGAGCCGGTACGACCCCGCTGGAACGGGCCACAATCCCGCGGCGGCCGGACCGAAAGACGATGTCAAAATCGCTTGGGCACACGATACGACCGGCTGGTTCCGTGGGACGGCCCCACCAATTCGCCGGGGCGACACGATATACGCGGCGGGGAACGGTCTGCTCGCGCTGAACGGCGACACCGGGGCGCGGCAGTTCGGCCACCCCGGCCCGTATCAGTCGAGCCTCGCCCGTGCCCGACCGTCCGTCTACGAAACCGCCACGCTCGCGGTGACTGCACCGTCCGGCGTCTTCGGAGTGAACGCGGGCGGAGGAATCGATCTTCCAGTGCTGAACCGATCCGTCGGCACCGAGCGATGGGCGGGACCGCAGTCCCCCGGTCCCGGCTTCTTCGGTCCTGCCGACCCGGCGACTCCGGTCGCTGCCGACGGGACGATCTATACCGCGATCCCCGGAACGAATTCGATCGCGGCCCTCGACCCGGACGACGGTCGGATCCTGTGGCGCAGCACTTACGAGGACGACAAGGTGAGTGCCGCATTCAATAGGCCCGCCGTGATGGACGGGATCGTCTTCGTGACGAACTGGCCCCGGCAGGTGACCGCGTACGACGCCGAGACGGGAGCAAAACGCTGGCAGCGCAAACTCGACGAACAAACGGTTCTCGCACCGGTAGCGACCGAGGCGGGACTCGTCGTCCCGACTCGCAACGATATCCGGTTGCTCGACGCTACCAGCGGGGATCGTCTGTGGATACGGACCCACGACGGGAACATCACCGAGAGCGCACCGGCAGTAGCCGACGGGATCGTTTTCCTCGCCGATGAACAGGGGTCGATGCACGCACGCGACCTCGAGACGGGCGAGTCGCTGTGGACGACGCCGTTCGATGGGTCGACGTCGCCGGTCGTGGCCGACGGCGTCGTGTATGCGGTCCGATCGGGATTCTCGCTGGTCGCGATCGATGCCGCGTCCGGCGAGAAACGGTTCGAATACCGACCGTCACAGGTCCCGCTCTCGCCACCGATCGTCGGTGACGGCGTTCTCTACGCTGTCAATCGAGAACGGGTCATCGCCCTGGAGGAAGCAACATGACGGTCGAACCAGGCGACGATCCGACCGCCGAGCCGTCGACGTTGGCGACACTGCCCGGAGCACGGACCGTCGCCGTCCTGCGAGCAACGAGCGCACGTATCCGCCGCGATCCGGTACTCGTCGTCCCGTTCGTGGTCGCCGGGTTGCTCGTCGCGCTCACCGACCGGCTTCGTCAGTGGGATCCCATCCCAGCAACGACGCCGGACTCGTTCGGACAGACGATCAGCGTTCAGTATTCGGTATTCCCGCGGGGAATCCCCCGAACGATCAGACGCATCGGTGCGTTCATCGACCTCGAATTACCGTTTCTCGTCGGCGCTGTCGCCCTCGAGTTGGTCGTCGTACTGGCGATCGGTATCGCCGGATGGGTGACGATTACACGCGCTCTGAACGCCGAGCGACGTCTCGATTCGCTCGCTCGGTATCTCGGACTCCTGTCGGTTACCGCGCTCCTCCCCCGTTTGTTCGGGTCTCCTACCCTCGAGATCGGAAGCCTACCCCTCGGCGTGCTGGCAATCGTCGTCGCCGCCCTCGTCGGAATTCACCTCTTCCTCTTCCCCGGCTATGTGGCCGCCGGCGAGTCGTTTGCAACGGCGCTCCAGCGGAGCGTTCGGGACCCTCGAGGACGGCGGTCGGCCGTTTTCTGGCTCATTGTCCTTTTCGGCTTCGCAGCCTGGGGACTCGCACAGGTCCCGGTTGCGGGCGGCTTCCTGAGTACCGCCGTCGTAGCACCCGTACAAGCCGTCTCGATCGCCGTTCTGATCGGTGACGCGGGGAGCGCGGTGACGGCCAGTCGGCACGGCGATTAAGCTGCTGGGTGGGCACCATTGGCCCTTGTACACTGCGACCGTTCGAGGATCGGTCGAAATCGAGGGTCGAGCAGTTCGGATACGGTCTCAACGTCGAACCCTGATTCGCGCCGGCCGATTCGATCAGGAAAGCAGCAACTCGAGGCTGGATGCACAGGTTGAGGAACCGCCGGTACCGTCTTCCGCGATCGACAGGCTGTGTTCCTGTTGTCGTTCGGTGCACGTCTCGATATCAGTGTGGACGTGCGTTTCATTGTCGCCGAGGTCTTCGACGAGGTAGACCGTGACGTTGCCCGGCGTCCATCCACCGATCGTCGTCGTCACCTCGTCACCCGCCTCGACGGTGACCTGTTGCGTCGGGACGCCGTCGTCGACCAGCGTCACGTTCCGGAACCCCTCCGGCCAGACCAACTGGGAGAGCGTCGCGAGCCGTCGGTCGCCGTCTTCAGCGGTAACCGCGAAGTTCATGAGCAGCGCCGTCTGTCTGTTCTCGGCGGTGTACGCCGTCACTCGGTACGTCGTATTGTCTTCGTTTTCGACTGTCAGCGTCGGCGGAGCGTCGATCACCGCACCGGCGGCGACGGAGAGTCCGCTAAGAAGGACCAGGCCGGCGAGGAGGGCGGTCGTTCGTCGAGGGGCCATACTGGGTCTCGTGTCGGCAGTACTGAAATAATCTCCTCATCTCGGTCCCGGTACCGGCCGCCCGGATACCGTGGATACGAGCCGATACCGCCGAAAAACGGTTATCGCTTTCTCGACGAGAATGGCGGGATAAAATTCTGCCCCCCAGCCAAATCGATATAGCAGTATGAAGTTTACTTGGTCGACCAGAGACTGAATAGTTGAGTATGGTTGTAGTAATTATTTACAAATGGTGCCAACTCCTGCTGCAAGAAGGCTAAAAGAGCATCGTTCGGAGGCCCACAAACAACGCGAGACAGGCATTGAGAACGCCTTTTGCTAGCATCCAAATACCGACACGACGAATCAGCGTCCGGTCACGGAATAGATACAGTCGAGATAGGTCTCACGGACGCGATCGCCCCAGTTGTGGGTGTAGGTATCGATCACGTCGCCGGCGACGTCGCCGCGGAGGTACTGGACGATCCCCCGATCACCGGTTCGGTCCCGGAGATGCGTGGTGAAGAAGTGCCGGAAGTAGTGTGGCGTGACGTTCTCCTGGGTGCCGCCGCCGGTCCGGTACCAGCCGTACGCTCGAGCGTGCTTCTCGACGATATAGCGGACGTCCGACGGTGTCAGCCGTTCGCCCCAGGACGAGCCGGTATCGAGGAAGAGCGGCCGTGCCGACGAGATCGCGTCGGGGCGGATGGCCAGCCACTCGAGCAACGCCGCTCGAAGCTCGTCGTCGACGGGGACGACCGTATCTCGCTTTCGCTTGTTCGAGGCCGTCCGTTCCTCGCCGTTGACGGTCGTTCCGCGGGCCGGCTCGGAGGAGACGAATACCGACGAGGGTCGCCGCTCGAGGCCGACGCGCGGTTCCCACTCGAGGTCGAGTTCCGATAGCTCGAGGTGCAGATCCCGCAGATCGAGGTTACAGCACTCGCCGACACGCATCCCCGTCTTGAGGAGGGTGACGATGACGGCCCGCTCGAGGGGATGGGCGATCGTTCCGACGAACGACCGCATTTCGCCCACCGAGACGTCGCGTCTCGTCGGGTTCGTATCGATCGACTCGGACATCTCTTCCATGACGAGCGCCATCGGATTGTCGTCGAAGGCACCGACGCGAGTCATGTAGTCGTAGAATCGGTTGAGATAGGACGCATACGACGCGATCGTGCTGTCTTCGAACTCGCCGCGTAGCGAGTGAATCCAGGCCATACACTCTCGACGTTGGGCGTCCCCGACCGCCTCGACGTCGAATCGATCGGCGAGAAACGTCTCGAACCGGTGGAGCACCCGCTCGTAGGCCTCGAGCGTCCGTTCGCTCTTGCCGTGATAGCGCTGGTCGTCGAGGAAGTACGCGATCGGTTCCGTCACGTCTGCCGGCGCGTCGCCGGTGGGTTCAGTCGCCATCGCCACCACCGTCGACGGTCGTGTATCCCCCGTGGCGTCCGCTGTATCGAATCCGATTGTTCGATTGCAGCTCCTCGAGCGTCTCGTCCAGTCGCGACTCGATGTCATCGGAGACCGCCTCGAGCAGTTCGTCCCACGAATACGTGTCAGCAGAGAGGAGTTTGAGGACCTGTGTTTCGAGGGCGTTACCCCCAGGGTCTGGGTCCGGAGAGTCGGGTTCCGCAGAACCGGATTCGAACCCCTTTCGTCCCGCCTGAACCATCGTTCGGACGAACTCGCTCTGGCTCATATCGAGGTCGTCGGCGTGAGATTGCCACTCCGATTTCTGGTAGGTCGGGACGTAGGTCTTGACAGATGCTCGAGAGGTGTCTCCTGAATCGCTCATACGCCATCCATCAAATACGATGATCTTCAATCTACCTATTATTCGAGCTAAGTATATTTATCTCCGATGGCATACCCTTCATTGCGCCAAATATAGTCCTATGATCCAAGATTTAATTATAGAAGGCGACACAGATTCGGATATTAGATTGTCGAAAATGGCCCCTTCATTTCATATATAGATACCCAGAGGTTGGAATGACGAGTTGAGGTGGTGCCCGAATTAGTGTGGTCAATTTGTCCCGTTCGGCCCGCGACCGATTTCGATTCGTCACTGACGGCGACCTGCAGTCACTGACTGGCCTCTCGATAGAGGTGGACGATACCGCTCGAGCGGAGATCATCGATCGGTCTCCACTCCGACGGCCATCGAATTAACGAGAGCCGTTCCGGGCGGAACGAGTTCGATTCGATGACTCTCTCGAGGGGGCCACTGTTGACGGCTGAATTTCGATGGGCGTTATCGAATCATCGATCCCTTCCATGAGACTGGCAACTATAGCAATGTCGGGGATCGTCCCTCGAACCAGACCGCTTCGATGGGACTCACTCGCTGGTGCGAGACGGGATGCGAAGTCGGTGTCGGTGGGCTTGCGTTTGACGTCTCTCATCGACCGATGTCGGCGTCGCAGACGACACCGTCTCGTGACTCGGCCTGGCAACGATCCGTCTCCTTCGCAGTCGGCTCGGCGAGCACCCATCTCCGTGTGTCTACTTCCATGGTACCTGCGAACCGAGAGTCATCCCGGCCTCAGCATGCCAGTCACTACTCCGACGATGGATCTCTTGCCAGAGAACGTATCGTCGTACTTCAGTGGACGTGATCGACTCGGATCGTCTCAGAACGCGTCTGAGAGCGTTTTCGTTGGAGTCCCGTTGGGTCCAGTGAACTCGCCCCGCCAGTGTTACACCGCCCAGCTCTCGACGTGTCCGGGGTTGTATCGGCCGACAGATCGGAATCTTCAACGCACATAGCGTGTGTTTCTCACCCAGTATCTTGAGGCGAGCAGTGTTGGATCTCGAACTCATAAATTTTATATTGCTATACGGATCTGCTGGGGACCCCGCCAATCACAGTTGCTTTGGAATGAGGTAGTTGACGCCGAGATTCGAGAGTGACTGAAACACTCGAAACAAGTCGATTCGAGTCGAACGCGTCGCCCGCGTCGCCGACGAACTCGGTCGCCAGGTCGCCACCCCCGCGCAAGCATCTGAAGTCAGGCAAGTTGATTTATCATGCATGGTTAGTGATGGAATCAACAGCAGCGACTGAATTTCGCAAGTGGATATGCATGACGAATCCACCTACCCGACCTCAGATTATATCATATCCGTGTGTCTATCCACCGCGACGCACGGTATCACACCTTGCTCCCGTTTATCCGTCCGAAGCGCCGATGTTCACACGAGAATGTACCAGAGCAACGATCGTCCTGAGCGGTGCCCGAACTGTACGTCCGGGGAATCGACCGTTCCAATCGTCACAATCAACGGAACAACGCTATGGGAATGCATCGACGACTCCTGTGCAGGGGAACGGTGGCGTACCGAGACCACCCACGAGGGAGTGCGCGAGAACCCCGACCCGGCAACCATTGAAAAACTCCTGAACGGTGCGGCGGAGTTCCGGGACGAGGAAACGCTCCAAGGGATAGCCGACGACATCACACGCCTCTACCGCACCCCGCGAACGGCGGACGACAGGTCGAACGCCGAACGCGTCCCCTCTCCCCGATAACGGTAACACAATCATCCTTCCTGAGTGTACCTTCAACCCTCAATTTAGGTGTTAGCGGCGGTTTTACTGTAACACTGAAATTAGTTAGACGATTTTATCATGTGTATCTATCTACAAAATTCAATCTGTCCAGAATTCGGCTAGGTGGTTTTCTCATGCACGTATAATGCTGAAACAATCACCGTCTCCATTTCTCAAGTGTCCGTGCATGACTAATCGACCTCCCATGTTTTTCGGACGGCGGGAGTGTTCGCTACTTCCAGGAGAGACCCCGAGAAGTCAGCGGCGGCGCAAGCGGACTGGTCGGGAGATCGCCACTCGGGTTCGGATCGTTGTACGCCTTCGGAGCGACGTCGTTCGGAGCGTCCGGATAGAACAGCGACGCGATCGTGTGGAGGTGTTCGCGACCGACGTCGAGTTCGAACTGCCCGCCACCGAACATCTGGATGTCGTGGGTCCGACAGTAGTCGATGGTATCGAACAACGACTGAACTGAACCGAACCTGGAGGGTTTGATGTTGAGCCACTCCGGTTCCCACGGGAGTTCTTCGACCGTCTCGACACTGCGGATGGGGTAATCCCACGTCACGCGACCTTCGTGTCCCTCGAATATGGGTCGTGTCTCGTCGTTCAATGCCGGATCCTCGATGAGCGCATCCGGGAAGCCCTTGATGACTCGTTCATAGAGGTCGGGATCAGCAGGCTGGTCGACAGTCGTTCCGTGATACTGACCCTTCAGATCGAGCGTCCAAATGGCGTCAGTCGCGGCCAACCGATCGACGACGTCGTCCGTCCAGTCGGCGGTGGGATCAAGTTTGAACTCCAGATCGGGGTTCTGGTCGAGCCAGTCGATGATACGGTCGCCAGTCGGCGGATCACCGAGACGCGTACTGACGACGAATCGCACTGGGTCGTACTCCCGGACGAGTTTATCGGCGAGAGCTGTATCGGCTTGTTTCAGTGCAAGATCCAGCGCTGCGCTCTCGAACGCCCACCGGCGATAGTTCCGGAAGATGGATTGCCCCGGCTCGTCCCCGAGGAAGAAATCGGTCTCGGAGAGTTGTGCGGAGAACTCGTCGAGCGTGTACTCTCCTGTGAGGAGGAATTCCACTGACGACTCCTGAAGTGTGATGTGATCCTCGTTGTCGTAGGTGACGTCCTCGCCCTGCCCGGTTTCACCGTCGCCGTGCAACGAGACGACGGTCGTTGCTCGAGTGAAGCCGCTAGATGTGTCCCGTTCGTGCAGCTCGAGGTCGTACCCGTCGACGTGGAGTTCGAGATCAGCGACCTGGTCGTAGAGCACCATCAGACCACACTACCACGTCGCGTCATTAAAGCGTGTGACTAACAGTCACCGAATCTGGTAACGGACGTACCACCTGCTTGTGTGTGGGTCTCCAGTACAGCAAAGAGCCTCGGCACTCAAGCGGTACTATGTCCACACGCGTGCTCGTCGTCGGTGCAACTGGCAACCAAGGCGGAGCAGTCGTCGACGGATTGCTCGCAGCGGATGACGACTTCTCCGTGTACGGCCTCACCCGTGACGCGACGAGCGAGAAGGCTCGAGCACTCGCGGATCGCGGTGTCACGGTCGTCGAGGGCGATCTCAACGATACCGAGAGCCTCCGGAATGCGGTGGCTGATGTCGATGCCGTGTTCGCCGTCACGAACTACTTCATCGCCGGCTTCGAGGGCGAAATCGAGCAGGGAACGAATCTCGCCGAGGTTGCCGCTGAGAGCGACGTCGACCACTTCGTCTACAGTTCGGTCGGTGGGGCTGACCGCACTGACGAGATCGAACACTTCATCTCGAAGTATCGCGTCGAACAACGGATCGCCGATATGGAACTGCCGACGACGGTTCTCCGACCCGTGTACTTCACGTACAACTTCGAAGGAATGCGCGACGACATTCGGAGCGGAACGCTTGCAATGCCCCTGAACGAGGGCGTGAGTTTGCAACTGCTCGATGTCGCTGACTACGGTGACGTCGTCGCTCGCGTCTTCGCGTCGCCCGACGAGTACGTCGGCGAGACCATCGAAGTCGGGGGTGACGAGCAGACTCTCGAGGAGATGGCCGGAACGTTCACGGACGTACTTGGGAGCGACGTTGAGCCGGTCCACGTTCCACTCGAGGACGCGCGAGAACGCCAGCCCGAGGATCTCGTGAAGATGTACGAATGGTTCAATTCGGGGGGTTATACGGCCGATATCGACGGTCTCGAATCTAAATTCGAGATACAGTTCAACTCGCTCGCCACGTATCTCCGGAATCACGGGTGGGGGAGTTAAACTACCCTCTACTCGCTTATCCTCTCAGAGCCGAATGTGCTGTCGCGACTATAGTCGCCACGGAACGTCACTGCACAGCCGATCGCACGGCGGGAGCGCGGTTCGGAGCGATGCGCGGTTCGGAGCGAGGCGCGGTTCGGAGCGAGGCGCGGTTCGGAGCGAACAGAGTGAGCGAGAACCGCGGGAATGCGAACGGTGAGTGAAACGAGCCGTGAGCGAACACAGTGAGCGAGAACCGCGGACTATGCGATCGGCGTGTGAGTCGTTTCAGCCATTACTATAAGAAATCCAATGCTGTACGGCGATTCACCGCGGCCTCCCCGACTGATCGTCGCTGGAAAAGGCAATATCGCTGTGTGTTCCATCACAGAACGGTTTGTTTTCAGACCCACCACACCGACAGAGTGCGGCCGAGGAATCTCGAGTAGTCTCCGTCTCGTCCGCGTATCGGATTTCGAATTGGCCCTGGATTTGGACCGGCCCGTCAGGCATCGGGATGACCGTTAGTACTCCGTCGTTGTCTTCAGTTTGCGTGTCCGACTCGGCGGTCGCCTTCGTCCCGGCTGCCTCGAAATCCACGTCGACGTGACTGTTGTCACAGAGCGGTTTGTTTTCCGACGCACCACATCGGCACAGCGCAACGCGTGTATCCTCGAGTAACGTCGTGCCGTCCTGGGTCACGATTTCGATAGCACCACGGAGATACAGCGGCCCGTCAGGCCAGACCGTGATGACGTTCGTCTCCGGTACTGGTTCTTCGGGTCCGCCATCCGTCCGGTCGAACTGCAACGCACCAGTGGGACACTCCATAACGACGTCCGCCACGTCGTCAACGTCTGCGTTGTCAGGGTCGATCCACGGCCGTTTGTCGGGATCGAACACCGCTGGAAGCCCCTGAACGCATTCTCTGGCGTGGATACACCGGTTTACGTCGTAGCTCACCTCGATCTGGTCGCCGGAATAGGAGTGGCTATCTTCGTCCATAGTGAGTCGCTCGCTGATTACGTATGGATCAACCGCGCCACTCGATGTCAATGTTGTTGACGGAGAGTAGCAGATTCAGAACCAGCGGACAGTCAGGGCCATCGTATCGATGGGACTACATCACGGTTCCGTACCCACTTCACAATAGAAGCGGGCAATCAACGAAGAGTCTCGGATGTCGTTCTAACGGTTCTCGCAGTCTTGATCCCGCTCAGCCGGTGCGGAATCTGCTCCGGTAGTCGTTCTCCATCGTCTCGTACGCTGCAAGTCCGGTGAACAACAGTGTAATAGCTCCCAGGGCAACAATGGCGGGAATCCGCACCGCTACCGGGATCAATACGAGTGCGACAGCTGTCACGACGAGCCGTTCGAGGCTAATGTTCCCGTGGTCACGATATCGGAACGCATTATGTCCGATCAGATAGAGGGCGCCACCCCCACAGAGAGCGACGGCAGCGATTGTGCCGAGCGGTTCGCCGACGTGGGCGAGCGTCTGCTCGATTCCGAGCGCGATGAAGATGATGCTCCCGACCATCAGGAGGTGGATGTAGCTGTACGAATCGCGCGCCAGCCGGGATTGTTCGTGGCCGCTGGTCGAAGCGAGTGTGTGCTCTGCGGCGAGGACGACGTAGTCGAAGTAGAGCCACCAGAGCGTACTGACGAGTGCGATTCCGAATAGGGCTGCAAGGACGATCTCGGTATCGAGTGGTACCCCTTCCGCTCCGACGCCGATCGCGACGAGCGATTCGCCCAGTGCGACGATGAGGACGAGCCGATGCCGTTCGACGAAGTGTCCCGCGTTGACGTGAAACCCCTCGACACCGCGAACGAACACGATGCCGTAATCGACCGCGAGTGCCACTGCCCAGAGAATTCCTTGGATCGGGCCATCGAAGAAACCGGCAACGGCGAGTAGTGCCGGACCACCCAGGAATCCAGGTGCTGCTCGCAGCACTGCGTCGTGCGTTTCGGGTGGGGTGGCAACGGCATAGAGACCGACATGCAGCAACCGGACGACGAAGTACGCGATCCCGAAGAGTACGGCATCCCCTCCGAACGCCCTCGGGACGGCGAGTCCCACGATGAGCATCGCCGCCATCGCAGTCAGAATCACTAGCCGTGCTGGGAGCCGCTCCTCAGCAGGAACCGCTCCAGTGAGCCACGAATATGTGACCCACGCCCACCACAGGGCAGCGAGCAACGCCGCACCGCGTGCCATACCGGTCCACGTTTGATGCTGGACGAGAAATCCAGTAACCTGCGTAAACGCGAAGACGAACACGAGATCGAAAAATAGCTCTAACGGGGTGACGTCCTGAACGTGTCCGACGGCATCATCGTCCGATTTACTCCCCGACGATTCGTTCGCACCCATCTACTCCAGCATGTGCGGTATGGCGACTTCAAAACTCGGTATCGTCTTCTCTCCGGCAGAAGAACTAACGCTCCATAGCACGACTTCTTCGGCGCGGGTTCCGAGCTGGGAGACACCACAATGACTGATCCTAACACAGAAGCATACCACCCGTTCATCGAAACGGGAGGAGCAGACGAACACATCGTCCTCGAAGATTGTGAGATCGACGCGCGGACTCACGACTCGGACAAGGCCAGTGAACTCCACACGCACGACGAAACGCATATCATCTTCATCCGGACTGGGGAGATGCATTGGGAAGTCGGCGATGAGGAGTTCCATGCCACGCCCGGGGACACAATCGTCACGCCACCTACCACTGAGCACAAATTCGAGGTTATCGGGGACAAACCATCGAAGACGTTGTGTTTGATCGCTCCCGCTCGCAGAGTCGAGGATCAGGGCCCATCTGGCACACACGAAATCACCAAACCTGACGATATTTGATGGGCGCGATCGAACACATTCACAGTTGCTGATCACTCGCTGACGGGCTCGCCACCCGTCAGGAGATTGTCGCCGCTTACACCACACCAATCTGCCGCACTCGTCATTCCTCCCAGATCTATTGAGTACTGGCTGGACCGACTCACCGCGCATGGTGTGGACGTCGACGGACCGATCGAACGGTTCGACGAGACTGACCGCAGGTTTTCCGACCCCGACGGAACTCAGATCGAAGTCGTGACCGGCGAGTCATCGGTCGAACCGTGGGACGACGGACCGGTTCCAGTGCAACATGTGATTCGCGGTATTCATGGCGTCGGTGTGTCACTTGCGGAATCTAACCAATAGTATTGAGCGGGACTCTGCGACACGCTGATTGTCCCCACTCCAGTAGTTCGCGTATGCCGATCGAAGATTCCGACGAACTCCGACGAGTTCTCGGATATAATCGCGTCGCAGTCGTCGGGGCATCGACGTCGTACGAGAAGGCGGCACACATCGTGCCGGCGTATCTTCAGCGTCACGGCTACGAAATCATTCCTATCAATCCAAATTCGGACGAGATATTCGGAAAACGGACGTACGATTCGCTGGCCGATGTTGCAGAGCCCATCGATATTGTCGAGATCTTTCGGCCGAGCGAGGAAGTCCCGGAAATTGTAGAACAGGCGATAGCTCGGAGTGACGTGAAGGGAGTCTGGATGCAGCTGGGGATACGGAACGATACGGCTGCCCAATCGGCAGAAGCGGCTGGGTTAGACGTGGTTCAAGACCGCTGCATGAAGGTCGAACATGGCCAGCTGATTCGACACCCTATGGACTGACCGGAGCGTATCACTAACGGCGCCTTAGTGTTCTTCGATTACCCTGATCTGCGGTAGTCGGATTCACTAGTGATGATGGTAACGTGTCTATCTACTCATGAGATCTGGAACTGTCGTTCAGAAGGACCAGACTGTGGTCGGCTCAAATCACATCGTCTTCGTCGACTGACGACTCGTCGTCCGTCGATTCCGCGGCGTCCCGAAACCGCCGGTCGCCCGAGCGCTGTCGTTTCCGACTCCGGAGTCGCTCCTGCAGTCGCTCCTCGATCGTCGCCTGCAACTCGAGACCCCGCTCGGTGTCGATGTCGTGGGCCGTCGCGGCCCGGCCGAAGAACGAGGCGGAACTCGCGGTGTCGGCAGTCACGCTGGCGAGACGACGGCGGCGCTGGAAGATCGTCGCCTCGTGGAGAATTGCCTGCACCCGATAGTAGGGAACGATCTTCGTCGTTCGGCGCCAGAATCCCGTCCGCGTGAGGACGTACCGATCGCCGACGCGGTAGCCCCGGTTCGACCACTTCAGGTGGGCGGCGAACGGAACGAACACGGCGAGAACGGCGAGGACGTACCACTGGCGAACGACCGCAGTGTACCGCGCCACCGCGTATGCGCTTCCGACGAACGCGGCGACCACGAGCAGGTACCGGACCACGTACCGTTCTCGAGCGCGACGCGGCGGCGACTCGAGGTCGATCGGACCGAAAGGTTCGATCGCGCGTGCGAGCGCGGCCACGCGGTCGGCGTCGGCGAGCGGAATCGCGGATTCCGTCCCGCGGGAGCCGGATTGACCGGGCGCGTACCCGGCCGTCTCGACGCCCAACGCGGCGTAGCCGAACCACCGGAAGGGGATCGACTCCGAGATCGTCAGCGTCTGGACCTTCTCGAGGGGAATCGTCCCGCTGTAGCGCTGGAGGAGGCCCCGTTCGTAGTAGAGTTCGTCGTCGACGCGAGTGAGCCGGAAGCCGTAGTAGCGGGTGAACGTGAGGATCGCGCTGACGATCCAGGCCGCGAGTACGAAGAGCAGGAGTCCCCATGCGAGGAGGAATATACCCGTCTCGGGGCCCGGAAGCCCGGCAATTCGGTCAGTCGGGAGCAACGTTTCCGGATCGAATCCGCTGGCGAACGAGAGCGCGATACCGCCCAGCACGCTGGCACCGGGATCGATGGTGAAGATGCTCAAGATTGCGAGTTCGCGGGGTTCGATCTCGAACAGGAGTTCTTCGTCCTCAGTCGACTCCGTCACGGACCGGCTCGTCTCTGCCGTGCCCTCGAGCGCCGCCTCGTCGTCCGCTTCGCCCGTCTCGGCGCTCGCGCCGCGTCGCAGTTGCCGCCTGAGATGACGGGCTTCCGTCTCGTCGACGTACCGGAGGCTGACCTCGGTCTCGCCGCCGCCAGCGGTTTCGATGTGGACGGTGGCGATACCGAGGAGCCGGACGATCACGTTCTGTCTGATATCGACGTTCTGGACCCGCCCGAGGGGGAGTTCGCGGTCCCGGCGCGAGATCACCCCGGAGGTGACGTCGAACGTGTCTTCGGTGAGTTCGTACCGGAATCGCTGGTAGTAGGCGAACTCGTAGGCGATCCCGGTAACGACTCCGAACAGGACGAGGCCGAACACCGAGAGCAGCTCCATCCCGCTTCCGCCGGGCGAGACGACGACGCCGACGACGAAGAAGACGAAGCCGGTGTTGAGACTGCGCGAGAGCGATCGGACGGCGACCGACATCGGGTGGAGTTTCCTCATACGGCGTCTTCACCCTCGCTCTCGATCGCGAGCCGGCGCAGCGACTCCTGAAGTTCCTCGGCGCGTGCCGGCGTCAGACCGGGGATCGCGACGTCGGAACTCCGCGAGCCGGCCGTGTACACCACCACCGTCGCGAGGCCCACGGTTCGCTCGAGCGGTGAGCGCCGGGAGTCGACGTGCTGGACCCGGACGTACGGGACGACCGTCTTGGTTCGCGTGAAGACGCCGCGTTCGATGTAGAGGTCGTCGTCCCGGAGGTCGAACCGCCAGACGCCGTATCGCAGCCAGGCGACGACTATCCGCAGAACGGCGACCGAGACGGCGACCGCGACGGCGGCCGGGACGAGTGCTGCCGGCGCTTCGGTCCAGAGATCGGTGCGGGAAATAGCGATCGTCCCGCCAACGATGATCCCGCCGAAAATCGCGGCTCGAACGATCGCGAGAACGAGCCAGACGCCTCGCACTCGCGGGGTGAGCCGTTCCATACGTATCGTCACGGAACAATCGTGATTAAAGGGTGGGAAAGCGGCGGCGATTCGCGGCCCGTGAGAGGCCGACTGGTCGGGGTCGCGTTCAGTTCGATCACCCACGAATTTATGCGGGGCGCACGGGTGGAGAGTGGCATGGCAACAGCCGACCTCGTTCAAGTGGATCGATCCGACGGGATCGCCACCGTCCGATTGAATCGTCCGGACAAGCTCAACGCAGTCACCCTCGAACTCCTCTCCGAGCTACGCGACGCCCTCGTCGGACTGCCGGAGGAGGCGGTGGACGGGCTCATCGTCGCCGGCAACGGCCCGGCGACTTGTGCCGGAATGGACAGGGAGATCGTCGCCGACGAGGAGTACGACGAGAAGTACGCGGACGAGATCGACGGCCTGAACGACGAGATCTACGGCTTCCTCACCTCGTGTCCGTATCCGACGGCCGTGGCGGCCCACGGGGCGCTCGTCGGCATCGGCTTCATCCTCTCGCTGCGCTGTGACTTCCTCGTCCTCGGCGAGGAGACCACGCTGTCGCTGCCCGAAGTGCAGTTCGGGATCGCCGCGACGCACGCGATCGCACCCCTCGAGCGGATCGTCGGAACCAGAGCCGCGAAAGAGATCGCCCTCACCGGCGACGCGATCGATCCCGACCGAGCCCGCGAACTGGGGCTGGCGAACAGGGTCGTCGCCGAGGACGACGTCGAAGATGCCGCCCGCGAACTCGTCGGCGGGATCGCCGAACACGAGTCGACTGTCGTCCGCGAATTGAAATCGGCCACGTCCGTTCCCGAGTGAGCCGACGCATCGAACGAGTTTCGACGGCAGAGACGCGACCCGGTGAACCAACGTTTCACCGATCGCTCGAGAGAGCGAGTCTGCTGTGGCTGCGAGAAGCGGATCGCGAGCTCAGTGGGCCGTCGTCCGGACGTCCTCGACGCGATAAAGATCCTCCTGGAGCCCGTCGCCGTCACAGTCCTCGTTCGGACACTCGTAGTGCCAGCCGTCCTGCGTCGCCGTCCCCTCTCGGAACCGCTCGCCGCATACCTGACAGAAGAGTTGTGCCTTTTTGCACGTATCTCGGTGTAACTCGAGGGCGAGCTCGGTCTGGAACGACTGGTTGCAGTTGCGACAGGTGTGCATATTTCGTCAGACGTGAGCATCAGCTAAAACTGCTTGGTTATTTTATTCCGCCGTATTCCGAGATGATTCGGCGTCATTGTCTCGATTTACCGCAGACAGATCGGGAATAAAGAACGGATAGAGTTCGTGTTTACTCGCGTTCGAGTATTCGGCACGCTGGTAGATGGCCATAC
The DNA here is from genome assembly GCF_028618695.1 of Natrinema soli. Next base: position 2,006 of record NZ_JAQIVI010000157.1, on the reverse strand, counting down.
CCGTGTTCCGTGTGAACATGCAGCTTCAAACTATGTTCGCTCGCTGGTAGATCGGTCGAAAAACCCGGTTTCGTTCGGTTCGGTCTCCCTACTAATTTGTGTGCGGTGATCAAACGATATCCGTAATGGATCCACTCGTCATCGCCGGTCGACTGATCGCGGGCGTGTTGCTGATCCTGGCGAACGCCTTCTTCGTGGCTATCGAGTTCGCGCTGACGCGCGCGCGGCAGTTCACCGAGGAGGAGTTCGTCGGCGGGAATCCCAAACTCGAGCGAGCGTGGGAGATGACGGACGACCTCGAACTCTATCTCACGACGTGTCAGGTGGGGATCACCGCCTCGAGCATCGCCGTCGGAATCGTCGCCGAGCCGGCGCTGGCGGCCATCTTCGAACCGTTGTTCGCGAACACCGCACTGGCAGCAATCGGAAGTGGGGCGATCCTCGCCTTCCTCATCATCAACCTCGTTCACCTGACCCACGGGGAGCAGACGCCGACGTATCTCGGCGTCGAGCGGTCGCGGATGGTCTGTCGATACGGTGCCGAGCCGCTGTACTGGTTCCACTGGATCATTTCGCCGATCATCACGCTCGGCGACGGCATCGCGAAACTGACGCTCAAACTCTTCGGGATCGAGATGACCGGCGCGTGGCTCGAGACCGAGGAGGACGTCATCGAGTCCCGAGCGGATCTCCGGAACCGGCTCGGCTCGATCCTCGAGGAGGGTGACCTTCCGGAGGAGCGCCGCGAAGAGGTGTTGAACGCGTTCAACATCGGCGATCAGTCGGTCCGAGAGGTGATGGTGCCGCCCGAGGAGATCGTCGCGCTGTCGACCGAAGACGATACCGAGGAAAACTTCCGGAAGATGGAGGAGCGACCGCAGACGCGGTATCCGCTCGTCGGCGAGGAACTGACTGACTTCCGCGGAATCGTCTACACGCCGGTTTTCGTCAGACACCGCGAGGAGTTAGCCGAGGGAGATATCGACTTCGCCGAGCTAGCGGCGCCACCGATGACGCTCTCCCCCGACGTGGACGTCAGCGATGCGGTCGACCAATTTCAGGCCGAGAATCAGGAACTCGCGCTAGTGATCGAAGACGGGGAGATCGTCGGGCTGGTGACCGTGACCGATTTGCTCGAGGCGGTGATGGGCGACATCGAGGATCCACTCGACGAGGGGCGAATCGATCCGGTCGATCGCTGATCGTCGCGGACGGCCGGAACGAGACGCAGCGCACTCGCCAGCGAACTGAAAAACGTTCAGATCAGCCGCTTCAGTCGTCCTGTCCGAGAATGCCGCGCTCGGTCATCTTCCGGGGGTCGAGCACCTCGTCGGCCTCTTCTTCGGTGAGATACCCCTTCTCGAGGACGACGTCGCGAACGGTCTTGTCCTCCTTGAGCGCGGTCTTGGCGACCTCGCTGGCCTTGTCGTAGCCGATGTGGACGTTCAGCGAGGTGGCCATCGCCATCGACTGCTCGACTCGCGACTCGCAGTAGGCCTCGTTGGCCTCGAGCTTGCGGACGAACCGTTCGCCGAACACCTGGCTCGCGTTCGAGATGAGTTCGGCCGACTCGAGGAAGTTGTGCGCCAGCACGGGCTTGTAGAGGTTGAGGTCGATCTGGCCCTCCGCCGCGCCGGCGGAGACGGCCGCGTCGTTGCCGACGACCTGCTTGTGGACCTGGTTGACGGCCTCGGCGACGACGGGGTTGATCTTGCCGGGCATGATCGAGGAGCCGGGCTGGTTCTCGGGCTGTTCGATCTCGCCGAGTCCGTTACGCGGACCCGAAGCAAGTAGTCGAAGATCGTTGGCGATCTTGTTCAGCGAGCCCGCGACCGTTCGCAGCGCGCCGTGGGCCTCGCTCATCGCGTCGTGGGCGGCCTGGGCCTCGAAGTGGTTGTCGGCCTCGCGGAACTGGACGCCGGTCTCCTTCGTGATGTACTCCGCGGCGCGGCCGGGGAACTCCTCGTGGGTGTTCAGGCCCGTGCCGGTCGCGGTCCCGCCGAGCG
>NZ_JAQIVI010000156.1 GCF_028618695.1 Natrinema soli | reverse complement strand
CGGCGCTCGCGGTCGCGAGGAACCGCCGTCGGGATCTCCTCATGGGTTCGACGGTCGCGGCGGTGACACCGCGCTGGCGTCTCCGTCCGCGACCGCCCGAGTCCGGTGGCGTCGGCTCATCGATCCTCCGTTCGAATTCCAGGGTCAAATAGTCCGTCGGGATGTCGTTCCCCGTCGGTCGACCCGGCCGACAGCGAGAATCCCGTTGTCGGCATCGTCTCTGTTCAAGAGGAGTATAATTATGTCGACGTGACCGAAGGAATCGGTATGAACGTCCTGGTCGCGGGCGGGTCAGGATTCGTCGGGCGATCCCTGTGTCGCGTCCTGATCGACCGTGGACACGCGGTGACGGTCGCCTCGCGGAGAGAGTGCCGTCGGTGCTTCCGACGTAGCCTCGATCCTCGACCGTCGCCAGTTTCGATTTCACTTTCCCGCCGATTTCGACCGTCCACTCGACCTCGCCGGTGGCGCTCGAGAGGGCGTACAGCTTGCCGTCGTTGCTCCCGATGTAGACGCGGTCGGTCACGGTCGTCGGCGGCGCGTAGATCTCGTCGCTCGTCTCGACTGTCCACCGCTGGTCCCCGTCGAGCCCGATCGCGTACACTCGGTGGTCGACGCCGCCGACGTACAGGGTGTCGCCGTCGATCGTCGGTGCGGACCAGACTTCGTCCCCGGTCTCGAATCGCCACCGTTCCGTGCCGTCCTCCGTCTTGAGCGCATAGACGTTCCGATCGAGGCTGCCGACGTGGACCCGACCGTTCGCGACGGCGGGGGTCGTGGGTATTCGCCCGTCGGCTTCGAACGACCACAGCTCCCGTTCGGGTTGCAGCCGGTCGATCTCGTCGTCGTCGCTTACACATCCTGCCATACTGATTGTCCCGCCGACGAATGCGCTAAGGATGGTGCGGCGAGTATGGTCGTCTCGTCGGCCGGGAGCGTCGGTCATGGTGATTCGTTTTGAGACAGTGTAACCGGGAGTGTGGCTAGAACGGACTTGGGATGTCTGAACGTAAGTATGATTCCGGATTGCTGATTCGATCGCCGGTCGCGTCGTAGCCGACGACCCACCGCGGGGTGTCGACGATGAGATCGCTCACGTCGAAGTCGAACTCGGAGAAGATCCGGGGATAGTTACGCACCACGTGGTCGAGTTCGTCGAATTCCTCCAGAACGCTCTCGGGATTGTCCATCGTTCGTCTCGCCCGGAGCCAGTTAAGATAGATCTCGGCCGAGCCGATTCCCTTGTACGGCGAGATCCCCGCCTTCGCGACGACGAAGAAGGCGGCCATTCGGGCGCTGAACAGCTGTTTTCCGTCCGACGATCGTGTCCTTTCGCGGTCGGACCGATCAGTGGGACTGCCTGTCACCTATTCCGGTCCGGGATCGCTGCGACCGTCTCGCGGGCCAGCGCGCCGAACGTCGCTTCGTCGGGGACGACATCAACCTCGAGTCCCAGTGACGCGGCGGTCTCGGCCGTCGGCTCGCCGATGACGCCGACAGTCGCGTCCGCGAGTCCCGCCAGTGCGTCCTC
>NZ_JAQIVI010000155.1 GCF_028618695.1 Natrinema soli | reverse complement strand
CAAGACGAACATCATCGACCACCCGGAGACGATCGCGGACCGCCTCGAGCGCGCTCCCGGTGACGCCCGTTACGAGCGGTGCGTTTTCGGGGGCGACGTGGGCCTTGTCGCGGGCGATCTCCTCGACGGTGTCGCCGAGGATTCCCGTGTGCTCCAGGGTGACGCTCGTGACCGCACTCGCGACGGGATCGACGACGCTGGTGGCGTCGTACTTGCCGCCGATGCCGACCTCGAGAACGGCGATATCGACGTCTTCGCGGCCGAAGCGCCACAGCGCCATCGCGGTCATCGCCTCGAAGAAGGTGGGGGACTCGCCGTCGGCGGCTCGGTCGGTGATGTACTTGCGAACCGCCTCGACGTACTCGCAGACGGCCGACCGGGGGATCTTCCGCCCGTCGACGCGGACCCGCTCGCGGAGGTCCTCGAGGTGTGGCGAGGTGTAGAGACCGACGGAATAGCCGGCTTCCCGCAGGGTCCGCTCGAGCATTCGAGCCGTGCTCCCCTTGCCGTTGGAGCCGGCGATCTGAACGAAATCGACGGTTTCGTGGGGGTCCTCGAGGTGGGCCAGCAGCCGGGCCGTCGATTCGGTGCCCGGCTTCGGGCGGAACCGCCGCAGATCAAATACGAAGTCCGCCGCCTCGTGATACTCCATATCGATACCAGAGTGGCCGATCGTTTTTGAGTATTCTGTTCGGACGGCGGTCTTGAGACGGTCTGTTGTAACGATTACCCGGAGCAACCGCAGGATGGTTCGCGGTTGCTCCGGAACTGATTGACAGGAGCCCGTATGACGCTTCGACCCGACCCGGTCGAGAACGGTACCGCCGCTCGAGCGAATCGAGTACCGAGAACCGCTTCGATTACCGAATCGACAGCTGAAATGCGAGAGGTGGACTCACTACTGGCTCGAGGCGGTTTCGATTCCGTTCGGGTTCACGGTTGATCACTGACTGCCGCCGTCACGGTTCGATCGCCGATCGCACTCACGCATTTCGGAGGCCCGTCGGCGGCCGGCGGATCAGCCCGTCGAACAGGGCGAGCGAGGCGACGGCGACACCGCCGAGAAGGGCCGTTTCGACGGAGAGATCGAGGACGAGACCCGCGAGGCCGGCCACTGCGAACGCAATCGGAATCAGTCCGAGCAAGAGATCGTATCGGTCGATCGCCGGGACGTACTCGGCAAGTCGAGCGACGCTACCAATGCCGGTAATGTCTCTCTGCACCATTCGTTCTCACCTCCGGACGGCTGTACGACGGCGATCCACTAAAATCGTTCGCCACCGAACGGCTCAGGGCGCATCTATGCCCCTCTCCAACCGTCTTATCCGATCTAAGAGAACGGGACTATCGGTTTCGTCACCGCTCCGCGTCGATCGGATCCGATTCGGGCACCCTCGTCGACCGATGGCTCGGCGTCACTCGACGGGTTGCTCCCTCGCGAAACCGTCTTCGCCGTGCTCGCGAGTGATCTCGAGGAACGCGTCCTCGAGACTGCGGGCGTCACCGGTCTCGGCGCGGGTCTTGAGCGTCTCGGGGTCGCCCTCGGCGACGAGTCTCCCGTCGTGGAGGACGCCGATCTCGTCGGCGAGTTCGTCGACCACGGGGAGGATGTGCGTCGAGAGGAAGATCGTCATCTCTCGATCGGCGAGATCGGCGATCGTGTCTCGCATGGTCCGTGCCGCGCGCGGATCGAGTCCGCTGGTCGGTTCGTCGAGGAAAGCGACGTCGGGTTCGTGCAACACCGCCTGGATGACGCCGACCTTCTGGCGCATCCCCTTCGAGTAGTCCTCGATGCGCTTGTTCGCGTCCGCCAGCAGATCGAAGCGCTCGAGTAGCGACTCGATGCGCTCGTCAGCCTCCGCGTCGGGCATATCGCGGAGGCCGGCGGCGTACTCGAGCTGTTCTCGGCCGGTGAGTTCGTCGTAGACCGGCGGCTCCTCGGGCAGGTAGCCGATGTGCGGGGTGACGGACTCGCGCTCTGCGATCGAGTGGCCGGCGACGCGGGCCGTCCCCGCGGTCGGTTTGGTCAGCGTCGTCAGCATGCGCATCGTGGTCGTCTTCCCCGCGCCGTTCGGACCGAGGAAGCCGTAGACTGATCCTCGCTCGACGTCCATCGTGAGATCGTCGACGGCGGTCGTCTCGCCGTACCGCTTCGTCAGTCCGTCCGTTTCGATGGCGAGGGCGTCGATAGGGCTCATACGCGTCCTTTCGGCGGTATATAATTAAAGGTGTGTCATGTTCGGCCGCCGTCGGCAACCCCTGTGGCGGGTGGGAGAGCGTTCGACTCGCGGCCGTCCGGAGCGGGACGACGACTCGACGCCCGATCGAAGTGGACGACGACTCGATCGAGTCGATCGACGGAATCGGATGACAGAAATCCAAAGGGTTTACTGGCAGCACGACGCGGATTCGACTATGCACGCTGCCATATCGCCTTTCGACCGCTCGAGTCGAGGTGGGCCCTGATGGCTCACGCGTCCGCTACCGTCGCCGGAACCGAGCTCCGACGGACCGTCCGAGCGGTCGTCGGCAGTCGGACGAAACTGCTCACGATAGCAGTGGTCGCGCTGATCGCGCTCGGCCCGATCACGGCCGTCGGCCTGCTCCTGTTGCCGGAACTGGGCGAGCAGGCCGCCGCCGCATCCCTCACCACGGACACCGCCGCAACGGTGACCGAGTACGTGACCGGCGGCGTTGCGGTCCTGTGGGTGTTCCTGGTGATGATGTCGATCATGCGGACCGTGACGACCGTCGCCGACGTCGACGAACCGGCCTTTCTCCTGTTGTCGACGGCGGTCCGGAACTCCGTCGTCGGTATCGTCGCCGCAGAAACCGCACTCTACGCGGGCGTTCTGATACCCGTCACGGTGCTTTTCGCCGGCGCGTTCGCGTACGGCGCGGGGACGGTGCTTCCGGTACTCGTCGCGCCGTTACTGGTCGCCCTCCTCCTGCTCACCGCCATCCCCGTCGGATTCGTCGTCGGCATCTGGGTCCGCCACCTGATCACGGTCTACGAGCCGGTCGCCCGGTATCGAACGCTCCTGTTCGCCGCGTTCTGGGTCGTCTACTTCGGCGCGATCGCGACCGGCGGACTGAACGCGGTCATGTGGTCGCTGTTCACGACGTTACAGACCAGCCCGCTCGGGTGGCCCGGCCACCTGCTGCTGGTCGGGGTCCCCGGTATCGACCCGTCGACGGTCGGTATCGCCGGTGCGGTCGCCGGATCCGCCCTCCTCGTCGGGGTCGCCTTCGTCGCCAGCGTCCCCTCCGCACAGCGCCACTGGTTCGCGGATCCGGCACGCACCGACGACGAGGACGTCGACGAAGAGGCGTCGTCCGACCGACTCGCCGGGCTCCTCTCGGGAACCGTCTCGCGACCGGTCCGGACGGTGGCGGTGACGGCGGTTCGTCGGACGAAGCGAGCGCCGATCCGATTGGCGTACGCCGGCTACCCACTTCTCGGCGCGCTCGGCTTCATCCAGCAGATCATCGAGAGCGGCACGATCCCCTCGTTCATGGCCGTCATGTTCTGTCTGTACGAGGTCTGGGCGGCCGGCGTCCTGTTCACGCTCAACCCGCTCGGCGACCTCGGACCGGCCCTGCCCGCCGTCGTCACGTCGACGCTCACCGGCCGGCAGGCGATCCGCG
>NZ_JAQIVI010000154.1 GCF_028618695.1 Natrinema soli | reverse complement strand
CCGCCGCCCCGAACCGCGAGGGGCAGCTCGTGATCGCGAGCGAAGGTCACGGCCGCGACGACGTCGGGGACGTCGGCACAGCGCGCGACGAGCGCCGGATACTTCTCGATCATCCCGTTCCAGACGCGGCGAGCCTCGTCGTACTCCTCGTCGGGCGGGCGCAGTACGTCGCCGTGGAACCGCGTGGCGAAAGACCGAACGGCGTCGTCCGAAAGCTCCTCGAGCGCTACCTCGCCGCGGTGTTTGTGTAGTGATCCCATATAGCAGCGTACGCATCCGCCGGAGATAAACTAGTAGTATACCCAACACGACGATCCGTCCGGCAGATATGTCGGAGACTCACCGATCGAATCGGGTTCCGGGGCGGCCGTCGAGGGAGCGATTTCTAGGGGTGCCAGTCACTCCTGTTCCGGCAGTCGATGTACGGACTCTCGAGTGTCCCCCGATCTGTCTCATATAGTAATACTAATTATGCACAGATAGTCCACCTTTTTACGAAAATCGAAAATTTTCGAACCACGTGACCCCGAGGCACTTCACGCGCCACGTCGCTATCGACGTGTTAGTCGCCGATCCAGTCCGCGAAGCTTCCCTCGAGCAGCGTCTCCGACTGCCGAGCGACGTACCGCTGTTGCATTCCCTCGATGGCTTCGGCGAGGTCGTCACCGTCCTCGAGCGCCGCTTGCACCTGCTCGCGCTTCCAGCTGGCCGGCGTCACCCGCTGGCGGACGCGCCGCCGGAGCGGGTAGAGGTACTTCGCGGCCTCCTCCTCGCTCAGTCCGCGGTTGGTCAGTCCGTCCTCGGCGTGGGCCAGCAGGTCCTCGTAGAGCGCGAGGCAGTCGGTCGTCTCCTTGCCGTCGTTGGTGATCCAGTTCAGGTCGGCCGAGAGGCCGTCGACCATCGCGGCGTAGAAGTTCTCGCGGGCGAGCTGCCAGTCGAGTTCGACGACGGGGTGCTCGAGGCGGATCAGGCTCTCCATCAGGCCGGCGAAGGCGGCGAGGAAGGAGACGGAATCGCGGACCGTGGGCTGGGCGGGGATCGGTCTGAACTCGATGCGGGCGTTGGCGGCCGAGCGCGTCGGCCCGCCGAAGACCGGTCGGATCCACCGCCAGTAGGTCCCGTGTTTGCGGCTGAAGTGTGGGAACTGGTCGTCGAAGCGTTCGCCCGCCTCGACCGGCATCGGGACGATCGTGTCGTCGGCCGCGATCCGATCGATCGCTTCGTCGACGTCCGCGAGGTCGCGCGGAAAGCGAACCTTTCCTTCACCCGTGGTGGGGTCGTTGAGGACGGTCTCGAAGATACTGATTCGGTGTTCCATCCAGCCGTCTCGGAGGACGTCCTCGGCGGTCGCATCGTCGTCGTACAGACCGGCGGGGAAGAACGGGGAGTTGACGCCGAGTGCGAGCAGCGGGCCCGCGACTCGGAGGGCGTAGTTGAAGTACTTGGGGAGGTCGGGAGCGTGTGAAACCTGGTAGTGGGGCTGGATCGACGTGATGAGGCTCTCGGGCATGACGGTATCGTCCTGCAGCGAGACGTGCGGCGCGTCGATATACATCCCCGCGGAGTCGGCCTGGGCCGTGTTGGCCATCGCGTGATAGCGGGCCGAGTCGCTCATGTTCGTCGCGATACGGATCGTGCGGTCGGTCCCGTCCGGCGCGCTCGCCGTCCGTTCGACGCTGTCGGTGAGGTAGGTGCTCGCCGCCTCGCCCTCGGGCGGGATCGTCCAGATGCCGTCGCTGACCAGTCGCATTCGCTCGGACTGGGTCACGTCGAGTGCCGTCCGGAGCCGGGATTTCACCTCCGATTCCTGCGCTGAGAGTCCGTGGGCGTTCAACGGCTGCGGACTCGTCGTCATCTCGGCGTTGTGGAGTCCGAGCTCCTTCTCGAAGCCGATCAGCTCGAGCAGTCGGCGCGGGACTCGCCGCAGCGTACAGTCACCGGCCTTGACGGCGTAGAACTCGTACTCGAGGCCGACGATCGCCTGCGGGTTGTCGAATACTCCTTCCTCGACGCCGTCTTTGATCACCTCGGCGTCCGCCTCGGCCCGCTCCCGGAAGTCGTCGGGGTCGACCCGCAGGACGTCAGCGACCCGCGCGGCGAGTTCCTCCTCTGGCATACGTCGGGGTGCGGGCGCAAACGCCTTGAAAGCACGTTTCTCCTCACAACGGGTATCGTCTCCTGATAGGAGTTCCCCATCAGCGCCGATAGCGAACGTTCGAGGCGCGTTTTCGGCGACATCGCCGTTCGGTCCTGCTATCATGCACCTGATACAGGACGAACTCGTCTCCTGCGTTCGGTATCGGCATCGACCTGAAATCGGTAGATATCCAATGGATATTTCCAGTAGTGCGCTTAATAGGATCCGTCGATTGGGGCTCACTGCCGTTTCACCATGAGAACCAGATTGATCGCAACGCTGACCGTCGTGCTCGCCGTTGGGATGATCGCCGGGTTCGTTGGCCCCGCCGCCGCACAGGAAGGAACCGAACAGACGACCAATCAGGACGCGAGCAACGCCGCCGAACAGGGAGCGGAGGTCCAGAACGGCTCGGCAATCCTGACTATCGACCAGGATGCGAGCAATCTCGCCGGCCAGACCGCCAGTTCCGACGCTGATTCGCCCGTGATACAGACCGTCGATCAGGATGCCAGTAACACGGGTATCCAGACCGCGACCGTACTCGACGGTGGCAATAGCGAACTGTCGATCTCTCAGGACGCGAGTAACACCGCCGAACAGAGCGCATAGCCGGATCACAGTCGACTCGAGGTCGGGCTATTTTTCGGCATCTCGTCGATAGCAGTCGAATCCGTGCTCGTCTCAGAACCGTTTTACTCGCCGCGACGATACACTCCGGCGATGGAGTTCGCCACGTTCGCCGACCGCGCCGGGACGATCGATGCCGAACCCGCGGACCTCGAGATCGTGGCTCACGTTCGGGAGCTGCTCGCCGAAGCGGGAGACGATAGCGAGGAACGACGTTCCTCGGGCGCTGCGGTGGAACCGCAGACCCTCGAGATCGTCGCGCGCTTTGCACAGGGACGGGTGTTTCCGGCCTGGGACTCGACGACGCTCGATATCGGACCGAGCGCGTGTTACGAGGCGATCGCCCGCGCAGCGGGGACGAACGTGAGTAGCGACGACGTCGAGGATCAACTCGCGGAAATCGGCGAAATCGGCGACGTGGCGGCGAGTTACGATTTCGGCGGCCAGCAGGGACTCGGTGCGTTCACCGGCGGGGACGCTGACGATTCCAGCGGCGATAGTAGCGGTGGCCTTACCGTTCGCGAGGTCTACGACACCCTCGAGGACCTCGCCGCTGCCGAAGGCTCGGGCAGCCAGGATCGCAAGGTCGACCTGCTCTTCGGACTGTTCAACCGCTGCTCGAGCGAGGAAGCGCGTTATCTCGCCCGACTCGTCCTCTCGGAGATGCGCATCGGCGTCGGCGAGGGGACGGTTCGAGACGCGATCTCGGCGGCCTTCGACGTTCCCGAGGATCGAGTCGAGCGCGCGCTGCAGGTCTCGAACGATTACGGGCAGGTCGCACGGATCGCTCGCGACGAGGGACTCGAAGGCCTCGACGCGATGGATCTCGCGGTCGGCCGGCCGGTCCAGGCGATGCTCGCCCAGGCGGGGACGGTGACCGACGCGCTCGAGGAGTGGGCGGAGGCCGGCGTCGAGTGGAAGTACGACGGGGCCCGGGTCCAGTTGCATCACGTCCCCAGCGCCGATGAGACGCGCGTCTTTTCGCGAAACATGGAGGAGATCACCGACGCGCTCCCCGAAGTGGTCGAGTTCGCCGAGACACACCTCGAGGTCCCGGTTATCCTCGACGGCGAGGTCGTCGCGATCGACGAGGACGGCGCTCCACTGCCGTTTCAGGAGGTGCTCAAGCGGTTCCGTCGCAAGCACGACGTCGCGAGGGCCCGCGAGGATGTCTCGGTGCGGCCGGTCTTCTTCGACTGTCTGCACGCCGACGGAGAGGACTTGCTCGCAGAGCCGCTGACGGTTCGACACGATCGGCTCCGGTCGGTGTTGGTGGACGCCGATTCCGGCCCCGAATCCGTAGATGACGCCGACATCGAGGGACTCTCGCTACTCTGGCGTACCGGCGATCCCGACGAGATCGAGTCGATCGACGCCGACGCGCTCGAGGCGGGCCACGAGGGGATCATGCTCAAAAATCCGGATTCCTCGTACTCGCCGGGCCGGCGCGGAAAGCACTGGCGCAAACGCAAACCGGACGTGGAGACGCTCGACTGCGTGGTGACCGGCGCGGAGTGGGGTGAGGGCCGGCGGGCTACGTTCCTCGGAACCTTCGAACTGTCCGTTCGGGCAGGGGACGATCTCGAGACGGTCGGCAAGGTCGCGACCGGGATCACCGACGAGAAGCTCGCGGAGCTGACGGAGCTGCTCGAGCCCCACATCGCGGCCGAAGAGGGTCAGGAGGTCGAGCTCGAGCCCGAAGTCGTCTTCGAAGTCGGCTACGAGGAGATCCAGTCCTCGCCGACCTATTCGTCGGGGTACGCGCTGCGGTTCCCGCGCTTCGTCGGTGTCCGACCGGACAAGGACCCGGAGGACGCGGACTCGCTGGAACGGCTCGAGCGACTACAGAGCCGGTGAGACGGAGACGGCCGCTCGAGCGCTCGGCGGTGGCCGGCTGCCGGATCGGCACGCGAAATAAAACAGCCGTCGTCGTTTGATCATCAACATAATTAAGCGCGTTTGGATAGGGGTCGAGAACGCCATGGCTAGTACCCCAGAGACGCGAACGGTGATCGTCACGGGCTCGACGAGAGGACTCGGAAAGCGCATCGCGGAGCGATTCGCGGACGTCGGCGATAACGTCGTTATCTGTTCGCGATCGCTCGAGGACTGCGAACGGGTCGTCGACGAGTTCGAAGACAAGGACGGCACCGCTCACCCGGTCGAAGTCGACGTGAGCGAGAAGCCGTCCGTCGAAAATTTGATCGATGAAACCGTCGATCGGTTTGGTCGTCTCGACGTGCTGGTGAACAACGCGGGGATCAACATTCGCGGTCCAGCAGAAGAGATGACAGCCGAGGACTGGCAGCAGGTCGTCGACGTGAACTTGACGGGCGTCTTCTTCTGTGCGCAGGCGGCCGGAGCCCGGATGATCGAACAGGGCGACGGTGGTGAGATCGTTAACATTTCGAGCATGATGGGAAGTATGGGACAGCAAGATCGAACGCCGTACAATACGACGAAGGGAGGCGTCAACAATCTCACCCGGTGTCTCGCGGTCGAGTGGGCGGAACACGATATTCACGTGAATGCGCTCGCACCGGGGTACATCATGACGGAGATGGTCGAACAGGCACAAGATGAGACGGGATTCGACGAACAGGATGTCAGGGATCGGACACCGCTCGATCGGTTCGGGACGCCGGACGAAGTCGCGAACTGCGTCGAGTTCCTCGCGTCGGGAGACAACTTCGTCACCGGCGAAGTGCTCACCGCCGACGGCGGCTGGACGGCGTTCGGGTGGGGTTGTACCGATAACTGATCGGCGCTCGAGGCCGACGATTCAGTGATCGCGGTGTATACCGATCGAGATCGACGCTGTCTCCCTCGATGGGTCGAAATCCATCGTGCGAATCGGTCCGCAGCCGACTCTTTGCTCGCCGCCGTACAGCGCGCGCCGCGACAGTCCTCGAGGGGCGACTGACCACATGTAAGCACCCTTAAGAGCCACGGGAAACAGGATTCGCGTATGCAACCGCGCGACCTGTCCGATCACGTCGCATACGAGGCGGGTCGAGGCGTCGAGGAGGTCGCCCGCGAACTCGGGCGCGACCCCTCGGAGTTCGTCAAACTCGCCTCGAACGAGAACCCGCATGGCCCCTCGCCGGCCGCCGCCGTGGCCATCCGCGAGACGGCCTCGAGCGTGAGTTCCTACCCGAAGGCCGCTCACGCCGACCTCACGAGCGCCGTCGCCGACCGGTGGAACGTCACCGACGAGCAAGTCTGGCTGGCGAACGGCGGCGACGGGGCCATCGACTACCTCCACCGAGCGACCCTCGAGCCGGGGGACGACGTCATCGTCCCGACGCCGGGATTCGCGTATTACGGCATGAGTGCCCGGTTCCACCACGGCGACGTCTCCCAGTACGAACTCTCGAGGGCCGACGACTTCGATCAGGACGCCGACGTCGTCCTCGAGTCCTACGACGGCGAGCGGATCGTCTGGCTTACGAGCCCGCACAACCCAACCGGCTCGACGATGCCGCTCGAAGAAATCGAGCGCCTCGCCGACGAAACCGACGACGAGACGCTGCTCGTCGTCGACGAGGCCTACGGCGAGTTCGCCGACCGGGACAGCGCCGTCGCCCTGCTCGAGGGCCGCGACGGGTTCGACGCCCGCGACGACATCG
>NZ_JAQIVI010000153.1 GCF_028618695.1 Natrinema soli | reverse complement strand
GGAGGAGCTCTCGCGGCGTCGGCGGCCGCAGTGGCGGCCGACGGCGCGGCCCGTCGAGTTCCGTTCGAAGCGCGTCGATCGTTCGCGTGAGTTCGCGAACGGCGTCGACGAGTTCGTCGTCGTGGTCGGCCATACGCGATCTACGACCGCCGGGCTCAAAAACCGGCCGATCGGTCCGAGACGAACCGCGCCGAGGAGCGCGAGTCGCTTTTCGGATCGCATTCCAGACACAATTTTTATTGGAGGGCCACCTCTCCGATAGAACGAAATGGAAGATGAGCGAGGAGGACTCGTGCCGGACGGTGCCACGTTTGCACGGGCGCTCGACGCGCTCAAACGGAACGGGAGCAACATTTTGCTCATCGGCGAGGGGACGGAAGCGGCACACGAAACGGTCTGCCAGCGACTGTTCGGACCATCGGAGCGCGAGTCCGTGTATCGACTGCAGGTCTCGGTCGAGGCGACTCGAGGCGCGTGCGAGAGCACGTGCGACGCCTCCGAAACGGATCGGGTCCGAACGATCGAGTACTCGAACACGGCGACCGAACCGGGGACGGATCCGACGACCCGCGGCGGCCCGGAGTCGCCGCGCGAACTGGGGATCGAACTCGTCGAAGCCGTCGACGAGTTCGCCGACGCCGCCGACGGATTCGAACCGGCCGAACTGCGCGTCTGCGTCGACTCGTTGGTTCCCCTCTGTCACGAGTACGGGATCGAAACGGTGTTCCGACTGCTTCATCTGGCCACGTCACGAGTCGATCGGGCTCGCGGAATGGGACACGTTCACGTCCCGCTCGCTCGGAATCACGATATGGTCGCTCTCTTCGAGCCGCTGTTCGACGCCGTCGTTACGGTACGATCCCGCGACGGGAGCACCGAACAGCGGTGGTCGCTCCGCGATCCGGCGCTGTCTACCGACTGGCTCGAACTCTCCCGTCCCAACTGACGCGGGCGACTCACTGCCCCACGGCCGTCGAGGGAGTGAGTGGACTCCGTCGTTCGGTAGCGACGATAGCTCGATGGAACCATCCGTCGTCAGCTGTCAGTACACCGAATAGGTCCGAAATCCTGATTGAGAGCGGGAAATCGAGAGTGGTCACAGAACGCTGTGTTCGACGGTTTACTAGCGGTCTCTCTCCAGCGCCATCGGTGTTACGGCATAAGGTCTATATATCGAACGACCTATCGGTTCACAGAGTAGCATATATGGTCGAAGCCAACACGCAGCTTCTCGGTGGAGCCGCCGTTACCGTTTTCCTCGCGCTCCTGTTTTTCGGCGTCGTCGTCCTCTGGGACGTGGCCCTCGCCCTGCGAAGCGTCGGCGACAAGATCGACAAGCTCGAGGACAACATCGACGATGATCTGACGGATATCGCTCACCACCTCGACGGAATGTCCAACGCACGGGGCGGTGGTGGAGGAACGCAACTGCATCTCAGCGGCGGCACGATTAGCTCCGGCCCGGGCCCGAATCAGCCCCAGCAGGCACCGCAGGTGGGTCCCCAGCAAGCGCCACAGGCCGGACCCCAGCAAGCGCCACAGGCCGGGCCCCAGCAGGCATCGCAGACCGGCCACCAACAGGGACGACCGACGGCCGA
>NZ_JAQIVI010000152.1 GCF_028618695.1 Natrinema soli | reverse complement strand
ACCGGCATCGCGACGGCCGGCCTCGGCATCGGGATGGTCGCGATGTCGCCCGCCGCGAGCGCGCTCATCGGCGTCCTCGAGTGGCGGTATGCGTTCCTCGTACTCGTCGTTGCCGCGACGGTCGCCGTCGCGCTCGTGACACCGCTGTTCGCCGACGATCCGGCCTCGAGCGATACCGATCCGGGCGACGAGTTCCCGGACGGCGTTCCGGACCGCAACCCACCGGAGTGGAATGCCTATCGGCGCGAACTCGTCGCCGTCGCGATCTCACGGCAGTTCCTGCTGGTCATGACGGGCTGGGTACTCGTCTATGCGACCCTGTACGCCGTACTCGTTCACATCGTCCCCTACACTGGAGATATCGGTCTCGGGGAGGAAACGGGTGCGGTGGCGCTTGCGACAATCGGCGGGACGACGGCGGTGGCCCGGATCGGGATCGGTGGGCTCGCGGATCGATTCGGTCGCGTTCGGACGTTCGTCGCGTGTTCGGGCGTCATGGGGGCAGCAACGCTGTCGCTGCCTCTCGTCGGTTCCCCGCTCGGACTGTACGGGTTCGCCGTGGTCTTCGGGATCGCCTACGGAGGCAACGGTGCGCTGCTCTCGCCGCTGACGGTGGACCTGTTCGGGACGGCGAACCCGAACGCGATTTTCGGGCTCGTGTCGATGTCCTTCGCCGTCTCGGGGCTGCTCGCTCCCTGGGCCGCCGGTCTCACGTACGACCTCGCGGGAACGTACACGCCGGCCTTCGTCGGCGCGGGGATCGCCGGACTGCTCGGAGCGGGGCTCCTGGCGATCGCCGGCGCTGTGACGTAACGACCCGTAACGAGACTGACGTGGAAGAAGTCGGTTTTGAATCGACGATAGAGCGGGCGGGCGAGAGTCACCGAGCGATTGGTTGTGCTTCTCGAGTTGGATGCCGCGACCGACGCGTTAGTCGTCGGTCTCGAGTTCGACTAACTCGAGGGGGCGGTCGAGGTGACAGACCTCGTGGGGCGGGTCGCCGATGATTTCCCGAATTCGATACTCCTCGTCGAATTCGACGCCGTCGGGCTCGCAGTACTCGTGGCTCGGACACGCGACGTACGGACAGGGACCGGGGAGGCTCGTCTTGCTGCCGGCGAACGCTCCCTTCGACGCGATGTTCGCGCGCGTCGGCGCGGGTTCGACCTCGACGGCGCGAACGCCGCCGTCGTGCATGGCGCACTCGAGCGTCTGGGCGTTCTCGCGGATCGAGGTGATGCGATACTTCGTCCCGGGCTGGAGATTGAGACACTGACTGCGGTAGGGACAGCCGGCGCAGCCGTCGGCCTCACCCTCATAGACGAACTCGGTTCCCGGTTCGGCCAGCCGGGAGCCGACGAGTGTAACGGTCGACATACCCACGCGTAGTTTCCACTGGCGGTTAAGCGTCACGTCCCGGTGGTCGACCGGAGCATCGCGGCGAGGGGGTCGATCGGAGTACCACGGCGAGAGATTCGGACTCGAGCACAGATTCGGACTCGAAAGCGGTCAGTCCGCGCTATCGTCGCCGGTGAGGACGTCGAGTCGGTCGAAGTACTCCTCGCGAGGGACCTGATAGAGCGATCGGTAGTCGATCTCGCCGTCGTCGAACTGGCGGGCGAGTGCGACGGTCCGTTCGAGGGCCGCCTCC
Organism: Natrinema soli; assembly: GCF_028618695.1. The sequence continues at coordinate 5,579 of NZ_JAQIVI010000152.1, read as the reverse complement.
CGGGTCGGAAACCGAAGCGTCTCGCCCGAGACATCCGGCTCGAGATAAAGCGTGACGAACCAGTCCGCGGAGTCGGCGGTGTCGGCGGGGTTGACGCCGGGGCGGCGGGTCCGCTTGCCGTGGGTGAGATACAGCGTCGGCAGACAGGGCGCCGGGAAGTCCGCGGCGTTGAAGACGTCCGGTCGGTACGCGAGGACGAGCCGGCCGTCTTCCCCTTGGCTCCAGACGGTCCAGCCGTCGGGGAGCTGCGAGCGGTCGATTCCACCGTCCGTCTCCGAATCCGACATGGGAGTCGATAGGACTGCCGGCCCTATAGTAGCCACCGAATCGGCGGGCGTCCTCCCCGTCGACACCGCGATCAGTCGGATGATGAGCCGCCCGGCCGCACCGGGACGCCGGTCGAGAGGGCGGGCCGAACCAGTCGACAGCGGTCTGTCGAACCCGCGAGATCGACGTGACAAACCGGCGGTGGAAGAGCGCGCGCGAGCCGACATGGACGCTGCAGGCCGGTGATTTATCCGATAGACCGCCGAATATGGGGTGTGATATCGACCACCAATATATACTTCTGTAAGTATTTATCTGGAATAAACTCCTGATAAATACCTTTTGGGGCTAAGGCTAAGTACCTGGATTACTCACTCATTAAATACTATCGGTATCCGTTCAGCGGTCCGATCCACTCCGCGCTCGTCCCCGGCGCATCGTCGTCCGCGGCCAGCGGGGTCACCGCACGACATCGAGTGGAAGAGACGACACATGACACGCAATATAGCCGCCCGCGACGGAGTCGCACTCCGCGAGAACCCGCTCGAGGAGCCCGGCGAGTACGACGCGCTCACGTCGGGTGACGCGACGCGACGGATTCCGACAGTTCGGCCACGAGACGCCTCGATCGGTCGAACGGCGTCCGCTCACGCCGTCCGTGCACGCACGGACGATTGCACTGCAGACGGGGGAACCCCGCAACTGGCAATGATACCATGACCGGTGACATCGAGACACTCGAGCAGCTCAGTACGGATTACCAGGAATCGATGCCCGCAGACCTGCGGGAAACAAAGTCCTTCGACTGGTACCTCGAGGCGGTGTACGAGGACCCGAGGATCGCCCGCAACGCCCACCAGCGCGTCGCGGACATGTTCGATTACTACGGCACCACCTACGACGAGACCGAAGGGATGGTCGAGTACCAGCTCGCGAGCGAGGACCCGCTCGGTGACGGCGAGAACACCTTCTACGGGAAGGTGATCCACCAGTCGATCCACGAGTTCGTGAACAAGGTCAAATCGGGTGCGCGACGCCTCGGCCCCGAGCGCCGGATCAAGCTCCTCCTCGGTCCGGTCGGCTCCGGGAAGTCCCACTTCGACAAACAGGTCCGCACGTACTTCGAGGACTACACGCTCAGGGACGACGGTCGGATGTACACCTTCAGGTGGACCAACCTCTGTGACGTGATTCAGGACCAGGACCCGGCCGACGACACCGTCCGATCACCGATGAATCAGGACCCGCTCGTCTTGCTCCCCGTCGAGCAGCGCCAGCGGGTCATCGACGACCTCAACGAGAACCTCGACGCACCGTACACGATCCAGAACGAGCAGGCGCTGGACCCCGAAAGCGAGTTCTACATGGACCGGCTGCTGGCGTACTACGACGACGACCTCCAGCAGGTCCTCGAGAACCACGTCGAGATCGTCCGCTTCGTCGCCGACGAGAACAAGCGCCAGGGCCTCGAGACGTTCGAGCCCAAGGACAAGAAGAACCAGGACGAGACGGAGCTGACGGGAGACGTCAACTACTCGAAGATCGCCATCTACGGCGAGAGCGATCCGCGTGCGTTCGACTACTCGGGCGCCTTCTGTAACGCCAACCGCGGCATCTTCTCCGGCGAGGAGCTGCTCAAACTCCAGCGGGAGTTCCTCTACGACTTCCTCCACGCGACCCAGGAGCAGACGATCAAACCCAAGAACAACCCGCGGATCGATATCGATCAGGTGATCGTCGGCCGGACGAACATGCCCGAGTACAAGGACAAGAAGGGCGACGAGAAGATGGAGGCGTTCAACGACCGGACCAAGCGAATCGACTTCCCCTACGTCCTCTCCTACGAGGACGAGGCCAGCATCTACGAGAAGATGCTGCAAAACGCCGACGTCCCCGACATCAACGTCGAGCCCCACACCCTCGAGATGGCGGGCCTCTTCGGCGTCCTCACGCGCATCGAGGAGCCCGACACCGAAACCGTCGAACTGCTCTCGAAGGCCAAGGCCTACAACGGCGAGATCGACGAGGGCGACGATATCGACATCAAGAAGCTCCGCGAAGAGGCCGAGGCGACCGCCGAGATCGGCGAGGGCATGGTCGGCGTCTCTCCCCGGTTCATCGGCGACGAGATCGCCGAGGCGATCATGGACTCCAAACACCGCCAGCGAGGCTTCCTCTCGCCGCTGACGGTATTCAACTTCTTCGAGGAGAACCTCGAGCACCACGGCTCGATTCCGGAAGACAACTTCGAGAAGTACTACCGCTACCTCGAGACCGTGCGCGAGGAGTACAAGGAGCGAGCCATCGAGGACGTCCGCCACGCGCTCGCCTACGACCTCGACGAGATCCAGCGCCAGGGCGAGAAGTACATGGATCACGTGATGGCCTACATCGACGACGACACCATCGAGGACGAACTCACGGGCCGCGAGCAAGAGCCCGACGAGACCTTCCTGCGCAGCGTCGAGGAGAAACTCGACATTCCCGAAGACAGGAAGGAAGACTTCCGTCAGGAGGTCTCGAACTGGGTCTCCCGCCGTGCGCGTGAAGGTGAAGCGTTCAACCCGCAGGACAACGAGCGCCTGCGCCGTGCGCTCGAGCGCAAGCTCTGGGAGGACAAGAAGCACAACATCAACTTCTCCGCGCTGGTGTCGGCCAACGAGTTCGACGACGACGAGCGCTCCGCGTGGATCGACGCGCTGATGGAACAGGGCTACTCCGAAGGCGGAGCCAAAGAGGTACTCGAGTTCGCCGGCGCGGAGGTCGCCAAAGCAGAGATGGAAGACTAACATGGCACGAGGAACCGACTACGTCAGCGACGCCGACCGCGCCCTCGAGGAGACCTACGAGGAGCCGATGCATCTCGCGGCGTACGTCGACCGCATCTTCGAGAACCCCTCGATCGCCTCCCACGCCTCGAAGTACCTGCTCGAAGCGATCGAGGCCGCCGGTACTCGAACCGTCGTCGAGGAGGGCGAGGAGAAGGAGCGCTACCGCTTCTTCGACGATCCGCACAACGACGGCGAGCACGCGATCCTCGGCAACACCGAGGTGCTCAACGGGTTCGTCGACGACCTCCGATCGATCGCCGCCGGCCGGGCGAAAGACGAGAAGATCATCTGGTTCGAGGGGCCCACGGCGACCGGAAAATCGGAACTCAAGCGCTGTCTGGTCAACGGCCTCCGCGAGTACTCGAAGACGCCCGACGGTCGCCGCTACACGGTCGAGTGGAACATCTCGACCGCCGACGCCGGCGAGCGCGGCCTGAGCTACGGCGGCGACGCGAGCGCGGCCGACGAGCAGAACTGGTACGAAAGTCCCGTCCAGGCCCACCCGCTGTCGGTGTTCCCCGAGAACGTCCGCGAGGACCTGCTCGAGCGACTCAACGCGGAACTCGACGATCACGTTCCCGTGCAGGTCGACGCGCAACTCGACCCGTTCTCCCGGGAGGCCTACGACTTCCTCGAGGAGCGCTACCGCCGGGAGGGCGAGGAGGAACTGTTCTCGGCCATCACGGACGAGGACCACCTCAGGGTGAAGAACTACGTCGTCGACGTGGGACAGGGCGTCGGCGTCCTCCACTCGGAGGACGACGGCCCGCCCAAGGAGCGCCTCGTCGGCTCGTGGATGCACGGCATGCTCCAGGAATTGGACTCGCGGGGCCGGAAGAACCCGCAGGCGTTCAGCTACGACGGCGTCCTCTCGCAGGGCAACGGTGTCCTCACCGTCGTCGAGGACGCCGCCCAGCACGCCGACCTGCTCCAGAAGCTGCTGAACGTCCCCGACGAGCAGTCGGTGAAGCTCGACAAGGGGATCGGGATGGACGTCGACTCCCAGCTGCTGATCATCTCGAACCCCGACCTCGAGGCCCAGCTCAACCAGCACTCGGATCGCAACGGGATGGACCCGCTGAAGGCTCTGAAACGCCGGCTGGACAAACACCGCTTCGGCTATCTGACGAATCTCTCGCTCGAGACGGAGCTGATCCGCCGCGAGCTGACCAACGAGACCTCGGTCTGGGAGGCCGAGAGCTACGACGAACTCGAGGATCGGATCCGCGCGCCGGTGACGGTGACGGTCAAAGGCCAGGACGGCCGGACGCGGACGCAGGAGTTCGCGCCCCACGCAGTCGAGGCGGCCGCGCTGTACGCGGTCGTCACGCGACTGGACGAGGAGGACCTCCCGAACGGGCTCGATCTGGTCGACAAGGCCCGGATCTACGATCAGGGCTACCTCCAGGAGGGCGACACCCGGCGGGAGAAAGACGAGTTCGACTTCGACGACGACGGCAACGACGGCGACCACGGTATTCCCGTCACGTACACGCGAGACACGCTCGCAGAACTGCTCCAGGCGGACCTCGAACGCCACCACGCGGAGCTGCCGGTCGAGGACGTCGTCATGCCCCGCGACGTGTTGAACGGCATGGTCGAGGGGCTGGCCGACGCGCCGGTCTTCTCGACGGGCGAGCGCTCGGAGTTCGAGAACCGCGTCGTCCCCGTGAAGAACTACATCTACGACCAGCAGGAGAGCGACGTCATCGAGGCCATTATGCACGACAAACGCGTCGACGAGGAGACCGTCGCCGAGTACGTTGAACACGTCTACGCCTGGGAGACCGAAGAACCGCTGTACAACGACCGCGGCGAGCGCGTCGAGCCCGATCCGCTGACGATGAAGCTCTTCGAGATCGAGCACCTGGGCCGGTTCTCCGAGGCGGAGTACGAGGGGAACCTCCCCCGCGAGAGCGTCCGGAACTTCAGACGCGAGAAGGTCATCACCTCCCTGAATCGCCACGCCTGGGAGCACCGCAACGAGGACTTCTCGGTCGAGGACGTCGACCTCACGGCGATCCCGGTGATCAAGACCGTCCTCGAGAGCCACGACTGGGACGACGTCGAGCGGACCTTCGAGGACTTCGACCCGCGACAGTGGAGCGATCCGCCCAGCGGAACCGAGACGGCGGCGGTCAAGGAGAGCACGATCGACACGATGGTCGACCTCTTCGGCTACACCGAGGCGTCGGCCGAGCTAACCAGTAGACACGTCATGGGACAGGTGAGCTACAGATGGGACTGAGAGACGACCTCGAGCGATTCCGCGAAGTCGGCGAGGAGCGCCGCGAGGATCTCGCCGACTTCATCCAGTACGGCGACCTGGGCCAGAGCCGGCCCGGGGAGATCAACATCCCGGTCAAGATCGTCTCGCTGCCGGAGTTCGAGTACGACCAGCGCGACAAGGGCGGCGTCGGACAGGGCGAGGACGGCACGCCCGACACCGGCCAGCCGGTCGGCCAGCCACAGCCCCAGCCG
>NZ_JAQIVI010000151.1:329-1097 GCF_028618695.1 Natrinema soli | reverse complement strand
AGGGAGGGCGAGCCGGCCGACGAACTCGGGCGGCTCGCGGCGCTGGCCGGGATCGCGATGCCGAACTTCTGGCTCGGCCTCATCCTGTTGTTCGTCTTCAGCGTCCGGCTGGGCTGGTTTCGCGTCATCCCGCCGGACGCGCCGCTGGCCAGCCTCACGATGGCGAAGTTCATGTTCCTGCCGACGATCACGCTCGGGACCGCTTCGGCCGCGCTGATCACGCGCCTGTTGCGGTCGTCGATGCGCCGGGAACTCGAGGCGACCTACGTCCGGACCGCGCGTGCGAAAGGACTCTCTGAACGAACGGTAATCCTGAAACACGTCCTGCGAAACGCCCTGCTTCCGGTCGTCACCGTCGCCGGCCTCCAGCTCGCGTTTCTCGTCGACGGTGCAGTCGTCGTCGAACAGATATTCTCCTGGCCGGGCATGGGGCGGCTGCTGGTCCGGTCGATCCTCCGGCGTGACTACACCGTCATCCAGGCGACCGTCCTCGCCATCGGCGTCGCGATCGTGTTCGCGAACCTGCTCGTCGATGTCGTCTACGCGATCCTCGATCCGCGGATTCGATACTGACCAATGAGCGACCGACATCCCACCACCCAGCGCGGCCGAATTCGCATCGTCGGCTTCGACGACGCCGTCGCGGACCGGCGGGACGCTACCGGGGAGGATCAACGGGACGGTGCCGAGGAGCACCAACAGGATGGTGCCGAGGAGCACCAGCGGGACAGAACCGGGGATGCCGTCGGCGACGACGGCATCCCAGCG
>NZ_JAQIVI010000151.1:0-311 GCF_028618695.1 Natrinema soli | reverse complement strand
ACCCCCGCGACGGGATCCATCGCCAGTCCGACGACGGCCGCGGGGACTGCGACGAAGCCGGCGTCGGAACTCGATCGGCCGAGACGCCGCCTCGAGGACGCGTGGCGTCGGTTCCGGCGGAACCGAACGGCGATGGCCGGCCTGGGAGTGATCGCCGTCATGGCGGTATTGGCCGTCTTCGCCCGACCGCTCGAGGTGTCGACGTCGGCGGTCACGATCACGCTCCAGCCGTTCTCGCTGGCGCCGTACGATCCGTCCGCGATGTTCGTCGGCCCGGCGAACGCGCCGCCCTCTCGAGCGCATCCCTTCGG
>NZ_JAQIVI010000150.1 GCF_028618695.1 Natrinema soli | reverse complement strand
CGGTCAGACTCGACGCAATTTCGGCGTGATCTCCGTTTCAGCCAGTCGCTAAACTAGAACGGATGGGGTCATCCGATAGAAGCGAGACGGTTCTCCTTCAGTGGGAGCAGACCCTCTGAGCACGAAGGGAATTGTGTATGCGTCTTTCTGCTGCTCGAAACCGTATCTGGAAAGGTGAGCAGCCTCGATGAAGTAACTCTTATTTAGAAGCTTCTTTCGCAGTCCTCGGAAGTAGTAGAGGAACATGAAATTCTCCGGTGTGACCATACTAACGTGGCCTGTCTCGGAAGAGAAGGAAAGACAGCGCTCAATGAATGCTCCGTAGACGTCATACTTACCTACATAATGATCTCTGACGTAACCCTTCAACGTCTCGCCCATTTTTTTACTCTGCAAATAGGGTGGATTGCTAACGACCGTATCGTACTCCCCTATTAGGACATCAAGGAGCTCGACGGTCTTTCCGACCTCGGCTGCGAACATCTCCTCGATTGGGTCATTATGTTCGAGTGCTTCGATAGCGAGGTTTTGCACACTTTGCATCAGTCGGGATTTTATTTCATCCCAGGACTCTTCCTCACCTCTTGTAACGAAGGTCGATTGAGAGGTTAGTCCTCCACCACTCGTGAACTGTGTCTGACCCGTTTCCTCGAACTCTTCTCGGTATTCGTCGAGAACCTCGTCAATGCGGTCCTCGACTTGAACCAGACTGCCTAATTCGCGGATGTCACCGAAGCTATTCCAAATCTGCTCTAAAATTTCTCTCTCTAACTCCGAGCCCGCACGTTCGAGTATCTCCTCTTTCCTTTCGCCATTGATCAGTACGGCATCTGCAGAGACGATATTCAATTGCGGAATTTCGACCTCAGGCGATTGGTCTTTAGCTTTTAAATAGAGTGATAATGCGGCGATTTGTGCAGCTCCTGAATCAATATCGACACCGTAGAGGTTGTTCCGAAGGATCTCACGCGGGATGTACCTCTCAGGTACTTCACCCTCTTCCAGATACATCTGATAGAGGACATCGAATGCGTAGAACAGCATATGTCCGCTCCCGCATGCAGGGTCAAGCACTTTAATCTCCTCGACCGGTTTCGTCTCACGGTCAATCAGCGACTCTTCAAGAGGAGCAAGGTAGAAGCAGTTGTCCTCGTCGGCGATGTTAGTTCGCCCGCCCTGCATTTCGAGCCATAACCGCCCCAGTGAGTTATCGACCATCCACTCGACGATGTACCGCGGTGTGAAGAGCTGGGTTTTCGTGGCGATGTCTGTCCCAGCAATCTTGTAGTTCTCTTCGTCGACGCGTTCGTCGATCTCTTCGCGTTCTTCCTCACCGAAGTACTGGTACACCCAACCCAGCGCTTCGTCGCTCTCCCAGGCCTGGTCGTCGATTGCATCCAGTTCGTCGAGAATTTCCTCGCGGACTTGCGCGTCGAGGTCGATAGCTGTGTGTTCGGATTCTTCGAAGATCATCCGAATCTCCGCGCCGATCTCCTGATATGCGAGGTCGAGTGCGGCACCGAAGCCATCGTCGGGTGCGTTGGTTAGCTCGCCGGCGATTTCGGCGACGGTGTGGTGCATGTACGACCGGTTGCCATACTCCGGCCGTTCGGTGATGGTTTCCTCGACGAGTCCGCGAACTTCGATGGTTTTCAGCGCGACGAACCGGTTAAGGTAAGTCTTCGTCGCTTCGCGGACGTAGTTGGTGATCGACCGCTGTAGGTCGCCTTCTGTGGATTCGAGTTCTCGCTCGATCGCTGCATCTAGCGTTCGTCGGGTATGGCGGTCTTCCGCGGAGAGATGCGTCAGATCTTCAAGCGGGAGGCGCTTGTTCTCATAGATGCCGTACTTTTCGAGCTGTCGTCGAAGCTCGTCTTCGAGGGTGCGTCGTGTGCTGAGGATGGTGCTTCGAATGGTCGAGCGCTGATCCGACGAGAGACCGGGTTGACCGTGCGTTGTGGACATGGATACTAAAGGGGTACATGCCGCCGCGAAACGGGTGAGCTGGCGGCGTGCTGTGTCGTGGTTCTCACCCGCGATGACATACCGACGACAAGCAATTGGCGTGTCTTATAATTGTGGGAGACTGCTCTGTCCCCCTACCTAATTGATCCGATTGAGAATCTTCCCGAGAAAAATTCCGACGTCTGCTTTTCTCTTGTACGTTACCGGAATCGAATCTCTACGTCCCCGTCTTGGTCGAGGAGCCCTTCGATTTCCCCTCGTAGCTCGTTAATCGGTGCCTCGATGTCGTCGGGTTCGGTCACGACGACGTTTCCGAAGATATCGTCAATGTCTACGCTCTCGCGGATCGTTCCATCGTCGTCGTCATCGTCCAGATTGTCGATTTCGGTTTTCGCGCCGTTCTCGTATGAATCGACGGTCTGGATGTGTTCGATAAGGCGGGTGATCGAGGGGTCCGGATTGATATGGTCTTCGTTCGAGATATCCAGATCCACTGCTCCGCCGCCTTGTCGTTCCGTCAGGTCCGATAGCGCCGAATGAAGATTGCTTTCGTCAATGTTGGAGCCAGCGTACGATTTGACTGAGTCGATGGAGTCGCTGTACGTCTCGTAGCGCTTCTCGTACAGACTTTCGTACGTTGTGGTGAAGGCCTCCGCTGCTGTGCGGTAGTCCGTCTTGACGTTGTTCCACTGGCTGATGACGCCCTCGGTGTCCAGCGTATTCTTGACGCGATCAGCTGCGTCGCGCGCGTCGTCGCTGACGTCGACGAGTCCGGGGTGGTCGTTTGCCTCGTCGATAAGCGATTCCCATTCGGTCGTGATGAATCGCTGTATCGTTTCGTACTCTTTCAGGCGGTTCTCGCCACTGGTTTCGCCGCAGAACTCGGCGACGTCCCTCGCGGTCTTGGTAAGGTCTTCGAGGTCGTCCTCGAACTCGACGAATTGTTTGATGCGCTTGGCTGACGTGGGTTGTTGAAGCAGGTTCTGCAACCGAGTTTGGAACTGCTCAATGTCGTCAGCAAGAGGGAAGTCTACCCGCCGGAGTTGGGAGAGAAGTGTGCTGGTGGTCGAGACCCACTGATTTGCCCCCTCTCGAATGCCTTCATCGACTGCTTGGTCTGTCGATTTGACTTTACGGTCGAACAGACGGTCGAGTAGTTGCTTGGCGTCCGTACGCGTGTCGATGTCGACGGTTTCGCGCTCGTCGAACGAGGTTGACTTGAACTTCGTGACCTGCGTGAACAATTCCTGCGCGCCGTCTTCCGTGTACGTTCCATAGGTTCGTTCCTTGTAGGTCGGGATGATCGATCCGTTTCGGAACAGCACGGCTGCAGCGAGTCTGACGACCTCACGACTCCACCCGTATGGCGGCTCCGCAAAGTGATCGATCAGGTCGCCTCCGGAACGAGATTCACCAGCTTTCTCGCGGCGCTGGATTTCGTCTTCGACTTCTGCAGCAATACGGGCCTCTGCGATGAGTTCGCCGTCCTGAACGACGCCAAGCTCGGAGAAAACCGATGGATTTGACGAGCCCTGGAGGTCACCGAATATCTGCTCCAGGTGTCGGTCTCTGACGGATGCGGAGCCGTGCTTGAAGCTAGTGAAAACTTTCGGAATGGCGTTGTCTGTCTTTCGGGACACGAGCGACGATAGTGAAGTGTTCGTAGCGTCGAACTCTTGCGTGTCACCGTTATAGATCAGGGTGCCGCGTTGGAAACTTCGCTTGAACTCGCGTTCGGCCTCGTTACGGAGGCGCTGGAGATCCTCCTGTTTTTGTCCGAGGGCTTCCTGTTCCTCCTGACTGAGTTCGTTTCCTCGCTTTTCCTTGACGACAGTGTTGATCTGGAAGATCGATTTCAGCTTCTCGTAGATGTCGTGCTGTTTCTCGTTGTCGGCGATCCAGTACAGCGTTCCGTCCTCGCTGAAGCTCTGTGTTTTCAGCCCGTCCGGATCGAGGTCTTCGTACCGCTGATAGATCGGTGAGTATGTCTTGAGGTCAATATAGCCCTTTGACGTGATCCCCTCGCCATCGATGCTCAGGTTCAACTGGAACGTTTTCCCCTCATAGTTGACGCGGGACGTTTCGTCAAGGATATCATTCAAAAAGCGTTTGGAGGATCGGCGGATATCACCAGGACCGACTTCGATACCTTTAATCTCGTTTTCGAGTTCGCGCTCGGTTTCTCGAAGGAATCGGTATCCTTCTTCGCTCCGGCCGACGTACCCGGCATCGACGAGGGCATCGAGTGTATCTTCGACGTCCCCCTCTAGTTGTTTCGTGGGACCGAGTTCTGTCTGGAGAGACGTTGCAATGTTATCTGCCGTGTTCGGGATCCAAGCGAGTTGCTGAAGGAGGTACAATGATTTGAGGACGCGTCGTGCGGTTGCTGGATCGGCATCTTTCGGTCGCGCCTCACGGATCGATTTGACGTCGCTGCTAGGGATGTCATTGCTGATCTCGTCGAAGATCATGTCCAGCGTGACGAGAGCACCGAGTTCGTCGTCGTAGAGGTGGTCCTCGTCTTTCAGGACGCTTTGTGTGACGTCAATCAGTGTACGTTCGCTCCCCGCGAGCTGGTCGTCAGAGCCTTTCCCGAGGGCCTTGAACATCTCCGGGAGGATGTCGAGCTGGTAGGGGAGGAATGGGTAGCAGTCGATGAAGTTCTCCCTGTTGATCGGTTTTAGGCTCTGACTGGAATCGAGTTTGTATCTTGCGGACAGGATACCTTCGTGCTGGTCGTACAGGTCGCCGAGAGTTCCTCTGAACTCGCCTTTCTTGCTGAGGACACGGTCGCGGACGACCTTGTCAAGGTTCTCGGAGGTGAGGTCGAATCGGTGCGGGAATCGGTCGATGACTTTCGACTCCTCGGCTTCCTTCTCCAAGACGCCGGGGATGAGTTGCTGGAGTTGCTCCTGCGAGGTAACTCCGAGGAAGACCTTGCCCTTGCCTTTCTGTCCGAATTCCTCAACGATACTCTGGAGTTCCAGAAGGAGCTGGCCATCGTCACCGATGAACTGAGAGATCTCGTCGATGAAAACGAAGTACCGACAGTTGTCTCCGGTCTCGGCTTCTCGTTGTTCGACGTAGTCCACGATGTCTTCGGCAAGCGTGGACGCGTTGATCAGAACGTTGTCCTGAACATCGTCGATTGCCCGGGCCGCATCTTCTTCATCGTCGAACTCATTGGTGGCCTCAACCAATGCGGTCTCCATGTCTGACCGGACGAACATGGCGTCCTTGCGGGCTTCCGTCCAGTCTTTTCCGGTGTTCGCCTCGATGGCGCCGACGAACTCGTCGTACACACCGCGCGATTCGAGCTCTTGTTCCATCTGGGCGACCCAGGGCATCGAGGCGTAGCCACGAGAGATGTTGAACTCTCGGTGGATGATTTCGGTGATGGATTCGCTTCCGGACGCATCGGCTTTCGCGCCGATCTGGAACATCAGTACCTCGGAATCGAACTTCGTGTTGACGGATGAGACTGCTCCGTCGAGCATCTCGTTGCCCTCGATTCGATCCCGGAACATCTCGGCTGCGTGCGTATCCGCGAACTCACGGTTCTCTAGAACGTGGCCGAGGATTTTCATGAAGTGACTTTTCCCCGAGCCGAAGAATCCAGAGACCCACATCCCGACATCTTCTGTCTGTGTATGCTCAGTGTCGATGATGGCCTCTAACGCATCCGAGAAGTGCCGCTCGAGCTGTGGTGTAAGAATGTACTCTTCAAGTTCTTTCTTGACGACGCTCGGGTCGTCGTTGTCGACTTTGACGACGCGGTCGATCTTCCGGTTGATCGGCCGGTAGAAGATTTCGTGGATTTGTTGGGTGGAGGTAGTGTTACTCATGTCCGATCACTCTTGCACGGTAATATGTCCCTTCTGATTCATTGAGGAATCTTAAACTCTTGTTATCCACTTTCGCCGGGTAACAGAATACGATGGGTGTGTCATCCGGCGTATTCATCTCTAATTGTCCCATCAACGTGGAGGCGCTGGCGAACGGGTAGAGGATGCCCATTCGGTAGACGATCACGGTGTCGGCATCCTCTGCTTGAGTTGCAATAGCTGAAGCTAACTGCCCCATCTCGCCATCGTCCAGTAGTGACGACTTCAGCCCGTCAAGTAACCGTTCTCGATCACGGCGTTCGAGGTCGATCACGTTCTCTAGGATGCCGCGTTCTTCGAGTACCGTGAACACCAGGTCGCGCATGTCGATTGCTGCAACCGCCTGATCATGGTATTCAAGCTTGTTAATGAGGTTTCGAACCTCTTGATCGACTTCAATCTCGTCAGCCGGGTCGTAGGTGAACACGATGAACGGGACACCCGCTCGCTTTCCGACCTGGTTTCGATCATCTCGGACAAGTCGTTCGACTTCTTCGAGTTGCGCTTGGAAATCAGAAACCATTGATCAACTCCTCCATGCTGTCATGCTTTGTGATCAGGCGTTCTGTCGATCCTCGTTTTTCATAACTCACATACTGAGGTGAGATGTCTCGGACTCTACGCTGCACCTCGGATTCATTCATCAGGAAAAGCTTCCAGTCGTCATGTTCGATGATGTCTGAGGCGGACTTCGCCCCCTTTTGGAAGAGTCGATAGACGACGTACGCAATCGTTTCGTCAGGAACGTATGTAACAGCGAACTCCTTCCGCTGGCTTCCTTCCAAAAGCCCGAAGTTCCGTAGCGCAGTGAGATATTTCGTGGCCGCTTCGTTGATCGTCGATTCCGACCGGTCACGTAAGTCTGCGTAGTCCTCTTGAATGGATTCAATGAATGTGACGATGTCAACGGTTTGGACGGACAGTGTTCCGCGCTCGAATTCAGGGTAGAGGAACTCACGTGTGACGAGGTAGATGAAGGGGTCTTGAGCGAATTCGTAGTAAAGACACCAGTCAGTTACGTCGCTACGGACATCGGTTGCCATAATCTGCATGAGAGGCGTTTCCGTGTACTCCTCCCTGTCGTGAATGTGTCGACGTGTGATTTCACGCAGGATGTTCGTTCGATACTCGTCCGTATTCTTGTTCAAAATATTGTCCTCGACGACCTTGCGTTCTAACTCCTCGTAGGACTTACATTCGACGTAGGTTCGAAGAACGCGTTTAGTTTCGTCGATATACGTACTGTGGTGGGCAATTTTGGGATCGAGACTCTCAGCTTGCGCAGTTTCGTCTTCGTCTCCCGGCTCGATATGCTCGTTACTCATACGAACCCATCACACGTTCTCCGATTTAAGCTCTGACTGGAGCGGATAGTACGGTACTTTGAGATGGTCTGTGCAATGCCCGTATCCTTGCAAGAGGGTTGCTAGTAGCCGCCATTTTTCCGGCTCAATTTCAGACTGGGTGTAGCCTTCCTCGTCGATACGGAACGAGCCGCCAGTTTCTGGTTTAGGAAGAGACACAGATGTGGCTGTAATGTTTGAAGCGGTTTGTTCAATCACCACATCTGTCCAACCTTTTTCCAGTGATTGAACGGAGACGTTCTCAAGTGCTTCTAATGAGTGCTGATCATCATCTTCAATGTCTTCGATGGCAGCTGCAAGTCGGGATTCTAGTTGGGGACCGAATGAGAACAGAGAGATAGAATCTGGTGGAAGTTGATCGGATTCCGCTTTGTGACCGACTTTCGAGGCGAGATTGATCCGTGATTGCAGTTTGGTTTTTGGCGTTACTTCCGAAAGTCGAGCTCGCCCTGTTTCGGATAAGACCCGAGAATCCCACCAGTTCTGATTATTTGTTTCCCCTACGCGTTCTACCAGTAAGCGCGAAGCGGTGAGATCCAAAAAAAAGTCATCTACGATGCCTGCTGCGTAGAGAGTTTCTTTCGTAGATTTGAACGCGTCAACGAGATCAGTTGAAGTCATATGTATACTTGTTGTACGGGGTGTCTTAGAACCAGCGTCTCTGAATCACCTGATTAGTACACAACAGATGGCTCAGATACTGTTTCTCGGTCGTTCACTGCTCGTCATGGTATTCCAAGGCGCTCGAGTCAGGATCGATCTTACACTCCACTCTACAACGGCTGTTTGACCTCATCATCGAACTGAGCGATCGTGATCGGTCCGTCACTACTCACGTCCTCAGTAAGTGCATCGACGAACAAACCCCCACGTACAGGCCCGTCCACAAAGAGATCTCCCCGCGAACTCAGATAGGTCTCACCGGCTCGTATATATGCCATGTACTCGAGGAGTTCACGCAGCCCTTGACCAGCATACGACGTATTCCGCGTGTACTTGACCTCCCCCACGAAAACCGCGTCAGGAACTGCTTCGTTGTCTGTATACCTCTCCAGTAGAATATCGGGCCGGCCGCCCCAGAGGGAATCAGTTCCCGAAATCCCCAGCGAATCCTGTACATACTTCTGCCAATGCTCTGCGACGGCGACCGACCGCGAGAGATAGCCATCCTGTTCAGGCACCTCTACTCGATCCAGGTTCTCACTGAATTGGAGTGATGTAGGTCCCGTCGAGTCGTGCGACATTACGTATCGACCAGTCTCCGTCTCCCAGTCGGCGACCACGCCTCGCTGGTCCTCGATCAACCGGAAGCGAGCCTCCGGATAGCACCCCAGAATACGGAACACCCAGTAGAGTTCGAACAGTAACTCCGGGCGATCCGGTGCGACGAATCCAGTTCGCAACAGCTCCTTCGCGTCGGTCGGATCCAAATCGTATGCCAAGAGCCGGCGATACCGACCCAAAAGCTGGGCTGCCTCACTGTAGAGGGGATTCCGCGAGCGTTTCACCGACCGAAGCATCCGATCTGTGACCGCGGCTTCCTCGGTGATTCGTTCGAGATAGACGTTCCGCTCAACCACCTGCTCGAGCGTTCGCACCAATTCCGCGTCAGCGTCCGTCCATCGACCGAGCCAGCCGTATTCGTCGGGTGCCTGTAGTGCTGGATACAGATCATCGGTCACGATCTCATCAATCTCTGACAGCAGCGTGTGCAAGACGATGTTCTCGTCGATATCGTAGTTCGTCCGTGTCTCCTGGGCTGCGAACCCGGTGGCCTCGGACCCGCCACCCTGATAGCGGTGTTTGATCGTCTCCTGCCAGTCAATCCGCCCTCGTACTTCGCCCTGCCGAACCTGTACGTCACGAGAGACGGTCGTCTTCAGACGGCGAATCCGATCCGGGAGTGCTGCAACGAAATCCATTACGCCCGGAGTCTCTCCAGTAGACTCTGTACAGACGAACTGAATTCGGAGCAGCTTCTCGAGGTCGTCGATCTGGAGGTTCGGATCGATATCATCGAGCAACGGCTGGAATCGCACCCCCTTCGAGAGATAGGTATGGAAGTCGTCAGCGACCTCCTCGAGGAGGCGTTCGGGTGGCGTCTTCATACTTACTGGTCGAACCGCTCTGGGGGGATCTGGTAGTAGTCTGCGACGAACTCTCCAAGACGGGGTTCATCGAGTCCGTCGATTTCGCCCATTGCCCCAACGAATTGGACCAGCTGCTCATCACGAAGCCCCTCGAGCTGGGGGACGACATGAAGGAGAATCGGTGCAACTGGGTCACTCGATGGGACTCGTAGATAGGTGTAGATGTCCTCGACGATCGCCGGCCCGATTTCACGGAAGCGATTGATGACCCGCCATATCGACGCGACCGTTTCACAGCGATCCAGGTCCACCTCGACGTCGTCCCAGACCTCGACGTATTGGGCGACGAGCTCTCCATCGATTGACTCGCGATCGGGCACCCGAATCGGGATGAACGCCCATCGACGCATGAACGCATAGCTCATCTCGTAGAGCGAGGTCTTGTCCAGCGTATTCATCGTCGCGATCATCCGCCACTTCTGGGGAACGTAGTACCGATAGGGTTCAATCGACAGCTCCTGGCTGTTCTCATCGCCAATGATTTCGATTGCTTTCCCATCTGTATCCGAAAAAGGCAGGGTGACGTCCTCGCCGGTGAGCGCACTGAACAGCGAGCCGAACGCCTTGTCGATATCGGCGCGGTTGATCTCGTCGACGATCAGCCACTCGTTTTGTGGGGCACCATCCTCGTCTTGGAACTGCGAGAGGAAGACGCCAGGCTTGAAGGTCAGTCCGTCGTCCCCAGTGGGTCGATAGCCGCCGATCGTGTCAAACGTCGACCAATCTGCGGTCGCTGTCGTCATCCGAAAGGAGTCTCCGACGACACTCCGACAGATTTGCTTCGCGAGTTTCGTCTTTCCCGTCCCTGGCGGGCCAACCAAAATAATGTTGTTCCCATTCCGAAGGGCAGTCCGAGCCTGCGCCAGAATTTCATCGAGATCGTCGAAATAGAGTCCCGTGACGTCGATGGCCATCTCATCAATCCCGAGGGCACGCTGTTGGGCCTCGAAATCAGCGTAGGTCTCTAGTTCTCTCTGATTCGACTCCTCGCCGATCCCCCCTTGTTCTCCTTCGGTCGTTCCCCTAGTATCATCCGGACGTTTCGATCGATTTCGATACCGAAGAATGGTATATTCGACTGCCCATAGCGATGGGTCCTCGTCCCGTTGTCGTTCGATGAGCTCTCGGATCTCGATCGTCGTTTCCCAGAACGCAGCGTATCGCTCACCAAGATCGCCACGCGGTTTCCATACGCCGAGTTCTTTGTAGCCCTCTCGACTGGATTCGTAGTAGACTGGGACCGTATCAGGGGCTTGGGCTTGCCAGAAAAAGGAAACGAACGCAGGAATGAACCCGGCCTGTGGTGCCTTCCGTTTGTTCTCAGCGTTCGATTTGAGGGTCTCGACGTAGGATTCGAAATGATCGATCTGTTCGGATGCTCCCGCTGAATCTGCTGGCACACGAATTGCTTCCTGGAGTCGCGTCGTACTTTCCGAGGTTCGATCTTGGCGCTGTGTCTCATTGCAGTACATATTGAAGAACATCTGGCTCATCCCTCCGAAGCCCCAGTACCGATGCTGTTTGCTCTCGCTGTCCATCTCCGTCCGGAATTCAAAGAGGGGGAGATCGCCGGCCTGGAACGAGGTTATCAGATCCTGGATGTGCGGAAGCCGATCTTCGCGTTGTTGTTTCCGGCGGGTGAGGGGGATCTTCTCTCCTGATTCGTCGAGATAACGATAGTCGTCCTCAGTAAATTCATCCCAGAGGCGAAGAATTGCATCCTGATCGGACTCATTCATACATTGGTTCGTTCCGGACGAGAGATATAATTGGTGGCAGAACCAATTGAGTTGCAGACCTTGTACTAGGGTAATTCAAAGCCACCGGCGTCTCACCCGCTTGTGGGACGGTACAGGCACCGCTCGCACTCGAGAAACTGCTCACCCTCTTCAGTGAATCGTCCAGCCAACACCGCTGCCTCGCAGCGGGGACACGGATCGCCATGGGTGTATCCGCCTTTGACTGGCGGATCGGGAGTCGCTGCGGCTAGCGCGAGTATGCGTGTTCTTGGGTCTGGATATGTGACCTGTCGTCCGCCGTTGTGGGTGCTCTCGGAAGGGTCAGTCATTACTCTCACCGGGTGAACCGAAGAGGAACTGTGCGCTGGCGTCCTCGCCCGTCAGCGTCAGCTGGTCGTCGGCCGTCTCCGCGAACAGCGATGTCTGGTCGGTATTGTCGCCTTCCGAGTACCGAACTTCGACACGGTCGTCGACGCCGAACTCGCTAGCTACGGGGTGATCGAGTCGTGTTTCGACCCCGCGATGAGTCACGTCAGCACCGAAATCCTCGAGCGAGGTCGCAACGCTTTCTTCGGTCGGTTCGAGTCCACCGTCAGCGGTGAACGCTGTCTGCTGTTGGATCGTGATCTCGGGTCGATCTGTCATCTGGAAAACCCTCCACCCCTCTCGAGGGTGCAAACAACACTCCCAGCTGTCGCAGGCATCGTGATCGGTGGACCAGTCACGACTCCTCGCGAAGTTTTTCAGCTCGCTGGGCTAGCAGTTTGAGGATCGAAAGGCGTTGTTGGTGCTGGTTTTCGTAGGCGACACACGCCTGCAGTGTCTCCATATCGGTGATCGTCGCGATTCCCGCATCAATGAGCCGGGGATTCGATGACTCGAGGCGCTGTGCTGGCGTCAGTGGCTCGTCAGTGCAATCCGTTTCAGACATCGTGGGATCCTCTCACCTCTCGAGGAGAGAAACAACACCACGAGACGTTGACTCTGATCTGACGGTCATTTTGGAGCAGTGAGAGAGTCTCGCCGTCCGGGTTCCTGGTTCACTGGTGGTGCGTGTCCTCTCTTGGATTGTCAGGATCCGGGCCGTGTCGAGGTGACTGACACCTGGTGCACTCC
>NZ_JAQIVI010000015.1 GCF_028618695.1 Natrinema soli | reverse complement strand
GTCGCGGTCGCCGAGACAGACGCCGAGCCCCACGTCCGCCCGCTCGTAGCGGGCGGTCGCGTTGAGCAGCGTCGAGAACTCGCTGGCGTCCCGGAGTTCGGTGCCGACGGGCTCATCGCTGAGGACGTACGCCGTGCTCACGAGCCCGTCGATCTTTTTCGCGGGGACGCCGCTCGAGACGGCTCGCCGGACGAGCGCGCTGGCGACGGTCCGTTTCTCCTCGTTCGTGAGTCCGGCCCAGCGCCGCCAGTCGCCGTCGCGTTTCAACTCGAGGTCGAGCCCGTCGAGGAACCGTAGCGCGCCGCTCGAGTCGTTCGAGATGCCCGGAATGTGAACGTCGGTCGCGTACTCGAGCAGTTTGGGGAGCGGCCGGGTCTGTTTCCCGTACAGCGCGAGGTCCTTGCCCGTCTCGAGGACGCCGGCGTCGACGCCCTCTTCGACGATCGCCGCGTTCGCGCCGTGGAGTTCGCCGCCGGCGGCCTGCATGTCGCCCACGGCACCGACGACCG
>NZ_JAQIVI010000149.1 GCF_028618695.1 Natrinema soli | reverse complement strand
CGAGCGCCTCGACCGGCTGGGCGATCAGCGCTAGCCCGTCGGTCCGGTCGAGGCGCTCGCCGGCCAGCACCCGCTCGAGTGCGTCGTCGACCGTCTCGTTTCCAGTCTCGTAAACCACATATCTAGTCTCGGTTGACGCCATTATAATGGTTTTGGATAGTCGTGGCTGTTGTCGGGTACTCCTCGATCGGGCCGCGTCGGGTGAATCCGGCGCGTAGCCGAGTGGTGTTTACGGCCGAAACTATCGGTTCGAACAATGCTTACAGCGTTCACATTTGTTCCCCAACCTTTGAATAGTGGTATGTAATATCACAGCGTATGGTCGTTCGTGTTCCAGCGGAGCGATTCGAGGACGTGCCGGAGTTCGACTACGAGCCGCAGTACGTCGACGTCGGCGAGTTACGGATGGCGTACGTGGAAACCGGCGGCAGTGCAGACGGCGACGAAGCCGAGGAAACGTTCCTCTGTCTGCACGGCGAACCCACGTGGTCGTTCCTGTATCGGAAGATGATGCCAACGCTGGCCGAGCGCGGCCGCGTGATCGTCCCCGATCTGATCGGCTGTGGTCGCTCCGACCGGTACGAGGACCGCGACGAGTACTCCGTCGAGATGCATTACGACGCGCTCGAGACGTTCGTCGAGGAGCTCGATCTGACGAACATCACGCTCGTCTGCCAGGACTGGGGTGGCGTCCTCGGACTCCCGCTCGCGACCCACGAGCCCGAACGGTTCTCGCGTTTGGTGCCGATGAACACCGGCGTTCCGGACGGGTCCCAGGAGATGAGCGAGCGGTGGCACGAGTTCGCCGAGATGGTCGCGACAGCTGACGACCTCGACATCGGCAGACTGGTCGAAAACGGTTGCTACCACGATCTCTCGGCGACCGTGGTCGACGCCTACCGAGCGCCGTTCCCCGACGAGCGATATATGGCCGCCGCGCGGACGTTTCCCGGCCTCGTTCCCACGTCGCCCGACGATCCCGGGGCGGAGTTGTTCGCCGAAACGCAGGACCTGCTGGGTGAATGGGAGAAACCGGCGTTCGTGCTGTTCGCGAGGGAGGATCCGATCACGTCCCACGACCGCGATCCGCTTCGACACCACATTCCGACTGCGACCGAACAGCCCGACATCTGGATCGACGAGGCGGCCCACTTCCTGCAGGAGGACGCCGGCGAGGAAATCGCCGAGTACATCGTCGACTTCGTCGACCGAACCTGACTCGAGGCGCAGAACCGACTGCTACCGGGGCGTCTCCGTGCCTCACTTCTCGAGCGCCGTCGCCAGTTCCGCGTGGTCGTCGACGTCGGCCTCGAGGGGCTCGCCCGTCTCCTGTGTGCGATTTCGGGCGGCGAGAAGGACGTGTGCCGGAATTTCACCGACGGTCGATGAGCAGTGGAACCGCGACCCAGCCACCTCGAGCAACGGTTTTCCGAATCAACGACTTCGACGACGTGCAACTGGTCGATTGTCAACCTCCACGGCCATCGATCCCGGCCGATGGCCAGCACACTAATACGTCATCGATCTCATCTCTCGTGACTGAAAGAATTCCAAAAATTAAAGTCGCGTGATAATCGACTAGCAGAGAAGGAATTCATGACAGATAGTACGACAGACACGCAGTCGGCCGACGCCGGGTTCGACGTGGGCTCGAGCGTCGACGATCTCTTCGGGGAGATCGAGTCGGACGGGGATCCGGGGGGCGACCAGCGAGCCGAGACCGACGACGGAGACGGATCCGACGCCGTCGAAGATCGGACGGCTGCCGACGTCTTCGACCAGCTTCGGACGGACGCCGGCGACGAGAGCGGTGCCGACGACATTCTCGCGGACGAGAGTCCGGACGACATCATCGCGAGCGCGGACGAGCCGGGCCCCGAGCCCGACGCAACGGTCGACGACGATCTACTGGCAGACGACGACGAACTCGCGGATCTCCTGCTCACGGGTCGCACGAAAGAACAGGAGTTCCTCTGGATCGAGACGGACGGTTCGGACGAAACCGGCGAGCCTAGTGAACCCGACGAGTCCAGCGAGGCAGACGTCGAGACCGAGACGGACTCCGAACCGCCGACCGGCGATGCCGATCCGAGCGGCGGTGTCGACGAGCCCGCTGCCCCCGACGAGCTCGTAGAGCGGCTCTTCGGAGATAGCCCCGAGTCGGATTTCGACCCCGACGAGGCTACGGCGACCGATGCCGGCACCGAGAGCGACTCGCCGTCGAATTCGAGCATCGCCGTCTCGGATCGGGACCGCGGGACGGACTCGAGCGTCGAAACCGACGCGGACGAGCCCGCGGCCGAGGAGGCGGAGAGCGACAGCGCGAGCGAACGGCCGGACGATACGGAGGCGGCGGACGACAGCGCAGCCGACGACGCGGACGCGACGGACGGGTCCGTAGCGACCGACGACAGCTCCTCCGGTTTCTTCGGTCGGCTGCTGTCGATCATCGGCGGGCTGTTCTGACGGCTCTGCCGGCCTCCCCACCGGCGATTCGAAGGTGACCGACCGCGGCGCTCAGTTTCTCCCTGGCGGTGTCTGTCAGACGGTCTACCGGTGCCGGTTCTCGGTCCCTCGAGTCGTTACGGGTCGGGGTGCCACACCAGTCCACGTCGCCGGACCGTGTACGGGCGTTCGCCACAGGACGGACAGACCGTACCGCTGCCGGGTTCGTCGGCCCGCTCCGGAATCGTGTGTTCGGTCCCACAGTTGTCACACTCGAGCCAAACAGACATACGATATCCTACGAGCGACGCCTGTATGACGGCACTGCGGGAAAGCGACGGGTCGGGCCGGAACCGGGTGGCTCCGGCAACGCTGGGACTCGCGCCCTGAATCTCGGAACTCGTCGAGCCGGGGAAAACGAAAGAACGTCAGCCCGCAGCGTCGAGCGCGGACTGACCGGCGTGCGAGACCGCGGCGTTAGTCGAGGAACCCTTCGATGTGGTCGGCGACTTCCTCGGGAGTATCGCCGACGGGGACGCCGGCGTCGTTGAGCGCGCTGATCTTGCTCTCCGCGGTCCCGGTCCCGGAGCCGGAGACGATCGCACCGGCGTGGCCCATTCGCTTGCCCGGTGGCGCGGTGCGGCCGGCGATGAAGCCCGCGACCGGCGTGTCGACGTAGTCGTCGATGAACGCGGCGGCCTCTTCCTCGTCCTCGCCGCCGATCTCGCCGCACATGACGATGGCGTCGGTGTCGGGGTCGTCCTCGAAGAGTTCGAGGGCGTCGACGAAGTCCGTCCCGATGATCGGATCGCCGCCGATACCGATGGCCGTGGTCTGGCCGATACCGCGGTTGGTCAGGCTATCGACGACCTGGTAGGTCAGCGTCCCCGACCGGGAGACCAGACCGACGTTCCCCTCGGAGAAGATGTTGCCGGGGAGAATGCCCAGTTTGGCCTCGCCGGGCGTGATGAGGCCGGGACAGTTCGGACCGATGAGTCGCGTGTCGGTCTCGGAGAGGCGCTTGTTGACCCGCGCCATGTCCTGGGTCGGGATGCCCTCCGTGATCGCGACCGCGAGGTCGAGCCCCGAATCGAGCGATTCGAAGACGGCGTCGCCGGCGAACGCCGGCGGGACGAAGATGACGGACGTGTCCGCGTTCTCCTCGTCGACCGCTTCGTGGACCGTGTCGTAGACCGGCACGCCGCTGACTTCTTGTCCGCCCTTGCCGGGGACCGCACCGGCAACGACGTTGGTGCCGTACTCCATCATCTGCTCGGCGTGGAACTTCCCTTCCCCGCCGGTGATGCCCTGTACCACGACGCGCGTGTCGTCGTCGACTAGTACACTCATTACTCGCTCACCTCTCCAGCGTACTCGACGGCACGCTGAACCGCGTCCTCGAGGGTCTGTTCGACCGTCACGAGGTCCTCGTTCAGAATCTCCATCCCTTCCTCCCAGTTCGTCCCGGCCAGTCGGACGACGACCGGCTTGGGGATCTCGTCGAACTGCTCGAGCGCCTCGTTGATCCCGCGGGCGACCTCGTCGCCGCGCGTGATCCCGCCGAAGATGTTGAAGACGACCGAATCCACGTTGTCGTCCGAGAACACCATGTCCAGCGCGTTCGCGATGCGGGCGGCCTTCGCGCCGCCGCCGACGTCCAGGAAGTTCGCGGGCTCGCCACCGTAGTGGTCGACGAGGTCGAGTGTCGTCATCACGAGTCCGGCACCGTTGCCGATGATACCCGTGTTGCCCTCGAGTCGGACGTAGTCGAAGCCGTACTCGTCGGCCTTCTGCTCGAGTTCGTCGCCGCCGGCCGCTTCCTCCTCCATCTCGGCGAGTTCGGGCTGGCGGAACAGCGCGTCCTCGTCGATGTTCATCACGGCGTCGGCCGCGATGACCTCGTTGTCGCTGGTGACCATCAGCGGATTGATCTCGGCGTCGGCGCCGTCCTTGTCGTCCCAGAGCTGATAGAGGGTCGTGAGAACGCTCGAGACGTCGCGCGCGACGGACTGATCGACGCCGGCGTCGTAGACGGCCTTCCGGGCCTGGTAGGGATGCATCCCGAAGGCGGGATCGATGTGTTCGCGGGCGATCGCTTCGGGATCCTCCTCGGCGACCTCCTCGATGTTGACGCCACCCCTGGTCGAGACCATCGCGACGGGTTTGCCCTCGCCGCGGTCCATCGTGATCCCGACGTAGAGTTCGTTCGTGAAGTCGACCGCTTCCTCGACGAGGACGCGATCCACGTGATACCCCTTCAGATCCATTCCGAGGATGGACTCGGCCGCCTCGCGGGCCTCGTCCGCGTCGTCGACGAGTTTGATCCCGCCGGCTTTCCCCCGGCCGCCGACCTGTACCTGTGCCTTCACCGCGACTGGATAGCCGATTTCCTCGGCCGCGGTGACGACGCCGTCGACGTCGGACGCGAGCTGCGAGTCCGGCGTCGGTACCCCGGCATCGGCGAAGACCTGCTTCGCCTGGTACTCGTGTAATTTCATACCATTCGAACGGCCGTTCCGACCTTGCTTAAATCCTGCCAGTTTCCACTCGGCACCGGGTATCCATCGACGTGTATCAACGACACGACCGATGTGAGTCCCGTAGCGTGTTCTCGTTCGCTACGTTTGTGTGGATTTTCAATTGAAGCGGGAGAGAGACAATCACGCGTCCGAACTCGACCCCGCAGCGGCGTCACGAGTGGTCGATCTTCAATACCGTCAGCAACCGTCCGTCCGAGATAGACTGCGGAACGCCTCGGACTCAAGCGTATAGGGTATGACAGTACACTCACGGTATTGCCACTCGCATGCACGGTACTGACACGCATATACACGGTACTGCCACTCGCATGCACGGTACTGACACGCATATACACGGTACTGCCACTCATATGTACGGTACTGTCCCCTACACCCGCGCCAGCTCCCTCCACCCTGGCCGCGAGCACCGGAGCACCGAGCGGTTCGACGTCGACTCGAGGGGCGACCTCCAGCAGAGCATTCAATGCTCGCCTATACTAACGACGCGTAGAGGTCGCCCTGTGACCAACCCTACCGCAACGCATCGATCGTCGGGGTGGCTGTCGTCGGTAACGGCCGTGCTCCGATTTCTGGTCCACAGCAATCTCTTTATCTCGCTGGCGACGGTCAGCGTGGCCGTCACGACGATACTTCTCGTGAACCTCTCGCTCGAGCCCCTGCCGCTGTTCATCGTCTTCGCGGCGACGATGTTCGTCTACACCGTCAATCGGTTCACGGATCTCGAGGAAGACGAGCAAAACGTCCCGCGGCGCGCGGCGTTTACGAAGCGGTACGGCCGCCTCTGGCTGACGGCCGGGATCGTCCTCTACGTCGCCGCGATCGGGATCGCCGTCGCGCTCGGTCTGCCGGGGGCCGCGTATCTGTTCCTCCCGCTCGCGGTCGCGCTGCTGTACTCCCTCGGCGGCGTCAAACGAACCTTCCTCGTGAAGAACCTCGTCGTCGGGCTCGCGTGGGGTGCGATCCCGCTGGGAGTCGGCTACTACTATGATCGGGTCGCTTCGCTCGAGATCCTGTTCCTGTTCGCCTACGTGACGGTCATGATCACGATCGCTGCGGTGATCTTCGACGTGAAGGACATCGAGGGGGATCGCGAAGAGAGCATTCCGACGGTTCCGAACCTGTTCAGCCCGCGAACAACGCGCGTCGGGTCGCTACTCGCGACTGTCGCCGTCGCCGCCGCGGTCGTCGCCCTCGTAGCGACGGGCATGCTACCGCGCGAGTTCCTCGTCGTGCTCGCGATGAACGCCTACGTCTGTGCGTACATTCCCTTCGCGACGCCCGACCGCGGCCCGCTGTACTACGGCTTCGTCGTCGACGGCGAGCACGTTTTCCTCGCCGCCCTCGTCTGCGCGCTCGAGTGGCTGGTCTGGTGAATCACACCCCGTTCTCAGTCGTCGTCTGCGACGCCGGTCGCCCGCAGGTACTCCTCGAGCAGCGTCGGAAACTGCCCCCCGCGGACGTACCGGAGACCGAACTCGTCGGCCCAGGAGATGATGCCTCGATCCTCGGTGACGACGCCGGCGTCTAACTCTCGAGCGAGAACCAACAGGTCGAAGTCCTCTCGAGAGTCGAGCACGCCCTGCCGGAGCGCCTGACGATACTTGTCACGCATGTCCGAGAGAATTCGATCGGCGTCGGTCATGTACTCCTCGCGCCCGTCGTCGGCGTTCGAGCCACCGGCGAGCGCTTCGGGATCGAGCTGTTCGACTTCGCGGATCGCCTTCTCCGAGACGCGGAGGCCGCGGTCCACGCGGTCGCTCATCTCGTCGATGAAGTTGTAGACGATGTTCGCCGGAATCGTGACGCCGTACCGGTCGGGGCTCTTGCGAACGACCCACGTGTTGAGCCGCGAGAACACCGCGTCGTCGACGTCTCGCTCACGCAGCATCGTCGCGAGTTCGTCGTGGATCGACGGCGGCACGTAACAGGAGATGTTGAGTTCGAGCCGTGCAGTCGCGACGAGATCGAGCAGGCGGATCACGGCGTCCTCGAGCGATTCGTCGTCCCGACGGATCTCCTCGGTGATGAACAGCGACGTGTCGAGGACGAACCGTTGGCGCGGCAGTTCACCGGGCATAGTCGTCAGTTGAACGGGAATCCACATAGACCTCATCCCGCGATCGATTCGGAGCGGCGAACGGCCGAACCGATCGACGATCGGGGGTCGACCGGGTGTTTTTCACCGGGAACGTGGTCGGAGAGGTATGGACCGCAACGAGTACCTCGAGCGGCTCGAGGCAACCACGGAGGAGGCCGACGACCTCTTCGAGCACTTCGAGCAGCGGTCGGCGGCCGGCCGGACGCACTACGTGCTTACCGCCGCTCGCCACGGCGTGGAGCGTGGAACTATCATCGTCGAGGAGAGTGATGTCGTCGTTCGCGGCTATCCGAGTATTCCACGGATTCTCGTTCTCGATCCCGGTATTCCCTCGTTTTTCGAGGCGAGCGAGACGATCGCAATCGAGGAGAAGCTCGACGGCTTCAACGTCCGGATCGCAGCTGTTGGAGCGGGTGCCGGGGAGTCCCTCGCGTTCACCAGGAGCGGCTACGTCTGCCCGTTTACGACGGCGCGAGCGCGCGAATGCCTCCCGCTCGAGGAGTTCTTTTCGAGCCATCCGGCGAAAGTCCTCTGTACCGAACTGATCGGACCGGAGACGCCGTACACGACCCACGACTACGAGGGCGTCGACACCCACGAGTTCCGGGTGATCGACATCCGTGACCGCGAGTCTGGCGAGCCCCTCCCCGTCGCCGATCGGCGGTCTCGCTGTGAGGAGTACGGATTCGGACAACCGCGCCACTTCGGGCGGGTGGACCCGTCGACCGCAAGTACGACGGTCAAAGGGACGATCGACGAACTCGATACGGCGGGACGAGAGGGCGTCGTCCTGAAGTCGGCTGACGGGCAATCGATGGTCAAGTACACGACCGAATCACAGCACCACGAGGAACTCGCGTACGCCTTCTCGCTTCCCTTCGATCACGGCCGTGACTTCGTCCTTTCCCGAATCGTTCGGGACGCATTTCAGGCGGCCGAATTGGACGAGACCGATGCTCGGCTCAGAGCGCGGGCGCACACGCTCGGCGAATCGATCCTCGAGCCGATGGTCTCGACCATTCGGGACGTGGCGGACGGCGAAACCGTCGGGGAACGGCACACGGTCAGGGGCGATCCCGACGCGATCGACGCACTTCTCGAGCACCTGCGCGAGCAATCACTGACGCTCGAGTTCGAGTCCGATCGGCGGGAAGACGGTGAGCGTGTCGTCGAGTTCGTGAAGGTGGCCGAATCGAGTCGGGACCGGATCCGGTACTATCTGGACGGTGGGACACGAGACGAATGACGGGAGAAGCGGTACGAATCCCGAGTCCTGTCCGACAGTAGCGGGTCGAACGAGCCGCTCAGTCTCGTGGAGCCTCGGCCTCGATATCGGACACAGATGCGGGATCGGTCTGGCTCGACGCAGGGGCCGAATCGACGCCGCGGAATTCGAATCTGGCACCGCCGCGCTCGCTCTCGACGGCCGTGACGGTCCAGCCGTGAGCCGTCGCGATTCCGTCAACGATGCTCAGCCCGAATCCCGTTCCCGCCGGATTGGTCGTGTAGCCGTCCTCGAAAACGTCTTCCTCGTCGAGCAGTCCCCGACCGTCGTCGGCAACGTAGAACCCTATCGATCCACCGCCATCGTCCACGGCGATGGTGCCCACCTCGACCTCGAGCGACGACCTGATCGGGTCCGCGCCGTCGTCCGTTCCGTCCGGTGTACCGTGTTCGACGCTGTTCCGAAACAGGTTCTCGAACAGGCGTGTTACCCGCTTCGCGTCGGCGAGAATCGTCATATCGAACGTCACGGAGAGGGTGGCATCGCCGGTGTCGACGCTCTCCCAGGCTCGCTCGGCGAGATCGGCGAGTGCGACCGGTTCGGGATCGGTGACCGCCGAGCCCTCCCGGGCGAGCGCGAGCACGTCCTCGATGATCGTCTCCATTCGGTCGTGTGATCGCTCGATCTCGTCGAAATACTGGACCGGATCGTCGGCCTCGCGAGCGAGATTCAGATAGCCGTCCGCGACGTTCAGCGGGTTTCGAAGGTCGTGTGACACGATGTTCGCGAACTGTTCCAGACGCTCGTTCTGTTGCTCGAGGCGTTCTTCGTGGCGTTTCCGTTCGGTGATGTCACGGATGATGAGCAGCCAGCCGACGTGGCGATCTCGGCTGTCCTCGATCGGCGTCGACCGGACGTGGTAGGCGACGGTATCGAGCGAAAACTCCCGCTCCGATTCGACGGGGGCAGTCGTGATCTCGTCGTACTGTTCTTCCAACACGGAATAGCCGTCGATCAACGAGTGGACGTCGGTTCCGATCACCGATCTGTCGGTGCCCTCGAACAGGTCCCGCGCGGCGGGGTTGATATCGATAATCCGGTCGTCCGTGTCGACGACGAAGACGGCGTCAGTGACAGTATCGATGACTCGATCGCGGGCGATCGGGACGATGTCGGCCAGTCGGTAGCGAACGATGGCGACCGCGTACAACGATCCGGTCACGACGAACCCGATCGGTGACGTATCGAACTCGACGAAACCGGCGGCGTAGACGCCGTTTGCGACCCAGGTCGCGAGCGTTCCGGCGAGGAGTGCGGCACTCTGGCCCTTGTACAGCGACCGGGACCGGTAGAGAAATCCGAGTATGAGGACCGTCACCAGTCCCGAAACGAGGTACGCGTAGCCGACGTGTGCCCAGAGCAGCGGGCCGGGCTCGAGGACCCCGTCGAACGACTCGAAAAAGAGATGAAACGGATTGACGACGGCGAGGATGGCCAACAGTATCGGTTCGGCCGACAGGACGGCGAGTGTCGGAGTCGTGAGGAACTTCTCCCGTCCGGTGTACACGAGGGTGAAGACGAGAGACGCCATCGTCGCGAATCCGACGCCCAGGAATAACGTTCCGGTCAGTACGGTGGTTGCAAGGGGATGATCGATAACGGACAGCAACACCAGCGACACGTCCCACAACCCCGCCGCGAGGACGGCCCCGAGAAGCGAGATCACACCGGTCTTCCCGCGGTGCTGCCAGAGAACCACCGCGAGTGCAGCGCTCACCAGCGCCGAAAGGATGTAAATCAATAGGATGGGGTCAAGTCCCTGTATCATCGTCCGTACTCGAGTGCCGAGTATGTAAAGTGCAATGGCCATTTCGCAGGATACCAATGCTTGCGCCGGTCCGAAAGAGGGGCTCATCACAAACACGTGAGATCGCGGTCGGCGGTCCGCGCCCGTCTCGGTCGGTCGATCGGGAACGAACCATTTAGGCACCGGCCGACGGTACGGTGGTGTATGCCCGTCCCCAAATCGGAGTTCGAGAACCTCCCGCCGTGTGACTTCTACACGCCGGCGGAGCTCCTCGAGGACGACCAGATGTACACCGTCTACGAGATCGCTCGATTGTTGCAGGGACTCGAGCCCGACGCGGATATCGATCGCGAGACCGAGGACATTCTGCTCGACTGGGCGATCCCGTGGGTCATGACCAACGCCGAGGACCTCGTGGTCGCCGAGCCGCGGGACGAAGACGAACCCGGCTACTACGGC
Source organism: Natrinema soli (assembly GCF_028618695.1). Next base: position 100,258 of record NZ_JAQIVI010000149.1, on the reverse strand, counting down.
CTGAGCGAATGATCCTCCTCGTGGTCGGTGCCGATCGCGTCGACGCCGGCAAGACCACGTTCTCAGCCGGCCTGCTCGATCGAACCGGCGCGGCCGGTTACAAGCCCCGCGCCGGCAACGACTTCTGGTTCGACCACGACGACTGCCGTCGCGCCCTCGACGGCGGGCGGCTCTACGGCAAAGATGCGATGCGGCTCTCGGCGGCAGACGGCCGGGGCCGACCGCCCGAACGACTCAATCCCGTCCACCGGCTCTGGCGACCCACCCCCGGCGACGGAAGCGGCCTACTCGGGAGGACCGATCGGGAGTTCGTCGTCGACCGGATCGGTCGCGGGATCGACGAGTCGCTGTTCGTCCGCAACGCGACCGCCGAGATTCCGGACGCTGTCGCCGACGCCCTCCCGCTCGCGGACGCGATCCCCGTCGAGACCGTCGAGGAGTACAACGACCTCGCCGAACGGGAGTACGTCCCCGCGTTCGAACGACTGGCCGACGAGATCGAGGCGGCCGAGGTCGCCGTCGTCGAATCCTACAGCGACATCGCGCTCCCGCTCGCGTCGCTGGATCCCGCGTCGATCGCCGCCGTCGCGGCTGTCGAACCCGGTCGCGTTGGGATTTACGACGGCGATCGCTACCGTCGGGCCTGCGAGATCGCGAACTCGAGCCCCAGAGACGGAACGCTCGAGAAGCGCGTCCCCGACGTACTCGAGTATCTCGATCCCCTCGAGCGCGTCCGGCTGCCACCGCTCGACAGCGACGCGCGTGACGATCCCGCACGGATCGCACGCGCGTACGATCGCGCCTACAACGCGTTGCTCGACGCCGCTGGGCGAGTATCGGTCTCACCGATTTCCGACTGATCTAACGGCTCTCCGCGAGGATCCAGCCCGCAAACTCGAGGCCGGACGAACCGAGTCTACATCTGTCGCGCCATCTGCGCCGACAGTTCGACGTGATCGTAGGGGTCGCTCGTCACGCTCGGCCCGTGACCGGTGTGCATCGCCTCGAGTTCCGGATCGATCCGCTCGAGCACCCGATCGATGCTCTCGATCAGGGCCCCCCGGTCGCCCTCCTCGAGATCAGTTCGACCGAAGCTCCCGTTCTGGAAGACGAGGTCGCCCGCGAACAGCACACTCGCGTCGGCCGAGTACAAGCAGAGGTGATCGTCCTTATGTCCCGGTGTGTGGAGCGCGACGTAGTCGTCGTCGCCCAACTGGACCGTCTCCTCGTCCGCGATCGCGTGGTCGACGCCGTCGATCGAGGTGTCGTACCCCCACGCGTCGACGTCGAAAGCGTCTTTCACCGCCGGGAGGTTTCCGACGTGGTCGCGGTGCGTATGCGTCAGGATGACGGCGTCGATTTCGTCGATTCGATCGCGGACGGCGTCGACGAGGTCGAAGTTCGCACCCGTATCGACGAGCACGGGCCGGTCGCCGGGGACGAGAAAGACGTTGCTGGTAAACGCCTGTACGCCTTCCGCGAGGTTCGTTATCATGGCCGGCGCTACTCGGTCGAGTGATTTGTGGCTATCGACACGGGTCGGAGCGAGCCGAGGGGACGGTGCAACGTGACCCGGCGTTTCGAGAGTTTCGGGCGGATGGCTCTCGGGAACGCTCCACCGACTGCCCGGCCTGTGATCCAGTTTGCGTCGATACCGCTATTCACAAGGATTTTTAGCACCGGCACGTACTGAGTAGACGAATGAACCGGTCGGGCTCCGTCGGATTCGTCGGTCTCGTCATCCTCGCGCTCGTGACCGGGGTCTGCGGACCGATCGCGTTGGCTGACACTGGATCCGCTTCGCCATCAGTGACGGAGCCGGCTCCGACCGAGACGCGATCCGCGACGATGGTCACCCAGGCGGACGGGAGCCCGCTCGTCACCCAGGAAACGCAGGACTTCGACAATACGACGTTCGAGATCACCGTCCACGAGAACGGCAGCGCGACGTGGACGTTCAGATACGAGCGGCGGTTCGCGAACGATGACAACGCGACCGCTGCCAGGGAGAACTTCGAGGCCTTCGCCGAGGAGTTCGAAGCCAACGAGACGGATCTGTACGACGGGTTTACCAATCAATCGCGTACCCTGACCGAAATCGGTGGACAGGCGACCGGTCGAGAGATGGACGCGACGAACTTCCGTCGCTCAGCGCAGGTCGAAGAACAGTTCACCGCCACGGGCGCTACCGGGAACGAATCCACCGCGACGGGCGTCGTCGAAATGTCGTTTACCTGGACGGAATTCGGCGTCGTCGAAGCGGACCGGATCGTCGTCGGCGACGTCTTCGAAAGTATCCCGCTCGCATCCAATCAGGCGATCGTGATCGAGGCGGGCGGCGATCTCACCTTCCGATCCATCGAACCCGACGATGGACAGTACGCCGGCGCCTCGCTCGAGGACGCGGAGTCGGTTCGGTGGAGCGGCCAGCGAGAGTTCATCGACGGCCGGCCCCGGGCGGTGTTCGATCGGCCCGGCGCCGCGAGTAACGCAGCCGGACTCCTCGCGACGATAAGTAGTCTCGGTCTGGGCTGGTATCTCGTCGGTGCCCTCCTCTGTGCAGGCATCGGCGTCGCAGCCGTGGTCTGGTACCGACGACGCGGCCCCGGTAGCGAGAAAGTCGCCGCTACGGCGTCCGATTCTACCGGCGATTCGGCGCCGCCGCCAGCAGCGGCCGACACGAATGATGAGTCCGACGGTGAGCCCGAACCACTCTCCGACGAGGAACTCATGACGGACGAGGACCGCGTCGTCACGCTCATCCAGGAGAACGGCGGCCGGATGAAACAGGTCAATATCGTCGAGGAAACCGGCTGGTCGAAGTCCAAGGTCAGCATGCTGCTCTCCGATATGGAAGACGACGGCACCATCAGCAAGCTCCGCGTCGGCCGCGAGAACATCATCAGCCTCGAGGGCTTCGAACCGGAAGCGACCAAGTCGCCGTTCGACGAGTAACGGCCACCGACGAAACGCCGGCCACTGATCCGCTCTCGCGTGGCAGAGGTCGACAGCCCCGAAACGAAACGGAATCCTTAAACATCGTACTGCGCAACGATTGAATAGAGACGACGCCCGCTCCGACGTCCTGTGGACCACCGCGACGCAGGGCCCGGAGCGAGACGGCGCGTCGCGCTCCGATGGTGTAGTCCGGCCAATCATATTGCCCTCTCACGGCAATGACCTGGGTTCGAATCCCAGTCGGAGCATCCTTTTCGCGACCTACACCGTGAGCAAGCCGTATATTCGACAATGATCACAGGCAATTCGGCTCAAACTGAGGAATGCCGAGCAACAGTTCGACTGGCACGCTCAGCTACCGGTCGACGAATCGGTAGATCTGACTACGGAAGGTCGTCCATTGACCGATGGTTCTTAAAATTTGTCACTTTCGAAGAATCGTAAGAAGTCTCTATTCAAATAGGGATATGCTAACTACGGAGTGTAAACCCACACGCAGTATGATTTGATATAACAGCTGTTGCCCGTTTCGACGCTTTGTTTCACTCTACTTATAAACATTTGTGGAGAACTATTAATATACTACAACTCAGTATCAGCATAAGAAGGGATGATTTACTTGAAGAGAGACAATCAGGTGCAACAGTATCGAACAGTGGGATCCGCAGGGAAGACTACTAATGCGTTCCAGTAGACGGCAGCTGCTCGCGACACTGGGGTCCGGAACACTTGCAGGGTGTTTCGGAGGAAGCGATAGCGAAGGGGCGAAGGCATCGCTACTCCTCAATTGGAAACCCAACGGCCTCCACGTTCCGTACTTTACCGCCGCTGAACGAGGGTTCTACGAAGCGGAAACGCTCGAGTTGACGGGGATCGAACCCGGAGAGGGGTCCGACTTTTCGGCAACGCAGGCCGGGTTAGGCAATTCGAAATTTGCGATTACGAGCGCCGGCCAAGTCCTGAACGCGAACGCCAACGAGCTTGACGTCATCGCAGTCGGCATTATCATGCAGCGGGGACCGGTTCAGGTGTTTACCGCCCGTGACAATTTCGGAGCGGAACTCTCAGGGAGTGAACAGCTGGCCGGCGTCACACTCGGAAGCGGTCCCGGGATGGTTCGGCAGATGACGGAGGCGTATCTCGAGCACGAAGGAGTTCTCGATGACGTCGAATACGTCGATAGCGGATTCGATACGGTTCAGCAATTGCTGTCCGGAGAAATCGACGCAGCGAGCGGTGTGTTCAGTGACGTCGTCGATGCTCGCCATCAAGGGTACGATATCGAGACGCTCTCGGTTACCGACGTGATCCCCTCCTACGGTCACGTGATTGCGACGTCGCGATCGTTCGCCGAATCAAATCCCGACACGGTTCGATCGTTCCTTCGGGCGACCGCTCGCGGGGCAGTCTGGGCGAACGACAACCCCGACGACGCGACGGGACTGCTCCTCGAGGCCGTGCCGGAACTCGAGGACACTCGCGCGAATCAGCGCGACAAGTGGAACGAGCTCCGGACGGAGTTCATGCTGTCGGAAGCGGTTCGAGAACACGGCTGGGGGTGGAACGAGTCTGCCGTCTGGGAGTCCCTCCGAACGACGCTTGCGGACGGCGATTACCCGGGTGGAGACGTGACGTCCGAGGACGCCTGGACGAACGACTATCTCGACACGGACGACGAACACATCGGCGAATACGGCGAGCTGGTCGAGCCGACGTGATGAGCGACGACAACGCGGGAACGATGCCTGATCAACCGACGAAGTGGCTCCCGAATTCGTCACCAGCGGTCCGACAGCGTCTTCGCCGCCGGCTCGACGGCGGTTTTCGTGGACCCGCACTCGGGACGATACTGTGCGTGCTCACCATCGGGTGCTGGCATGCAGCTGTCGTCCTCTCTGATCTCCCGACAGTCGTGCTTCCCGCTCCGGCGGAGGTGGGTGTCGCGCTCATTGATCTCCGTTGGATACTCGCCGGCGACGCTGCAGTAACAGCGCTGACCGCCGGACTCGGACTAACGGTGGGGCTCGTTATCGGGACGGTACTGGCGTTTTTCATGGCCATCTCTCGATCCGCTGCAGCAGTTATTCTCCCCTACGTAGTTGCGCTCCGTATCGCGCCACTCGTTGCCATCGCGCCGCTCCTGTTCCTCTGGTTTGGTCGTGGGGTACCGGGAAAAGCGCTCCTCGTGACGACCATCACTGTCTTTCCGATAACCATCGCGTCGCTCGACGGACTGCGATCAACGCCCGAGTCGTATCTCACGCTTCTCCGGTCTGTCGGTGCGTCGCCGTCGATGGTCTTCCTCCACGTTCGACTTCCAGCGGCTGCTCCGAGCGTCTTTGCTGGAATAAAAAATGCGTCAACACTCGCAGTGATTGGGGCGGTCGTTGCCGAATTCGTGACACTCGACGCGGGTATCGGTTATCGAGTGTTCGAAACGTCCACTTCCCTCCAGACAGCCAATTCGTACGCTGCACTCGCCGTTCTCTCCGGGCTCGGACTCCTCTTCTACGGCATCCCATCTCTCCTGGAACGGGCAGTCAGAACGAGATTCAACTGACTCAGGAAAGCGGCAGTCGGCGATGGACTATCCGCTGGCAAACGCCGACCAGCCCGTACAGCGCGAGTCCAAGGACCACGAGGACGACGAGTGCGGCGATAATAATATCAGTCCGAAGGTTTTCCAGACCCAGGAGGATGAGGTAGCCGAGCCCGGTGCTCGCGACGACCCATTCGGCGACGATCGTACCGACGACTGTGAGCGTGACCGATTGTTTCAATCCGGCGAACACGTCCGGAACCGCGTACGGCAACCTGAGATGAACGAACGTGTTCACCCTGCTCGTGTCGACCGAACGGAGTAACTCGACGTGTCGTTCCGGCGTCCGTGAGAGCCCTGCAACAGTGTGCAATACCAGCGGGAAGAAGGCGATGAGCGCGATGAACACGATCGCGGTTGTCATTCCCGTTCCGAGATAGATCAGCAAGAGGGGTGCGATCGCTATCTTCGGGAGCACCCGAACGGTGACCAGATACGGATACAGTGCCGTCCGAAGTACTGGAACAGTCCCCATGAGAACACCGAGCCCGAATCCGGTGACGATACCGATACCGCCGCCGTAAACGACCTTTTCGAGCGTCGAAACGAGGTTCCGGAGATACAACAGTGGGCTACCGAACAGTTGTGCGAGGACTGCCCCCGGTGACGGTAACAGAAATGATGGGATAGCCAGCAGCGCCGTTCCGAGCCACCACATCGAAACGCCGACGAGCAGTGCTGCTACCGGGAGCATCATTTCGCTCCGCCGAACATCGATCGTGTTCTCCCTCATCGTCCGTCTTCCACACTGTCGTACAGCTTCCGCCTGATATCCGCGACCTGTTTTTGGTATTCGACGCTTCCAAACAGCTCCGTATCCCGCTGGTCCGAAAAGTCGATCTCGAGCGTCGTTTCGATCCGTCCCGGCGCGTCCGTGACGACGGCACACCGGTCACCCAGAAACGCCGCTTCCGGAACGCTATGGGTGATGAACAACGTCGTTTTCTGTTCCCGTTCGTGGAGTCGGCGGAGTTCGACTCCGAGCTGGTCTCGCGTGAGCTCATCGAGCGCGCCGAACGGTTCGTCCAGAAGCAAGACGTCGGCATCCAGATGGAGGGCTCTGACAATAGCGACGCGCTGTTTCATTCCGCCGGAGAGCTCTCGTGGATACGCATCGACGAACTCATCGAGCCCGACCGATTCCAACAGTGAGCGCGCCTGTGCCTCGTCCGGGGGTTTTCCCGCCATTCGTCGGAGGAACTGGACGTTCTCGAGTGCCGTCTTCCACGGGAGAAGCGTGTGGTCCTGGAAGACGAAGCCGAGGTCACCGGCGTCACGACTGACCGCTGGTTCATTGCCGTCTATCGTGACGGTCCCTGCGGTCGGCGACTCCAGTCCGCCGATCACGCGAAGCAGCGTCGTTTTCCCACAGCCTGACGGGCCGACGATGGTGACGAACTCGCTCGGCTGGATCTGCAGGTCGATATCGGCGATCGCAGTGACCGTTTCGAAGGCGACGGTCACGTCGTCGATGGCTATCATGGTCTCGAAAATCGTTGCGTGTGGGCCAACGCTGTCCGCACGCGCTCCCACTCGTCGTCTCGGTGGACGCCCCAGCCGTCGTTTCGGCGGGCTTTACTGTCGGCAAACGACTCGATCGCCCGCCGAAACGTCCGCTCGATTTCCTCGTCCTCGGCGGCGACGTCGGCTGCGATTCGTCTCGCCGCCGGTGTCGGATCCGATCGTCCGGCACGCCACCCCAACATCGTCCCTGTCAGAAACCGCTCGAGCTGCGCCGTCGTCGTCTCGCTGGTCGATGGATCGACGACGAGCGCTGGCCCGTAAATCGGGAATTGGTCCGAGATCGTGAGCACGTCCACGATCTCGTCGTGGGGAAGCGTCCACGGGTCCGAGAACGATCCTGCGACGACGTCGGCGTCGCCGGTACGGAGGGCGTCCGACTCTTCGCCGGTCGTTTCGAATATCTCGACGTCGTCGGCGACGCCGGCCTGTGAAAGGAACAGTTCGGCTAGCAGTCGTGTTTCCGTGTTCGGAGACATGCCGATGCAGCGATCACGGAGCTGGTCGCTCTCGGCGAGTGGCTCGCCGAAAACCGTTCGCGTCGTATACAGCACGGTCATCGCTCGCTGATAGAGCACTGCGAGCGGGGTGATCGAGTCGCCGCCGTGTCGGCCATCGATGAGGACGGCAGCACCGACTATTCCGACGTCGACGTCGCCGGTAGCGACGGCTCGAAGCGCCTGTTCCGAGCCGCTATAGTGGACGAACTCGACATCGACCGGGTCGTATGCCCCTTCCATCCGTGCCGCGTAGAACGGCACGTGAAGGCCGTTCGGTTGCCAGTTGAATCCGAGGCGAATCGCTCCACGGTCGGTGGTAGTTGAACCCGACAGATCGGCGTTCACGGTATCGGTAAGTCGTGCGGCGCGTGTCGCGTATGCGTCGTACATCGCCGTCTCGACCGAGTGGTCGGTTGACCACGCTTTCGGCGGCCGCCCTTGCTCGCTGTCTAGCGTCGTTTCCGTCACTAGTCCCCGACCGGAAAGCCGTGACAGTGCGTCGGCGACGGCCTGGGTACCGAGACCGGTGCCGAGACGAATATCTAGCTGTCGTGCCCGTGGATCCTCGATACGATCGTCTTCGGTTCGGCGAACGAGGTACGCAAGGACCCGAGCGGACTGCGCTCCGAGTCCGATTTCGAAGTCAGCGGCGAGCTGCTCATCGTCACTGTCCAGCACCCAGTGCTCCGCTGACTTCATCGTGCTGGCACCATTGTGGCGGTATTGTTCGCATGTCAGTATAAGCGTACTCCCGACTGAGAGACGCCCTTCGTTCGCGGTAGTCGAGTTTCGGTTGCGGCAGTCGAGACGCGATCTGATCGACTAGCTGCTCGAGCGACAATGCGGTTATTCCGGGGATGTCTCGTTGCCTGCGAGATCCAGGTCGACGAACCGATCGTCGTCGTGTCGATCGATTTCCTCGATCGCCGCGTCGAAATGGGCGGCAGTCAGGGTGATCTGGTCGGGATCCGTGGTCGTACTGTCGACGTACTGTCGGACGGCGACGGTCGCGGCCTCGCGACAGATCGCCTCGATATCGGCACCGACGTGACCGTCGGTTCGTTCGGCGAGAACATCTAGATCGACATCGGCAGCGAGGGGCCGATCGCGCGTATGAACTGTAAAAATCTGTCGTCGGGCGTCCTCGTCCGGGGCATCGACGTGGACGTGTCGATCGAATCGCCCGGGACGCATCAGCGCATCGTCGAGAAGGTCAGGGCGATTCGTCGTCGCGATAACGACGACGTCTTCGAGTTCTTCCAGCCCGTCGAGCTCGGTCAGTAGCTGTGAAACGACGCGTTCGCTGACACTGGAGTCGGCGCTTGCGCCGCCGCGTTCGGCCGCGATCGCGTCGATCTCGTCGAAGAACAGGACAGTTGGAGCGTTCGTTCGCGCTTTCTCGAACACGTCGCGAACGCCTTTTTCGGATTCGCCGACGTACTTGTTGAGTAACTCGGGACCCTTGATCGAGATGAAGTTCGATTGGGCCTCGTTAGCGACGACCTTTGCCAGCAGCGTCTTGCCGGTTCCCGGCGGCCCGTGCAGCAATACCCCCTTGGCCGGCCGAAGTGCCACTCGATCGAAGGCGTCGGGGTGTTCCAGCGGCCACTGGACGGTCTCACGAAGTCGTTGGATCGTTTCCGTCAGTCCGCCGACATCGTCCCAGGTGGCGTCCGGCACTTCCACGAATACCTCCCGGAGCGCAGAGGGGGTCGTACTCCGAAGCGCTGCCTCGAAATCCGCTGCCGTGAGCGTCATGGATGCCAGCGCCGCGTCGTCCGGGTGAGCCTCGTCCGGATGAACGTCGTTCCGACGGAGGGTGTGTAACGCCGCTTCGCGAGTGAGGGACTCCAGATCCGCGCCGACGAATCCGTGTGTGCATTCGGCGAGCGACGCGACGTCGACGTCGGCGGCGAGTGGCATCCCGCGAGTCAGAATTCGAAGGATCTCCTCGCGGCCGTCGCGGTCGGGGACGCCGATTTCGATCTCGCGATCGAACCGGCCGGATCGACGCAGCGCCGGGTCCAGCGTCTCGGGTTGGGTGGTCGTTCCGATGACGACGAGACGGTTGTCGGCCTCGAAATCGTCCATGAGCGAAACCAGTGGCCCGACGCCGTCGATCGAGTTCCCGGTATCGTTCTGCGTTCCGGCGATCGCGTCGAGTTCGTCGATGAAGACGATCGCGGGTTCGTTCGCGGCGGCGTTCTCGAATCGATTCCGGAGGCGTTCCGCCGTTTCGTCGCGGTGTGTCGAAACGACTGCGGGGCCGCTGACGGTTTCGACGTGGATATTCGCCTCGTTCGCGATCGCCCGGACGATGAGCGTCTTTCCCGTTCCGGGTGGCCCGTACAGTAACACGCCGTTCGTCGGTTCGATGCCGAGCCGGCCGAACAGGTCGGGTGAACACAGCGGCAGTTCGACGGTCTCTCGAATCCGGGCGAGCTCCGCGTCCAGGCCGCCGATATCGGTGAAAGTAACTCCCGTCGAGCCGCCGGGGCGGTCGACAGCAGCCGAAAGATCCTCAGCGGGATCCGGTGCCACCGAAATACGCGTCCAGTCGCGCACGAGAACGATATCACCAGGTGACGCCGCGGTGATGCGAACCGGAACTGTCCGCCGAGCGGGATCGTCCACCGCTCGCGATCGGACGGAGACCGGAACGACCTGTCCCACGACGACGGCCCGACTGATGAGTTCGTCTCGCAGGGAGAGATCGAGAGTGGTTCCGTCGTCGAACCCCTTCGGGAGTGCGACTGTGATACTGTCGGCGGGAGAAACCTCGACCGGTTCGACGGTTACCGTCTCTCCGATGTCGACGTCTGCAGTCCGTCGAATCAGTTCGTTCGTGCGGATGGTCCCGTCCTCGATATCGTCGGACGGCATAACTTGTGTGACTGCGCGGTTCCCGTCCGATCCGCGAGCGAGGAGGAAATCGCCGCTGTCGAGCGCGAGTTCGGCGAGCGTTTGACGACTAACGACAGTGAGACCATGGCCAGGATCGCGGTCGGCAAGCGTCTTGACAATGAGTTCCATACGCTTCGCTCGAGCAGTAGTGTTGCGGGACTTATAAAAGCATAGTAGTATCGAGGATTACTTGTATAGTTTCGGGGTTTTTCACACGTTGCAGATCTAGAGTCTCATTTTATACTCTCCACTCAAATACCCCGTCTGTATATATGTGTAATATGTATGAAAGGATAGAAAAGCTATTTGTGGTATCATATGGCATAGGTCAGTGGTGCTGAGATGATTAATGCTAACAGACCTCAACCAACGGCCGAAGAAGCAGCACAGTTGACCGAATACCTCGGCGCTGACGACTCGGTCGTCGATGAGGAACTGACGCTATCGGCGCTGAAATCGGGGATAACTGGGGAGATCAACGACGAATTCGCCTCGATGGGCGAGGCGATCCGAAACGATCTCGAGGGGTCGCTCGACGCGGAGTTGCTCACTGCTGCGTTGTCAGACCTCGAAGCAGAGATCGATCGGCTGTCGGCGGTTCGGGAAGCGGGCATTCCGGACGGGAAGCGCGAACCCGAGCAACTCTACCGGGAACTCGTCGAACCGGGGTGGCGACTGTACGACCACCTCGTCGACGTCGGCTTCTTCGAAAGCGTCGACGAGAACGCCGTGCGATTCTCCGCCGAACATATCAGGAACACCGGTTACGGTCTGGTCGAGGCGAACCCGCTTACGTCAGAACTCGAGACGATCGGCTTCGACGAAGGGGAACAGCTCAGTCTGATCGCGGACCTGCTAAACAACGACAGGGAACTCGCGCGGTGGGTTCCGACGAAGGAGATCCCGGCCGACGTCGAGTTCAACGTCGACTTCGTCCCGCCGCTCCACCAGCGGGCCGCCGGTGGGACGCTGCTGTGGATACAGACACTCGACGTCCACCTGTGGCAGAAACGAGTGCTCATCACCGACGAGATACTCGACGACGGCTACTGGGACGTCAAGGGAATGCTGGGGGGGCTGTACCTGCTGGGTCGGGCCGCACGAGAGATCGCGTCCGAGACGGAACGAACCCTCACGGACGGACAGCTGATGGCGGCACTGACGGCCAGTGCGGCCATCATGATCATCAACCAGCAGAAAATCTGCCAGGACGTGTTTTACATCACCGAGGAGATGCGGGCGGAACCAGAAGCGAGGTAATCACAAATGTCAATAGAAGAAGACAGAGCGGTTCAGGCTGCACAGGATACGGTCGTTCGAGAGACCGATAACGGCTACCGGGTGCTCGGCTCGCCCGAGGAGTCGGTTACCCATCAACACGACATCGATCGCATACCGCAGTTCGACGTTACCCAGGAGATGGTAAGCGGATCCGGTGAAAATCAGGAGGCGTGGCTGACGTATGGCGGTAACTACGAAATGCACCGCTATACGACGGCCGACGTCATCGGCCCGGACAATGTCAACGACCTCGAGGTCGAGTACGACATCAGCGTCGGTTCCGGGTCGAGTATGGAGGGATCGCCGGTCATCGTTCCCGGCGATCCGACGGTCATGTATCAGTCGAACGGGCCGAATCACATCAAGGCGATCGACGCCCGTAACGGCGACGTGCTGTGGAGTTACACCTACGCAGTGCCGTCAGACGTGGTACTGTGCTGTGACGATAACAATCGTGGACCCGCCGTCTGGCAGGACAAGGTGTACATGACGACACTTGACTCGGGGGTCGTCGCACTCAACCGCTATACCGGCGAGGAGGAGTGGTACACGTCCACGGCTGACCACGAACGGGGCTACTCCGCGACGTGGGCACCGATCGTTCACGACGGAACCATCTACACGGGATCCGCCGGCGGCGAGTACGGTGTCCGAGGTTTCCACACGGCTATCGACGCCGAGACCGGTGAACAGAAGTGGTTCACGCGGACCTGCCCCGAGGAGGAGTTCGTCGGCGACTCCATCAATCAGGCGGCCGGCACTAACTGGATGACGGCGACGTACGACGAGGAGCGGGACGTCCTGTACATGCCGGTCGGCAACCCAGGACCGGACTTCGACGGCTCCGTCCGTCCGGGACCGAACCGCAACACGTGCGGGACGCTGTGTATCGACGCCGAGACCGGCGAGCGCCTCTGGTTCCACCAGGAGTCGCCCCACGACGTCTGGGACTACGACTCGGCATCGCCGCGGATGCTCATCCGCGACCTCGAGTTCGACCACCGCGACGAGGTACGGGACACCGTCGTCAACGCCGGCAAGACCGGCTGGGCGTACTCGATGGACGCCGAGACGGGGCAGCTCATCACTCGATCGGATCCGGGTGTCCAGCAGCTGAACATGTTCAGCATGATCCCGCACATCGACGACGGCCGCCGCGGAACGTTCATGCCCGGCGGGATGGGCGGCTGTGACTGGCATCCGGCGACGTACAACCACGAGACCGGGCTAGTGTACTACAAGATGCACAACAATGCTCAGGAGGCGTGGTGGCGATTCGAGGAGTTCGAGGAAGGCCGCAAGTACTGGGGCGGTATCCTCGAAGACGAGACCGAGGCGATGCCCGACGAGTACAACGGCCACATCAGTTCCATCTCCGCGTTCGATCCGACGACGGGGAAACTCGTCTGGCGCGACTGGATCGACAGCGACACCTACCTGTGGGGAGGGACGATGTCGACCACGACGGGTCTGATGTTCGCCGGCACCCAGAACGGCCAGTTCATCGCCTACGACGCCGAGACCGGCGAGCGCCTCTGGGAGTTCGACACCGGCGATGCCCCGCTCTCGTCCAGCCCCATCAGCTGGTACGATCCCGACGAGGGCAAACAGTACATTGCCATTCAAGTCGGCGGTAGCGGCTGGCTCCGACGCGGCAAGCGGGACGACCGCGTCGTCGTCTTCTCGTTGGCCGAGTGAGTCAACCGCTAGTTGTTATTTTTCGTGTCGTCGAATCATCGGTCGCATCGAGTCGCATCACGTCGCCCGGTGATTCACAGGTAGGACAAGCTAACACGCCCTTGATCGCCGTCCTCGATTTCACGTGGGGGAACGTCGCCCCGCAGCGTCTACACCGAGCGTTCTGGCGAGTACCGAGCGACGTTTGCTTTTGCGGAATGCCCTGGACGATGCCGTGGCCACAGGTCGGACAGGTGAGCCCGTCACCACTCGCTCTTTCACCGAGTCTCCGGGGGAATCTCTCACCGCAGTCGACGCAGCGGGCGTCTATCGGCTGGTTCATTATCGGATACTGCCGTCGAGTACGGTTCGGCCTCTTGCTTGCAAAAGTGTGCCTGCGGGGCGCAGAAGTCGCAGTGGCTCCTCGAGCGGTCGTTTCCGGCTGTAGCGACCGTTGGATACCCCGTTCTCGTATCGGTCGCAGTTACCCAGTCGTCGTTTTCGGCGAGGCCACGTCACGCGATCAAGCGGTCATCGACCACTGTTCGACGGTATATTCGCCGTCGTCGAGCCCGCAACTCACCGCAGTCTATGAAACCCAGCGGCACGTATCTCATCCCGTCCTCACCCTGCCATGGCACCGAACACACTCACTATCGAACTTACCGGACGGGAGAAACGTGACGTCGTTCGCGCACTCCGTACGTTCGCGGACGAGAAAGAAGCGGACGGAGCGTCGGCCGAAGCGGATCAGCTCCGAAGTCTGGCGAGTCGCATCGAACGCGAATGAGTTCCATTCCGTACTCCCCTGACATCGCCGGCACCGAATAATCCTGTGAACAGTGATAACTTATATCGTGCTGTGTGTTGATTTGTGCCATATGTCGCCAACAGATCATTACCGACAGACGCCTCGAAACGGGACCGAACAGTCGACGACCACTGAGACGAACGACGCTGGAGACGGCGATACCCCGTCCGAGACGGGGGCCGTCGAAGGATTGATCGAAGAGCTCGTCGAATCACAGACGAACGAATTGCGTGACGAACTCGACGCGCTCGAGCGACAGATCGAGACGGTCGACGACTTTGCTCGCATCAGTCTGAACGAGCGGAAGGTCAAACAGAACGAGGCGAAGCTCTCCGAATTCTCGGAATCACTCACGGCGTTCGCCGAGAAAGCGTTCAACAATATCAACGCGCTCGAGGACCGCCTCGACAGGCAGGCGCTCTTGCTCGTGGCGATCCTCGACTCCCTCGAGGACGATGTCGACCTCTCGACGGTCCGTCGCTACGAGAACGATCGGCTTATCGCTGACACCGCTCCCAACGAGCGGCTGGCAGCGGCGATTCAGGGAGCGGACCCGAACGAGAAATAGGCACGAGCGTCCCGGCGGGGGGACGAGGGCTTTCCATCGTCGCCCGACCCGAGGGCCGGAGCAGCGCTATCCTCGCAGTAGAACCGGACGGAAGCAGCGCTAGACTTCCCGTTCGCCGACGACGTTCTGAAGGTAGTCGGCGCGCCTGGCCTCGTAGATAACCTTCAGTTCGTCGCTCGCGGGTTTTGCCACGCACGTCAGTCGAAGGTTCCGCTCGTCGACTTCCTCGTCGGTCAGAAACAGGTTCATATCCATCTCGAGGTCGCCCTCGACGAGGAACGCACAGCAGTTTGCACAGGAGGCGGCCCGGCACTCGAACGGCCAGTTGTGGTCCGCGTTCTCGGCCCCGTCGAGGAGATACTCGTTCTTACTGATCGCTATCGTCCCGTACTCGCGGTCGGTAAGGTCGGCCGCAGCCGCCTTCTCGAAAAGGGTCTCGTCGTCGCGACTCCACCCGTGGCGCTGCAACGCTCCGTAGCTGAGGTACTCCACGGTGGCAGTCTCGTCGTCTTCCGCCTGGTCCAGGCTTCGATCCCCTCCGCGTCCGGCTTTGATGTTCGGCAGCTCTCGATCGTCAGACATACGTTCACAATGAACATCGATGTGTACCCATTTATTTCCACGGACGATACCCGTTTCAGCGCGTGTGGTCAATCGGAGGAGGAACCGACGCTACTCGCTGGCGTCATTGAGTTCGAGCAGCGGATCGGAACGCGCGCTGGGTCGGTCCATCGTGTTCGCGATCGACCGCCTCGAGTGCCTCTTCGAAGGACACGGCAATGATATCGATCGTTACGGTCCTGGTCTGCGGCTTTCTCGAAGCGGCCGTCTTCGGCGTTCCAGCCGTTCTAACGATGGCACTACACCTGGGATACTCGAACTTCGCTGGCGGGAAATCCATATATCGTCGAATAACGGGGAGGCTATTTTCTCGCGCGGACTGCTCGATCGCTCGGGACAGTGCCGACAACAATGACGTACCCGTCGTCACGTTCGACTACGTCACTGACGGTGAGTCCGGCTTCAGCGACTAGTTCCCCCCAATAGGCCGCCGGCTTGGCAGCCTCATTGTGCGGGTACGGAAGTGCGAGCACGCCGACCGTCCCACCGGGCGTACAGACGCGATGTGCTTCGGTGAGTGCCTCGCGGGCATCGGTAGCCGAAAGGTCGTGGAGCACGCGACAGAGCGTCACGGTGTCGACGGTATCCGCCGCCAGTGGGATACGTGCAGCGTCTCCTCGTATCGGGGTCGCATCGACGCCGGCAAGCCGTGCGTTCCGGCTCGCTAAACGCGGTCCATTGCCGAGAATGATCCGATCGTCGAACACGTCGACGGCGAGAAGCGAGCAGTGGTCGGGGATGGCGGGTGCGAGTCCGACGAGGGACCGCCCGGTTCCACATCCGATATCGAGTACCCGCTCGGACTCCGAA
This sequence comes from Natrinema soli, assembly GCF_028618695.1. Next base: position 84,008 of record NZ_JAQIVI010000149.1, on the reverse strand, counting down.
AGCGGGATTTCGGCGGCCAGTGCCTCGTACTTTTCGCGATCGAGTACCCAAGGCGGCGGGGAAAGCAGCGACATCGCTGCCGACCGGACGGTTGCACCTCCCCAGCAGACCAATACGAGGGCGACTGCGATCGCGGTCCGTCCTCGAGGTCGACGCTCGGACTGGCCAATGGCGAGGCCCGTTATAACGGCCAGCAAACCCAACACCAGTCGGCGACCGCGTTCTCGCCAGTGATACAGCCCGAAATTATACCGATGCGACGGAGTCGGTTCCCCGCCTCTCATTCTCCCGACAGGGGTTCACCTCGACGCGTGATTTTTGTTGCTGGAAGCCCAGCTCGGTCAGCGTGTTCGCGGACTGCGTCCTCGCTTTCCGCGCTGTAGTGACAGAACGTTCCGACAATCGCTCCGTTTTCGTTCGTTAACACCTCCGAATCGACCCAGCGGATGCCGACACCCTCCTCACGGAGTTCGTTCAGCGTCTCTCCGGATTGCTCCGCTGCCGCATCCAATTCGTCGGTCGTAATCGGCTCCGGAAGCTCCCGCAGAATCAGGAAGTCGTCTGTTGGCGGACTCATGCATCAACTACTATAACAAATGTATTTGTAATACTTTCGGGCGATATGAGAGGAACTCTACCGCCAAGAGTGCTGAGAAGATGGAAAATTATTCTTCAGGCAATGCGTCAAACAGGCCAGTGACAACCTCCTCGCCGGAAACGGGAGGATTTGCTCCTCGAGTACCGGTCGTGGCGGCCTACGGTGGCGTGTCGCCGCTCCCGTCGGTGGCGATGGTCTCTTCGTCGTTGTGGCCTTCCTGTGCGCTTTGTAGATATTCCCGCCCTGCTTCCGTCTGCCAGAGCTTTTCGTCGAAGACGGAGGAATTGGCGTGGAATTTGTGCACCGTTGTGAGCTTCGTGTTATCGAACTGCGCGATGAGCGATCCGTGCTTTTTGAAGAAGTGGTGCATCCATCGCTCCGCCTCGCTGTCAGTGTTGAACTGCATGAGAAGCTGCCAATGGTAGCTGCTATCCGCGTTACAGAACATGACGACATGCGGGTCCTCCATGAGTTCCCAGTAGCATGCTTCCCACTGCTGCTCGAAGTTGGGGTAGTGAAACGCGATTCGAAAGCTGTGATAATCGAGAATTCGTTTATTGGGAAGAATGGACTCGCGGAAGACGTCTCTGTCAGACAGATCGTGGAGAAGTTCGTTCACCCGGTTGTGTGACAGTTCAATTTCGTACTCCTCCGCAAGAATTCCTCTAATTTCCCGAACGGGGGCCGTCGGGTTATCCATCCGGACTTTCAGAAGAACGATCTCTCTCGGAGAAAGGTCGACATCACCGTCGCCTCTAGTATTCATTCTGCTCTCGAGAGTGGCTTGATACAGTCGCGTAATAAACCTTCATACAATTACCGAATAAGAGGGTTCGATTCCGTAGGCACCGTCTAGTTAGCGCAGTTTGAGAAGCGAGCAGGTCGTAGAGCTAGTTTGGCCATGCAGCTCGCAGACCTGCTCAGCGAGTGCTACGTAGCGGAATTTGATGAATCTTGGGAGCGAGATCGGACGGCGATTGCGTCAGGGTGTTCGCAGTTCGACTCCACGCGACCGGCTGTTCGCTTCGAGAGGCACAAGCTATTCTTCGTTTGCTCGGCGTTGAACGCTCTCATCGAGCAATCTGGCACTGGGTACATCGGCTGGCTGACAGCGTACCAGACCCGCCGACGACTTCGCCGTCGCAGGTCGCCATTGATGAGACCGTTGTCAAGACCAACGGCGATTGGTCTTGGGTATATGCTGCAATCGACTTAGATTCGCGGTTGATTCTCGATATCGCAGTCTTCGGACGACGGGGCACAGATCCAGCCACTGCGTTCCTGTATAAGTTGACCGAGAAACACGATCTCTCCGAGGCGGTGTTTCTCGTTGATAGCTATGGCTATCTGACTTCCCTCTCCCGATTGGAATTGAGCGGCCAGCTCGACTACGTTGATCGAAACCTGATCGAAAAGTGGTTTCACACCTTGAAGATGCGCGTTGACCGCTTCCATAATTCATGGGTGGGCAGTCGGGCGAGCGTCAGAGAATGGATTGAGCAGTTTAGACACTACTACAATGTACAACGACCGCACCAATCACTTAACGGATAGACGCCAGTGGAGGTGCTCAACTAGACAGTGCCGTGCAGAAGATTTATCAATAGTAATGATGTATGGTAATTAGAATTATGCGAAGACGTAACATACTCAAGACCATCGGCGGTATCGCAGGAGCAGGAATAGTCGGGACGGTTACTGTCAGCGCCGACGACTGTCCAGGTGACTTTATCAAGCCAGGTGGTCCGTTCCCACCAGAGACGGCGAACATCAACTATAACTCGTTCACGAGCAACGAGACACTCTACAACACGCTCGAGAAACTCGATACAAAGAGCAACCTTGAGTACGAACCGATCGGCGAGACGTGGGAGGGACGACCCATCCCCTATGTACGCATCGACGGGGGTGACACCGACGTCTTCTATGTGACTCAGCAACACGGCAACGAGCAGCACACGACAGAGGCCGTCCTGAAACTCCTTCAGAAGTTCGCCGCTGGAGGACGCCAGGTCGACAAGATCCTTGATGAACTGACACTCCACGTCATCCCACGACACAACCCCGACGGTTGGGCGCCGGCGGACGACAACGAGATGCCACAGCGAGAAAACGCGCGGCCGGAGGACATCTGTCACGACGGTCCGTACTTTGGACCGGATCAGTGTGGTCCGGTCGATCCGAACCGGCAGCACTATTTCGGTATCGACCCGGATGTCCTTGCCGACGCCGATGGTATCAACCCAGATCTGATTCCAGATGAGAACCCGTCACCTGAGACGCAGGCGATGCTCGACAGGACTGCGGAGGTTGACGCTGACATTATCTGTGACTGGCATCACCAGGGTACCTATCGGAACGAAGACTGCGAGCTAATCAACGCGTCGACGCTGTGGCCTCTCAACGAGGCAGCGCCCGAAGCGGCGGTGAACCTCTCGCGGAAGATTTCCGCACATGCCTATCAAGAGACCAAAGACCTTGGTCACACGACCTGGGACACCTATCCCGGCGGGACCACCGCCAACATTGCACGGAACGGTCACGGTGTTCGAGGTCGCGGTAGCGTCCTCTTCGAGTTCCGCGGTCAGGCGGAAGATCTCGGCAACGCGGGGAACGGAATGATCACGACCATCATCAACACGGTCATGAACGAAATCTTAGAGGGTCTCGCATCTGACGAACTTTACGAGGTTGACCCTGCTGCAGCCGATGATATTCCTCCCCGCGGGGATTACTTCTGGAAAGAACTGCCGCGGGAGGAGTGGAACCCAGAGCACGAAGCGTATGCGGAGTGACGACTAATTCAACCGATTCCCTATCAACTAACGCGTGCAATGAGAATTACGGCTAACGTGTCCCATCCGCGCTATTGAACGCCAATACTCTCGCCAGTTGGCCAGAGACAGGTCTCTGAAGCGCAGGCTTGGATCTTAGTCCGTTGGATGCGTGTTCGATTTGTACCGATCCGTACTCCTGCGGGTTGACGATCATGTGGGGCACGTATCCCACCCCATTCCCGAGGTCGTCCTTGCTCACTGTGGGTGATAACTTAGAAACAGACGTTCATGACTAAATTATACTATTTTCTACCACCGCCTATAGTGCTAATACTTATCATGGTTGCTAATGCCAATCACCTATGGGACAAGATGGCCCTAAAGCAGAGTCGAATGACTCGGCAGAAGATACCACAGAACGCGTTACGACAACAAAGCGGACGTTCCTTCAAGGAACAGGCGTCACGCTGGGAGCCAGCATGGTCCCAGTCGGAGCCAGTAGCGCATTCGAGCGATCGGAAATAGCGTCTACATCCAATACCGTCACAGAAGCTGCCGACGGAATGGTCTCGAGCGTCCATTCGCAGGCGACGGAAGCCGGCGTGGAGGTTCTCGAGAACGGGGGGAACGCAATTGATGCGGCGGTCGCTGTCCAGTTCGCGCTCAACGTTGTTCAGCCCCACTCGTCGGGGATCGGTGGCGGTGGGTTCATGCTCGTCTATAGTGCCAAAGAGGATGAGATCATCGCGATCGACAATCGGGAGCGAGCTCCCCTCGGAGCGCAACCCGATATGTTTCTGAACAACCAAGGTGAGGAGGTCCCGTTCTTAGCGCGCCACACGAACGGCAAGGCAGTCGGCGTCCCCGGGACGCTGAAGGCCGCTGACGTAGCAGTCAAACGGTTCGGACGAACAGCGCTCAGCGAACTTATACAGCCGGCTATCGAGTTGGCTGCACCAGACGGGCGAACGGTTACTGTCGACGAGTTTCTGGCGAGTTCCATCGCGGACAACGTCGAAGATGGGGCACTCACACCGACTGCTCAAGAAGTGTTCGCTCCGGGGGGCGAGCCCCTCGAGGTGGGCGACGAACTCGTTCAGCCGGACCTCGCTGACACCCTCCGTACCATCCGCGACGACGGCATCGGCCCGTTCTATACGGGAGGGGTTGCAGAAGATATTGCCGAGACAGTTCAGGGTGCAGCACGCTACCGAAAGACTGGCGGGAGCATGACCGTCGACGACCTCGGCCGATACAACGTCAACATCACCAGACCCACCTACGAGACCTGCGACGGTGACGCACACGAGATCACTGTCCGGACGATGCGTTCGCCGACATCCGGTGGCTACGTCATCGCACAGATTCTCTCCCTCCTTGAGCCGTTCGATCTGGCGCAGTACGATCGGCGGTCGTTCGACGTGTACCACCGGCTGATCGAAGCGTTCCAGCTCGTGTTTGCCGATCGCAACGAGTACCTCGGCGACGAGGAGTTCGTCGACATCCCGTGGCAGGGAATGCTCGACGACGAGTACGTCGACGCTCGCCGACAGATTATCGACCCGGAAAAAGCGACGGACGCGACTCGCGAGCCCGGGGACCCCTTCGCGTACCAGCCCGGCGGACAGTATTATACGAGCCCTAGAGACCTCGAGCAGACCAAACACGGCAGCAACGCCTCGGGCGCACGAAACGGGGAACGCAACAAACCCCACACGAACAGTGCCGTGAGCCATCCCGGGCAGACGACGCACTTCACGACGGCCGACGCCGAGGGGAACATGGTCTCCTGGACCAGCACCATCGAACAGTTGTTCGGATCGGGAATCATGGTTCCCGGGAGGGGATTCATGCTGAACAACGAGCTTACAGACTTCGACTCCACCCCCGGCGGACCGAACGAGGTCCAGCCGGAGAAGCGCCCGCTCAGCAGCACGAGTCCGACGATCGTTACGCGTGACGGTGATCCCTTCCTGACGGTCGGCTCCCCCGGCGGCTGGTCGATCATCCACACCGTTTCTCAGATTCTCCTCAACGTCGCCGAGTTCGGCATGGACATCGACGACGCTGTCGCGGAACCACGCGTGTACTCCGCGACCGGGACGTGGGTTCAGGCCGAAGACGGTGTACCCGACGATGTCGTCGACGAACTGAACGCCGCCGGTCACGACGTCTCCGTCGTCGATTCCATCGGCAACGCCCAATCAATCCTCGTCAAAAACGACGGTGGGTACATCGGTGTCGCCGACCGCCGCAGAGACGGCTCAGCCGGGTCACCGTCGTGATAGGCTGGCGACCCGGTACTGAACCGCCTCGAGGTCTGCTTCATCTTGCGGTAGCGAGGAAACCCCGTCGTTCACAGTCGTTGCCGAATCAAGGTGTAGAACAAGCTGAAATCAATCGTTTCGTTACTTTCCGTGACGGTAGCAATCGGTGGCTCTTGAAACCCCATTCTTCAGATGTGAAATGGGCTGAAACTTCTGGGCAGTCTCTAACGGGGTTCGAACGGCTTCGCGCTCGGCGCGGAAGCCGTTCTCTTCGAGCGGGAGCACTGCAAGCGTAAACCGTGTTCCAGGTGCCACGATATACAGTGTCGCAAAACAATACGTCCGAGTCGTTCCCTGGTCGGGATAGGTGCTGAGAACGCGGTCTGTCACGGCTGAGCCATAGAATCGCCATTCCTGAAGGTCGATCGCAACGTCGACACAGCTTGGTAACAGCCGACGTTTCCGAAGAACTTCGAAGAGATCGTCGATGGCATCCGCGTCCAGATTCCGCAGGTGGTAGAGGAGCGATTTTGCAAGTGGATTTCGAGCTGTCGACGTGACGTCAACCGGCTTACCTTGGTTCAACTGGTGTGTTTTTCCACCTGTGTTGGCGAATTCCTGCTCGAAAGCGATACGAGAGAGGACTTCGAGAAAGTCCTCTCTCGTGTACATCCCACAGGATTTGATCTTAAAGTCAAGTTCTGGATAAAGAAGAGGTGATGCAGCTTAACAGACCTGTTTTGCTTCGGTTGTCTTCACCATAGACAACCTACCAGCAGTGTCGTAAATTAGGTTCGGCGTCTACTGGTTAGGACGGGCGAGGATGTCACCCCACGGTAGCCTGTCTCGTCTCGTGTATATTCGTCGCCTCACGACGATTTTTCGCCACGAGGGCGATGAACAGCGCCAATCCGATGCCACGAAGCGTGATATCGAGCAGGAGCGCATCGAACGAGACAGTAATACCGGCGAATCCGAGGAGATCAAACACTGATGCTGAAAGCAGCCGCGGTGCCATAAGCAGCAGTGAACTGAGCGCAAAGCCAGTGCGTTCGGCGCGATTGACGCCCGTATACAGTGTTCCGATGACGGTTGCACCCAAGGCGATCACCCCGAGGAAGACGCCAATCACGGGAACCACGATTTCCGGCACGGAGTACGATAACTCTGTGAGGTCGCTGAAGCCGACGACACGATACTGTTCGCGGATCGGCAACTGGTCGGCGTTGGCCTTCTCACGAAGTAGCACGACTCCAGGTGCAAGGACGAACGCGAAGGGGACGATCGCCTTGTTTAGTGACAGCGAGAACGCTTTCACGCCTGTCTCAAACGGATCCGACTTGGCGACGCCGCTCGCGGCATAGGCGGCGACAGCGACCGGGGGCGTGATATCGGCGATAACGCCGAAGTAGAGGATAAACAGGTGCGCGGCGAGCAGCGGAATCCCGAACTCGACGAGCGGCGTGGCGAGCATCGAGATGAGGATGATGTAGGTGACTGTCGTTGGCATCCCCATTCCGAGGATGATGCTTGAGACGGCCGTCACAACCAGCATAACCACAATCGATCCACCTGACAGCGCGAGCAGCAGCGACGTGAGGTTCGGACCGAGTCCAGTGACACTGATGACGCCCGGAATGATGCCGGCGGCTGCGACGGCGATGACGACCGGAACGGCCGTCCGCGCACCTTCATCCATTGACTTGATGACGAATGTACCGAAACGGAACAGTTGGCGATCGCCGAGATCGCGGCCGGTTCGATCACTGATCGAGTCAGCGGTCGTCTGGACCGCCGGATTGAGGTCGAACAGCGGCGCGTCAATGTCCGGACGAGATACCAACGTCAGCACGCCGGCCAGCATCACGTACCACTCGATCCCGTCGAGGACACGGTCGATCGCCCCGCCGATGGACACCCCCGTCCCGCCGGCCCCAGTGACGAGTCCGGTGACCGGGACGCCAGCGACGATATAACTCGCCAGTTCGACGCCAACGATAGCCACGAAAATCCCGAGAAGCCGCCCGCGCGTTTTCTCGTTGTACGCCGAGACCAACGCGATCAGCGCGACGAGCGCGACGAGCGTGAACCACGCCGACCGCGAGACGGACAGTCGCTCGATGATAAGGTAGTACAGGAGTAACCCGATCGGGACGAGGTAGAACCACCCGCGTTTGAGATGTGCGCCGAGCGAGACGGTGTCGACGTCCGCGACGCCACCGATCCCCTCATCGACCGCCTTGAGATGGACCATTACCCAGACGCCGAAGAAGAAGACGATCGCCGGAATCGTCGCGAGGATGATGATATCCGCGAACGGCGTCGCCGTGTACTGAACCATCAGGAACGCGGCGGCGCCCATCACCGGTGGAAGAATCTGTCCGCCGGATGATGCCGACGACTCGACCGCGCCGGAGAACTCGGGCGAGTAGCCCGACCGCTTCATCAGCGGGATCGTAAACGCACCGGTGGTGACTGTGTTGGCGATCGAGGATCCCGAGATCGTCCCCATGAAGCCGCTTGCGAGGATGCTCGCCTTCGCCGGGCCGCCCTTGCGCTCTCCGGTGGCCGCATACGCGAGGTCGATGAACCACTGGCCGGCGCCGCTCATCTCCAGAAACGCACCGAAGAGGATGAAGATGTAAATGAAGCTCACCGATACCGTCACCGGAATGCCGAAGACCCCGTTTTCGGTGTTGTACCAGAGGTTCTGAACGATGCTCGGCCAGTCCAACTCGTTGACCGCGAGCAGGCCGAGAAGCGGCGTTTCGCCGCTGATAAGGTAGCCCCAGCGCGCGTAGAGGATGAACGTCGCGACGATGATCATAAGCGGTAGGCCGAGCGTCCGGCGGGTGGCCTCGAGCACCAAGAGGATGCCGACCACGCCGAGTGCCATCGCGTAGGAGTACTCGCTCACGAACGGAACGCCACCGAGGACGGGCTGGAGGAACGTGTACACCTCGGTGATCGGCCGCCCAAACGTGAGTCCGAATACCCGCATGTTCTGAATTTCAGAGAACTCCATCAGGAAGTAGATCGCCGAGAGGCTCGAGGCGACGATACACAGGAGATCGAACGGCGTTACCCGCTTCCGGTCGGGGTCGAGAAACGCCCACCGAAACGTGGCTCGAACGCCCGCTAGAAGGCGCGTAATCGGGTTTTGATCCCCAAGTCTGCGGGATGCGGCAGGAACAATCCGACCCAGGTTTCGAGTGACGATCCCATCACCCATACTGGCCGGGAACAGTAGGAACGTGAGTACGAGCGCGAACGAGACGTGGACCGCGTTCGCCTGCAGGAGTTGGAGCGAGACCTGCCAGTTGTCGACGATCGGCACCCAGATCGTAAACGAAAAGCCGCGTGCGGCCAGGAACAGCTGGAAGACCGAAAACAGGATGCCGATCGCCGCGACGGCTGCCGCGGCGATCCCCTGGAGCGATCGCCGGCGCTCGATTTCGTTGATCAACTCCTCGGCCTGCTCCTGGGAGACCTCCTCAGTCAGTTTGTCGCTCGTTCCATCCCGGTCGCCGTTTGGTCCGTCGGAACCGTTGTCCGATGGATCGTTCGTGCTCATAGGATTCTCTCGATTAGCGATCGTTGTTCGATGTGGATGCGAACGTCGCTCGCATTCGTCGCTGCGACTAGATCGTACCGTCGATCGTCGACGATCAGCGTATGACCGGCGGTCCGTCCGGGTGAGACCGAAAGGCGTTGCAGTTCCGCGATCGGCTCGGATGGCTCGTACACGAGCATCCCGTCGACGGTCGTGACGTTGACCCGGGCAGGCAATCCCCAGCCGTAAGACTCGAACTCCATCCGGGTATTCACCAGGGTTTGATCATCCACGCGGTACTCATCGTATACGCGGGATTTCTCCACACTATGCATGTACTCGAGGCCCACGGTACTCCCGTCGGCGACTGGCTCGGTAAGGTACTGTTTGCCGGTCTCGGCATCCTCGACAACGAGCACCGCTTCGGTTGGGACCGTTGCGGCAATAGCGACGAGGACTAGTACTGCTGCTGCGAGGAGCGCGGCGACGCCGTTCGAACGGGAGATGCGGCTCATTCTTACGTGCTGTTTAGTGATAGATCCCGGTATCTGAACCGTCGCTAGGGCCTATCACAGTCTCGCAGGGTGTGACATCGTCCGTGTTCATAAAGCGGCCCCGTGGCCCGGCGCATGCCGATTGACCATGTCCGCATACGCCACCCGGTCTGACGGTACAATCCCAATCAAGCGTCGAAGTACGCCGCCGCGCCTTCGTGGATTTCGATTGGCATTCCGTCCTGTGCGCTGTCGACCGAGATGAAGTCGGTCTTGATCGAGAGTTCACCGAGGTTGTCGAAGATAGCCGCGGTAACCGTCTCGACAGTATCGGCTGCCACGTCGGCGTGTGTGGCGATCATCGCCTGCACTGCGACGGTATCGACGTCCTCTTCGACACCACTGTAGGTGCCACCGGGAATCGTATCGTCAGAGAACCAGGAGGCGTCCTCTTTGGCTGCCTCGCGGTTCTCGCCCCCGATCGGAACGATCACGATGTCGTTCGTGTTGGCGAGGTCCTCGATCGCGCCGACCGGCCAACCGCCGACGACGAACGCCGCGTCGATGTCGCCATTGGCGAGCTGTTCGGACGCCTGCGAGAAGCTGGCGTTTTGCTCCTCGAAGTCCGAGATGCCGAGCGACTCGAGGATCTGGAGGGCGTTGACCTGCGTCCCCGATCCGAGATCCCCCGTGTTGATCGTCGCACCGCTTAAATCCTCGAGCGACGAGATGCCGTTTCCAGCAAGCGTGACAAGCGTGATCGTCTCCGGGTATAGCGTCGCGACGCCCTGCAAGGTATCGATCGGGTTGTCTTGGAAGGCGTCGATTCCGGTGCCTTCCTTCGCAAAGGACGCGATGTCGTTCTGGATGAGCGCGAAATCGGCCGAGCCGTCCGCGAGACTGCCGACGTTCTCGACGCTCGCGCCCGTCGACTGGACGTTCAGCGAGAAGTCGATGTTGTCCTCGACAATGGTTTTGAACTCGTTCGAGAGCGGGAAGTACGTCCCGCCGGTACCGCCAGCGTGCCAGCTGAGGCGATTTTCGTTGCCACCATCACCGCCGATACAGCCAGCGAGTGCGGCTACACCGGCTGCACCAGCCACTTTGAGCAGTCGTCGTCGGCTCCCTTGGTGTGCCATCTCAACTCACACTTTCTCATGAGGGGTTATATTTCTGACTGTTATGAAATATTATGTGATATTACTCCAAGAACGGTCTAGTTCAGCACCTCCTGAGCTGTCGTTCGGCCACCGAGTGCTTGATTTGGCCGATCGTGGTTGTAGTGGTGTCTAAACCGTCTGAGCCAGCGACGTGCACTGGCTGGACTGCCCCGCCAAAACGAGTGAAAGCGGTCGATTCGCATCGCCACAGTCTGGAACCATTTTTCGATGTGGTTCCGGTCTGTGTAGTTGAGCTGACCGCTCAGCTCGTGTCGAAAGAGGGCAGTCAGATAGCCACCACCATCAACCAGAAACTCAGTGTCTGACACGTCGTGTTTCTCGGTTAGCCACTGCAAAAATGCCGCCGCGGGATCGGTCCCGCGGCGGCTGTATACGTCGATTTCGAGCAAGAGCTTCGACTCCGTATCGATCGCCGCATACAGCCATTTCTTTTCGCCATCGACCTCGATCTGTTTCTCATCAACGGCGACCCGCAACGGCGCTGCCATCGGCGGATCCGCCTGGCTCTCCGCGAGATTATGTGTCCAGTTCCAGACCGCTCCGTGAGACCGATCGACGCCAAGTAAGTCCAACACAGCGACGGCTTCCCGTATTGACGACCCCATCGAATGCAGGCGCACCCCGGACACCCTAACGGGTGTCGGGGTGCGTTCGTTCTCCCATACCTCATCACAATCCACATCTACGCTCTCTCTGAGCAGGTTGGCGAGTTGCATGGTCACTTCTTTCCCACCACCTGCTCGTTCCTCAAACTCTCATCTAGACAGTGCCATTCCGTAACAATTACCATGCCGGACCGATATGAATCAGCGTTGTAATTCTCCGTCGGGTTGTATCCGCGTTCGGTCGTTTCTCGAGCCGCTTCAGAGCCGGCCACGGATTATTTCGTCGAGAACGACGCCATCGACCCCGACGAAACCCTCCATGAACTCGGAGGAGACCCCAATCCGGAACGGGTGTCAGTGCCGATGAAGACAGTGCGGTGACCTCGAGCGACGACTGATCAGTTCGACAGAACGAGGTCGTATCGAAGAACCGGTCTCGAAGCGAGATCGTTTGACTCCGCGACCGCAACAGAAATCGCAGTCTCCGACGGACAACGATGACTGATACGGCGAGTACTATCTAGAACAGTAACCGACCGAAGCTATGCAAGGGACGCGAGTGCCGACACCCAAACAGAGCGCTGCAGGAGAGCAACTGCCGGTCCGACGATTACTCGACGTTCAGGTCACCTGCATCCGTCTTCGGTTCCTCGAATTCGAGTTCGATTTCGAGTTCGCGTTCCGATTGGTTCGAGAATTCTATCTCGACCTCAATCGGCTCGGCGAACGTGAACGGAATTTCCCAGTCGTCACCACTGACGAGCAACTCGTTACCGTCGTCGACAGCGTCCGCTAACGTTCGGAGGAACGCTGCCGTGTCCCCTCCGGACAGGTACACTTCCCGTTCGAAGAACCCATCCGTGATCGTGGTCGTATCCCGTGGTTGGCTGCTCGGAAAATCAACCTCATTGGCCATAGTATCTCATTTGTAACATCCATGCTTAAGTTTATGGATGATTTCATAATGATTCTCGAATAACTATTTATAACTGGATCGACTCATCTAGTTGCATGACGCTGCTCAAGGTGTTTGGAAGCAGCCAGCGCCTCGAAATCCTCCGTGAGCTCACGCACAGGCCGATGTACGTTTCAGAGCTTACCGAAGCAGTCGGAATGGACGGGAAAACCGCTTCACACCACCTCTCGGTGCTCGAAGACGCGGAGTTGGTGGAGCATTATTATCAGGGAAATCGGAAATACTACCGGCTAGTTCAGTGCATCCAGTTCGAGGCGTCGCCGCCACCTGAACGATCGTTCGTCCTGCAGGCCAACGAACGATCCGCGCAGTCTCCGTCTGATTGACTGCTAACAGGGGGTGCTCACCTCCGAATTGCGCGAACTCGTCCCGACGCATCAGCGTCAATACCGACTACCGCATCGTCGGCCAGTGGCGTCCCGCAGTCCGAACATGTGACTTCTATCAGCGTGTGTGGACGCTCACAACACGGGTCGGCCGTCCGTTCCGTAACGTCGACGGCTCCATCACACGCCGGACAAACGCGGAGAAAGAGGCGAAGGCCCCGGAGAAGAGCGATCCGTTCGTTCGGTTCCACCGTTTCCCATCCGCTGCCCCGCTCTGCGAGGAGACGACTCGCGGTGACATCCGCGACCAGTGCCGATTCGGAAATCCAGCGTATCGACTGATTCCCATCGACGACGGCCCCGGTCGCAGCGTGTCTCGAGACGTCGTCAGTGCCAAAGAGCGTCCGAAGCGCGGATTCATCGACGTCCTCGAAGCGGAATCGCTCGTTGGCTACCTTCCACGCGTTGGCAAACGAGTCGGTCAGCGCCGGGTTGTCTTTGACGGTAAACACTCCGATGGCAACGAGTTGTTCTTCGATCGTCGCGTTCGCGTCGATTGATCGTGCGCGACGCTCCGTGACCGATTCTTTGCCGAACAGTCCGAGCACCGACGCGGGGAGATACCGTTTCGTCAGTGTCGGCGTTCCCGGGACGAGATAGCCGTGGAGGTAGATGATCGCGAGTGCAACGAGGAAGAAGAGGATGCCAATGCCAGTTCCAGCGATGACCACCGCGGCCACGGCGAGTACTGCTGCAATACCGATGTTAACTATCGTGCACGGCATGCATCGGTTTTCTCCGGTGTATTCGTCCCGTTTGAGAGCGGTGACGGCCTCCATCTCGATTAGATATTGGACTGCCGAAGAATCAAATTTCCGGGTGTTCTACATTGCTGTTGATACCACACGTGATAGTGACCGATAGTACATCCCAGTGTGTCAGCGAGTCAGTTCCCGATCGGAACGCCGCCGAACACGACGATCGCGATCAGCCAGTAGGCGACATAGAGACCACCGAGCAGGAAGCCATGCCACCGCCTCAGGTGCCCTTCGTAGAGGAAGTATGCGGCGAGAGCCGTCACGATAATCACTGCAGGGAGATGCAACGTCAGCACGGACGAGTCGATACTGATCTCGCTGAGTAACAGTATCACGCCAACGTTCCCCGTCACCGAGAAAAGGACGCTTCCGATGACGTTTCCCACGCCGATCTCGGGGAACCCTCGTCGGATTGGCTCGATGGTCAGCATGATGTCCTCGAACGTGAGGATCAGCGTGAGGAACGTCGCTCCGAAAACGGTCTGATTGATGCCAAATCCTTCGATCACGGCTTCTGACCCGCCTTCGAGCAACATCGCCGCGAAGACGATGCCGGCGAGCGCGATACTGGAGAGAACGAGCCACACGATTCCGGAGTCGGCTAGTTCTCCGAGAAGTCGATCCTCGGGAATTTCCTCCAGCGAGTTGGGTCTGCCCACCCCGCCATCCGTCCGGATGTCTTCGATTTCCTGCCCGAATTCAGTGTTTCGGAACACCGGTGCGTCGCGCTGGCGCTCCCGGAGAATCACGTAGGCAAAGGAGAGGATGAAGAAGCCGATCAAAACGATACCGTGGACGAACGTCAGCGTTCCGAGAAGGACGAATGGGACGAGGATGAGCGGCGATACCGCGAAAATGACGAGGTAGTCCGTGGGTAGATCGACTGGGAACGGGCGGACGATAGCTGCCCCCGCAAGTGTGATGCCGGTAATCGCCAGCCCCGTCCCGAGCGCCGTTCCGAGGGCGGCGCCTTCCAGTTCACCTGCGGAGAACACGAACGCGAGGATCGTGTCGTCGAACTCGAACCCGGTGAAGAGTATCGCCAGTGCGAACAATGACATCTTCATGTTGAGTGACGCCCGTGCGAGATAGCTGATCAGTTTCTCAGTGCACACCATCAGTAACACGATGCTACCGAGGAGAATAATCACCGCACCGATCGTCCCCTGTGCCTGGATCAATCCGTCGATATCGCCTTCGCTTTCTTCGGCTTCACCACCCACATCGTCCTCCTGTGCGAGTGCCGGAGCAACAGTCACTGAGACAGCTACCAAGACGATAAGGAAGATGGTAAGTGAACGGTTCACACCTATACGGAGAATAGCAATAGTTTCGATTATTAATATATGCTCTCGGGTACAGAATTCCGTTGGAAAAGTATACACGGACTGGCGGGAACTATCGTGTATCGACGACATCGTCGACAGGACTTCGTCGAGAACGGCGACCTCGATCAGCGGACGTCTTACGGGAAGAACGGGTATCCGCGCCGCAAGGTCGCTAACCGTCGTTAGTAACGTCCGGATCGCTACTGGCACTGACGGCCGGCGTTCTCAGCACTGCTTCGTCGGCCTCTGATCGGAGCATCTCGAGCACGTCGACGAGATCGTTGCGTGGCTGGTTTTGATGAGTCACGCCCCCACGATTTTGTCACGGCTTCGTAGCGGATCGTGTTTGACGTCTCGCTCGAGTACTTGATGGCAGTAAGAAGCATGCCCGGGGAGGGATCTACACCCGACCTTTACATGCCCACACTTATAGTATAAGTCATGACATCGAACCCAGAACAGTCGATCAAACGTCTCCGTGAGCGGGTTGACGGTGTCGAGGAGATGGACGAGGACGACGCCGAGGCGATCCGGCGCATGTCCGATACCATCCGCATCCTCGGTCCGTCGAAGTACTCGGACTTTGCTCACGAGAAGTACCTCATGCGCGCGGTGAAGATGGCACAAGAGATCGGCGGCCTCGCCGACGCCCTCGAGGACCGCAACGCTGCCGAGCAGCTCGTCGCCTGGATCAACACCGAGAAGGCCGACTCGCCGGAGACCAACAAGGACTACCGCGTCACCCTCCGCCAGTTCGGCAAACTCGCCAGCGACGATGACGACGTCGACGAGATCCCCGAAAGCATCGAGTGGGTTCCCGGCGGCTATCCGAGCAACTACGATCCGGCGCCGGATCCCGGTGACATGCTCCGGTGGGAAGAGGACATCCTCCCGATGATCGACGCCTGTGCGAACCTGCGCGATCGTGCTCTCATCGCCCTCGCCTGGGATCTCGGCCCGCGGCCCTACGAACTGTTCGACCTGACGCCGAAGCAGGTCTCCGACCACAAATACGGGCTGCAGGTCACTGTCGACGGTAAGCAGGGACGACGGTCGCCCGTCCTGATCCCGTCGGTCCCCTACGTCAACCGCTGGCTCGAGGTCCATCCAGGTAGTGGAAGCGATCCGCTCTTCTGCAAACTCAACTCGGGGGACTCGATCTCGAACAACCGTGTCCGTGACATCCTGAAAGAGAAGGCCCGAAAGGCCGATATCGACCGGCCGGTCACGCCCTCGAACTTCCGGAAGGCCTCGGCGTCGCACCTTGCGAGCCAGGGAGTCTCCCAGGCCCACCTCGAAGATCATCACGGATGGACGCGCGGCTCGGACATCGCTGCCCGGTACGTCTCGGTCTTCGCCGACGCGAACGACCGAGAGATCGCGAAAGCCCACGGCATCGACGTCCAGGAAGACGAGCACGACGATCTCGCTCCGATCCCCTGCCCCCGGTGCGATCGGGACACGCCCCGCGAAAACGATGTCTGTGTCTGGTGTGGCCAAGCACTCTCTCAGCGAGCGATCGACGAAGACGATGAACTCGAGCGTCGATGGATGGAGTCCGCCGGTGCGGTCGCCAATCTCGAAGATCTCACACTCGACGAGATCCTGGAGGCGAAGGACGCCGTCGACGACAACGCTGCGCTTCGACAGCTGCTCCTCGGAGACTGACGCCAACATCTATTCGCCACCTCCATCGACGAGTTCGAGAACGCGTTCGATGTCGTCCGAGATCGGAAGATCAGCCTCGGCGATTCGCTCGAACAGGTCCTGTTTTTCTTCGACGGTCTCTCTTGCTTCGGTTTCAGGGTCGGGGGTTTTGGTACTCATTGATTGGTCACCTGATTGCGGACGTACTGCTGTTCGTCTGGAGATCGATCCGACAGGGGAATGCAGGTCGTCATCGTGCCGTCTTGGGCCACCAACAGGACGAGATCCGTCTCGGTGTGGTAGCGTGCGTGTTCGCTAGGCGGCTTGAGACTCGGGTAGTGCACCGACTTCGCCTCGCTCCACGCTGCCCGTGGATCCAGATGCGGCTGATGCGATCGCGTCTCCCAGCGCCGTCGGGCGTGACCTGATACCTCGAGCTCGGAGTTCCGCGGAGACTGCGTGGTCGCGCTCATGGGACAATCGCCCCCACTGTGATCACGCCGACGAACACGAGACCGAGCACGACAACGAGCAGCCCGGCTACTCGTGGATCTGCCTGAGCGCGATCGCGCTCAGAGTCCGGTTGTGATGAGTCGAGTGCAAGAATACTAGACAGAGCCTTTTGCTTCTCAGACCATTGGAAACCATATGAGCTCCCAACCGCCAGTCGAATGTCCCCTTTGTCACAAAGACCTCCCCCATGGCCAGAACGTTGACGAGCATCTGGTCGAGGATCATTCGAAGAAAGAACTGGCTGTACACATTGTCTCAGAACCAAACGCCTCGAGTGGAGACATCTCTTAAGCCAGGTTAGAGGATGGATGACCTTGCCATTCAGTTGGTCCGTCCCGATCGAAGAGTTCGAGAAGCTCATCGCGACTCACCCCGCTCGCGTGTGTAAATGTCTGTCATAGGCCCACGGACGGACGTGCTGCCGCGTCCCGTGTCGGTGACCATCCGGATGTCGCTGTTCTCGTCGACGCGCTGAAGGACCGATGCCCGCCAGACGCTGCCGATCGCGGAGCGCAGCGCCGCCTGGACGTCCGGGTTGTCGACCTCGTCGCGGAGCGCCTCGAGCTCGGAGCAGACGTCGTCGATGCGATCGACGACCTCGCGATCGCCGACCAGGAGGCCGCCGTCGCCGGCCTCGGTGATCGTCTCGCGGCGGAAGACTTCCTCGAGATTGCCGTCGGGCTCCTCGTCATCGGTGAACCAGTCCTGACGTTCCCCGCAATCGGGACAGTACCGCGCCGACGCACGGATCTCGGACTCGCAGTCGTCGCAGTGGGTTCGGTACGAGCCGCCCGTCACTGCTGGTCACCTCTCGACTGTAGTAATTGTTTCAGTGATCGTGATAGTTGGGGAAGGTTATTGCCGTAACCAGTAGTAATACCTCCCGATAAGATGGCAGAAAGAACAAATCGGATAGTTCTAATCTGCGACCGATGTGGATTGATCCAGCCTGGAATGGATATCATAGAAGGAGAACCGAAGAAAATGGGACGAGACTTCTGTAAGTGCGGCGGAACCAGCTTCACTCTTCTTGAGGACTCAAACGGACAAACCCCGCTCAGTGGCTGATCGACGCCCCCGTCGGTCGCGACCTCGCGCTCGGCGTTCTCGTCGGCCTGCTCCTGCTTCTTCATCGCGATGAGCTTGTTGCACTTCCCGACGAGAATCCCCCGCGTGATATTGTGTTCTTCGTGCTCGACGCGGGTGATCTCTCGAAGTCGGTCGATTTCGGCACGGGCCAGCAGCCCATGCCATGAGAGGAGGTCCTCGTTGTCGACCGCGCGGGAGATCGCCACCTGGACGTCCTCTTTGGTGACGCCGTCGAGCTTCCGTCTGTGATGGACAAGGTTGCCACGAGAGCCCCAGCGAGAGTCGATCCATGCGGGGTACTCGTGGATGTTCTCGAGCACCCACTGGTAGACTTCGACCTCACCGCCGTCAGCCCACAGCTCGCTCGCCAGTGAGAACTCGCCGCCGTCGGGGACGGTCTCGTCATCATCGACCTCGAGATACGCCTCGCAGTCATCGCAGGTGCGCTCGTCCGCGAGTCGACGCGGATCGTCGCGGACGTCGGCGACCGGCGTCTCGAAACACTCGCCGCAGGCAGCGGCGTGGCGCGTGCCCTCGAAGTACATCGAGGCGTGCCAGGTCTCGTCGATCGCCTGGACCCAGCAGCGGACGCCGTCGGTGTCCTCGTCGAAGTTGTCCGACGGACGGCCGTGGCGGTCCTCGAGTTCCTCCATCTTGCAGCTCTGGCAGAGGTAGTCGCGGTTGCCGCAGGTGGGACACGACGACATCAGGCCTCACCTCGCATGGCTCGGACCTCGTTGACGCGTGAGCGGGCGTCCACGAGGATCTCGTCGACTTCATCTAGGTCGGCGTCGCCGGCGATCGCGGTGGCGAGGGCCGTGTCCAGCTGGTCGCGGAACTCGTCGGCGCTCATGCTGAACCACCACACTCGTAGCCGCTGATCTCACGAAGGTCCGCGAGCAGGTCGTCGAGATCGTCTTTGCTGATGTCTTGCTCGTGGCAGAACCGCCGGAGGCGCGTTCCGATATCGCCAGGGGTACCGTGGTGATCGTACCCGAACACTCGCAGAAGTCGGCGCCCCTGTCGGTGGGTCAGTTCAAAGTCGACGAGCTCGTTATCCGCGTAGAGTGGATTATTGACGAACAGGCAGTTCGGACACTGTTCCACCTCGCTGCGGGGCTTGACAAGTTCCCCGTCGGGACAGACCGGACAGTCTTCGCCGGTCGCCTCGGTCGGGACGCCCTTGTCGAGCGTCTTCGTGTCTCCGCTCATGCTTCCGCCCCGCTGTCCTCGAGCGTCGCCTGCTCAGCGCTTTCGTCCTCTTCGACCTCGGCCTCGTCGTCGAACGTCGCGACCGGGACGATCTCCTCATGGATGAACCGCCCGAGCAGCTCGGGCTTCATCTCCTCTGGTTCCCAGATGGCTAGATATCCGCTCGAGTAGATGACCAGGCGGACGAACTCGCCCTGCCAGTGAGTCGTCAGCGCAACGCCGACGTCGGCGTTGACTGCCTTCGACTTGAGCGCTCCGTGACCCCACTCGATCGTGACGTCGTCGAGGTTGGACTCGTGGGTGGCCATCTCGACCGACCACTCCCGATCGGCGTCGCGCTGGTTGCGGACGAATTCCCAGGGCTTGAGGCGGACTGGCGCGATCTCCGGGCCGGCGAACCGCGAGAAGTCGTTGAACGGCCAGTCGGGTTCGTGTTCGAGATCACTCGAGTGCGTACGCCCGGCGAGGATCCAGCCCTCACCGTCGACATCGGCGACCCACTCGCTCGCGACCTTCCGGGTGACCTTTCGCGTCTCGGTCTCGATCTCGTGGCCGTCCAGGAGGACGCGTTCTTCTTCCTGGGGAACTTCGCCAGCGACCAGTCCCGACTGGATGACGAGGTCGTCCAGGTAGGTCTGGGTCTCTTCAACCTCGAGGGCGCGGCCGGTCTGGTCGTGATGGTCCTCGAGGGGGGCGGCGGCGGGCTCGGCGAGGAGTGCGAGCTGGCCGGCGATCATCGCAGATCATCCTCGCCGACCGCCCAGCGGCTCGTGATCCACGCGTCGTCGCCGTCGCCTTCGATACAGTAGCGCCTGGTGGGAGTCAGCGTCCCGATAGGGCGAGTGTGTCGGTCGGCCCATGCGTCCTTCTCGACCTTGTCGAAGCGCCGAGCGATGTCCTCGCGAGCAGCGCGTCGAGCCGCGTGTTCGAGAGCCGCCGAGTCTCGAGGGATACGACCGTCGGTGTTGGTACTATTCGATCCGGTATCGTCTTCTGTATGGTTGTCGTCTGCGTACATGGTTTCAGTCGTACCGGGGCACATTCCAGCCCCGGATGGTTGTCGTCTGGAACCCGCGGACAGCCGGGGCGCGAAAGTTGGTACCTGGCGCGCTCCGGCCGTGGCCGCGAGTGGCTGATTCTCTGTTGAACCTGATACACACTAAAAGCGACCCGCGTCATTTCGAAACAGCTACTGACGGGCAATCGCCGGTTAACGGCTGTTGCAACCGTCTTACCCGCTGTGTAACTATGACCGCGTGTTGCGTCTGTGATCATGCGTTCAGGGCTTCTCGAGTCGGGCGCTGAGGACGCCCGGCTCACTGCAGTTAGTGAACTATTCTTAGCTGCCGCTAATTGCTACTCAATACATCTTCGCTCCACTCGCCGCTCTTATGAAGGCTCATGTGGGAGCCGTGAGACATCACCTCCAGATTATCGTGTCGGTTGTCCCATGGGATGCCGTTCTTGTGGTGTACATCGTTATCACAGACGGCTTCAAATCCGAACTCAGCAACCGCAACCAAGCGGTGTACGAGGACCTTCTGCATCTCGTACTCGTGTTGCGATTGCCACATCTCATACCCTTTCGTGTGATGTCCGAAGTGGGGGACTTGATTCCGATTGCATTCCTCCACACCGTTCATCTTGTTCCGGGTGTCGATCCCATGGCGATCCATCCACCGATGAACGGTACCACGACCACAGCCCAACTTGTCCGCTATTTCGCGTTGGCTGAGTCTGTCGCCGTGATATAGGTCTCTGAGTGTTTGTTCGCTACGCCACGGCGCATCGGCGGTGGTATCAGCGTTTTTCATGGCTATGCTCTACAGCGCGTTCGTCTCGACAGTGTATGATTCGGGAGCTTCCCATTCTCCACTGTCTTCGGCCTGGAATCGTGCGACGAGGGCCTCTCGAACGTATCTGCTTTTGTTCCCGTCCTCGCCAGCGCGACTCTCCAGATCCTCCAACATTTCATCGGGCATCGTAAACGACGGTCGCGCCATATCACTACCATAGTAAAGCATCACCATAATGCTATCGGATAGTATTTGGTTAAAATGGTACTTCTGGATGCTACATTCTTATGGTGCTGTGGTAGAATGGCAACACTATGACCGAACGAGACAAGCAAATCTCGGCGTACGTTACGGAGGAAGAGCAGCAGAAGATTCGGGTGAAAGCTGCTAAAGAAGGGTACTCAGGAGTATCTGGATGGCTTCGGGATTTGGCACTTGGCGAATTAGAGGAGGATACAGAGGGAAATCCGAAGACGGTTCAGACAGTAGCGACAGCTGACTAATTCGCTTCTGCAGTCTCTCGCGGATCGAACTCAACAGGCGCTTCTAACTCTTCGTCGGTCGCTTCGTACTGTTTCGCGTTCGTGTCTCCGAGCATTCTGATCAAATCGTAGTCGGCCATCTTAGTCGCCGTCCAGTACGGGTAAAGCAGTTATTGGAAGGCTATTGATCTATCAGTTCATGATACCAAAGTAATTAGCGAGTAGTTTTAACAGAGAAAGGGAAGAACGCTCAGGCAGTTCCGATTTTTAAAACGGAGATACATTGATTTACATGACTGAAAACAAGACTAATCCCGACATTTTACTTGTAGAGGATAACCCCGGGGATGTTCGATTAACTCAGGAAGCCTTTCGGAAGGCCGAGTTTGACGTGAGAATGCATATTGCCACAGATGGCATTAAGGCGATTGATTTTTTGAGGAGCGATGAATCACCGTGTCTTGATTTTGTGTTGTTGGATTTGAATCTGCCACGCAAAGACGGACTTGACGTATTAGAGGAGATCAAGGGGGATCCTGAAATGGAGCAGCTCCCGGTGCTTGTACTGACCAGTTCGACGGCCAGAGAGGATGTCATTTCGAGTTATGAGCAACATGCGAACGCGTACTTAACGAAGCCAGACAATCCTGAGACGTTTGTTGATTTAGTCCAAGCTGTTGAGAATTTTTGGATTGGGAGGGCTCGATTGCCGTCCTGCTCTTAAGTGGTTTAGAGCAAGACTGCCACCTGAGAGAACTCTCGATAGTAAGTACGCACACGTAGTTACCGAATCAGGCGTATCCGTTCCGCTCCCGATTCTGAATGAAGAGATCGTATTACCAACTACCGCTATTCCTCTGATTCAAGCCACTCGTCCAGCTCGCCGAGCTCCCCATCCGCGCAACCAGGTGATCGTACTCCGCGGGGTCGAATCGATACTCATTCTCCTGTAGCAGCGTGACGTAGAAACGCGACTCAGATAGTGAGACAGTCTCGCCGGTCACGGCACAGACGGCCGTCCCGTCGTGGTTGGTCGTTCGACGGGCCACGGCCAAGACTAGCCAGTCGTCGCGATCGGGCGGTGAGCGACCGCGGAAGCGTTAGGTTCGGGACTGCGTGTC
The DNA here is from genome assembly GCF_028618695.1 of Natrinema soli. The sequence goes on along the minus strand of NZ_JAQIVI010000149.1, from coordinate 61,225 downwards.
GGGCATAGGGGGACAGTCGGGACTCGAGGGGCGTAGTTCCATCAGGAAGGTGGAATGCGAGGACCGTGGTCCTGTTCTCCCTGAGTGGCCGACCGTCCGGCCATGCGGAGTGTCTCTGTCCCGTGGGATATCGCTTCGGGAGTGACTCAGTGGGTGAGAGACGGCTACTGGTCAAACATCCAGGCAACGCTAAAGACGACGAGAATCGGCAGGATAACCCCTAGTGTGATGACCGATGTCGTCTCGATGTGCGTGCCCCCAAGTGCGAGGTTCCCACCGATTACGGCAAGCGCACCAACAGCCGCGAGGACACAGCCCGTGGACAGCCAGTCAGTTGGCTTGTAAAACTCCATACAAGATGGGCAGTAGCTGTGCATATAGTCACGGAACCGGCTTATGCAGGCCCACCGGCCGAAAACGGCCACGCGTCGGCCAACTCGAACAACGGCACCACGTCGGTCGTCGCGTAGTGAATGAGAATTGCCTCGGGAGGATCGACGGCACACGGCGAGTGTGTGACCGGTGTGATGGACAGAAAGCGGAGTACGACGGCTGTAAGACCTACACCGAGGTGAACGTCGCCGCCGCTCGAGACGAGCGGGCACAGCGCGAGGGCGGCCAGCGGAATCTTGCCGGCGACTATTGACAGTAACCGTTCCCGGTTTCCGCTAGCTTTTTGCTGTCTACAGAGTGACACATAGCCAGCTCGTTCAAGGTCGTGTCATCTTTCCGAATGTTAGTCAGTTTTCTTGAAATTTGTCATGGAACCATATATTTAGAGAAGTCCGCCAAATGTGTGTACATTCGTAAATTTATATTACGCATTCTGGCAGGCTGAGAACGGATTCGCCATCGTGTATAGTTTCAGATGGCATTGTTGCCAGTAATAGTCGATGGAAGACAATACACCGATAGACGAACCTCAAGAATCAATTACAAACAAACCAGAAAATCCCTGCCCACTGACAAATTTAACGGCATTCAAGCGGGACCAGTTGTTTGTTATCAGGTTGCTGGCCTCTCAGAATCCACATGGACTCGTCATCAAGGAGAAACTTGACGACTACTATGATGATGAAATCACTCAGGGGAGATTATATCAGAACCTGAGGGAGCTTATCGAAGAAGGGTACGTTGAGAAGTATCCACTTGACGGGAGAACCAATGCATACCGTCCAAGTGAGTTTGGGGACGCTAGTCTTGAAGCACACCTTGAGTGGGAACGGTGTTGCTTCTCTCAGAATGAGGACTGAATAAGACAGGCAAACGTTCCGTTCGCTTATCTACTGTCGGACTATGCCGTCATAATAGTCCGGCAGTATCGGAGTAGGAGTTGACGTTACAAGACCTCATTCGTAGCAGTAGTCGGTAATGCGGTTTCTTTATTCAGAGTAATCTGTGAAACTTGTGGTCAGTACAGAGCAAGCAGTTACCGAAGCGGATATCGATTTGACCAAAATATGCCAAAAGTCTCCTGCTGAATATAGAGGATGTATGCATCACGTTAATACCATCTCTCCGGCAACTGCCGGAACCCGGCTGCTGAATATAGGGGCTCGGCCTCGTTTAGACGCTAGCCTAGTGAGAGCAGCTCTGAGGCGTAATTCTGATCCAATATGCGAATCGTCGCCGAGAACTTCGACTACCGTTCGAGGCGATGATCATATAGCCTCGGTAGAACGCGAGATTGTGGTGACGGGCTTTTGTTCGATAGCACCTCTTACTTTCGCGTGACGACACCCGACTGTGGGTTCTATCGCCTTTGAATCTCGTGTCTAAATACGGCCCATGGACACTATTCAGCGGGTGGTTCCGTCCATATCCACCCGGATGAACCCCTCCAGCGCCGGTCTGTGATGCCCCGGGGAGAGATTACATATCCGGTGGTGCCGTAATGACTCTATGACAGGTAGGGACTCGCCTGACGAGGACGAGACAGGAGAAAATCAATCCCTCCATCCCAACGAAGTCGAGGAGCGGGTCCGAGACGCGCTCGATCACTCACAAAGCGGCGCACCCGCTGCCGGCGCAGCCGTTCGCGACTGGTTTTCGACCGACGAGATTTTCCAGCGGATCGTCGCGACAGCTGAAGAAGAGATCGACTCGAGCAACCGCGAGCTGTTTTACAGCGGATTGGCAGCCGGATTCGCGATCACACTGACGTTCCTCGGTCACGCCGCAGTCGCGGCAGCGGTGCCCGGTGAGCCGACCGGCTTACTGGCAGCGACGCTGTACCCGATCGGGTTCCTATTCATCGTCATGGGCCGGTACCAGCTGTTCACCGAGAACACGCTTCCACCGGTGACGCTGGTGTTGACCCGTATCGCCAGTCTGCCGCTCCTGTTACGTCTGTGGATGATCGTTCTCGTAGGCAACGTCTTGGGTGCGACGATGGGCGCGCTAGTACTGGCGAAGACTGGTGTGTTCTCCCCCGAATCGACGCAGTTGGCCGTGGAGTTCGGATTAGATGCCGTTAAGACGCCGTGGTGGGATCTGTTCTTCAAGGCGATCTTCGCTGGATGGCTCGTCGCGGGCATGGTCTGGCTCAACCATGCGACGCGTGACTCGACCGCCCGTCTGCTGCTCATTTATGGGATCATCTATATGATTCCAGCGACCGGACTCCATCACGTCGTCGTCACATCCTGCGAAGCCATGTACTTGGTGTTCTCCGGTGCAGCCAGCCTGGCAGCCGTCACCGTGGATCTCTTCCTCCCGGTCCTCCTCGGCAACACGGTCGGAGGCGTAGTCCTCGTGGCATTGCTGAACTACGCCCAAACCCGTGAACGGAGGTTCCCCAAGCAGCAAGAGCGAGGGGCCCAGCTCACGCGATCGGAGTGGCTGTTCGGGAGTCTCGCAGGCCGGTCTCGAGTGCCACCCGCAACGGAAGCACCAAGTTCGGAGTGACTGGGACGACGAAAACCCCGCATGGCACCAGGTGAACCTGTCTCTGCGTTCGTTGCGATACTAAATACGCGCTGTGTATTCAGCACGACGCTACGAACCCCACTCGAACCTGATAGAACGCTCGCTGGTCAATAAGCACAGGTAGTTACCGAACTGGCCGATTCAATTTCGCGTATAATTCTGACTAAAGAAATCGTGCTACGATCTACTGGTAGGTGAAAGCGTGTCGGCGTCTAGGCCATCCTTGTGTTTGTCGACAATCAATGACCGTTTCCCACCTTCGATACTATTTTGCTGTCCACAGGGGTGTGTCATAGAACAATTCACATGGGATTTTTTGCCCCATTCGGACTGAACTATCTGTTCACTATACCTGCATACTTACCGCTGTAACTTTTATCATATACGAGTATATTATAAGAATCGTATTGAATGCAGGGCGCGTATCTCTCACAACCCTGTTTCCGGTGGATTGGTAGGTTTACGTTGGTGATAAAATATGACGAGGCTGATTCTGTCGGCTCCATCGTTTATTTAGAGCTATTTGCAGAATTCGGTCAGTTCTTGGTTGAGTTTTTCTTTTTCCTCGTAGAAGAGTGCATGACTACTCTCCTCGAAGGGAACGAGCTCCGTGTTTTCGATTCCGTCGTGGAGCTTCTCCGCCGTCAGCTCGAACGGACAGGCCTGATCGTGGACACCGTGACAGATGAGCGTCGGAACAGAGATGTCTGCGAGGTCGGAACGAAGATCCATCTCCGCGACCGCTTCGATCGAGTCAGCCATGGCCTGCGGCGACGATTCCATGCTCATGTTCCAGAGCCAATCTTTCAGCTCGGGACTCGGGTCGGAGTGAAACAACGAATCACCGAAGTCACTGCTTACTTTCGCCCGGTCCTCATAGCATCCCTCGGCAAGGTCCATGAACGCGGCTTCATCGACGCCTTCCGGAAAGTCGGATTTCTCGGTCAAAACAGGGCTCGCAGCACCAAGCAGCGCCAGTTTTGACACGTGTTCTTCGTTATGCCGACTCATATACCGAGTGACGACTCCCCCACCCATCGAAAAACCCGCGAGTGTTACGTCATCGACATCAAGTTCATCGAGAACCGTCTTGAGATCGTCAGCGAACATGTCGAAATCGTATTCACTCCAGGGTTTACTGGACTGTCCGTAGCCACGGAGATCGATACCGATACACCGTACGCCCTCCCTCGGGAGTTGGATGTACTGATATTCGAACATCCTGTGGCTCAGTGGCCACCCATGAATAAACACAAGCGGATTACCTGATCCCCAGTCCTGAACGAACAGTTCTACACCTTCTCCAACGTCTATTCGGGCCATATTGACCAAGGTTCAGTCCCACATGAGAGCATATAAACACCTAACCAACTCTCTTGACTATTTGATTGTTTTCTACAGAGAAAGAATTCTCTTCTATGTATGAGTTCGGTATAAACTTGAAAATTAAGTAGAAAACCGCCGGATCGTCCCGCTTCTGCTTAGAGATGTATTTGACAGAAAGTCTATTTTTGCTGCATAGATTCTCTGGGCCTTATTCAGTAGGTCCTTTCTGATATTCAGCCGAGATGTGGGTAGCCGCTCCGGTAACGCCTTCGCCTGTACTTACCGTTTGTCGGGTAGTCACAGAGAGGAATGGGAACTTTTCTATGACACTCTTGTCCACAGGATAATACGATACCGGCGCGCTCAAGGCGTTCGTCACGGTCGGCCAGCGGGTCGGCCTTCTAACAGTGGATAGTAGCACGATTCCTTTATTCAGAACCGCTCGTGAAACTCACATTCAATACAGTCGAAGGAGATATCATGATTCTCTATACGGACAGTGGATCGTGCCCGAGCTGCTGGAGCATGCCAAAGATATCGAAGTTTGCCCACCGTTCGGCGACTTTCCCGTCATTGACGCGGACGACGTTGATTCCCATTATATCTATGCGGTTACCAGTCGGTTTGATGTCCATGAATGAGCCTTTGTGGGTTCCCGTCGCCCGTCCCCAGAACGAGACTAGGTTACCCTCTGCGATATATCGGTCTACGGAGAAGGTGAGATCCGGAAATGCCTGGTGATATCCTCGGATGAATTCCTTGAACTCTGAAAGTGGTTCTTCTCCATCACCGGTCGGGTCGTGGTACACCTGATCCTTGGTGAGGATCTCGTCCATCTCTTCGATGTCCCCTTCGTTCCATACCACCTCAACGTAGCGGCGAGCGACTTCCTTCGGATCTGATTCGTCGTTTGTCATGCTCAGTATATGCTCTGAGCGGCGATAAACAAATCTCTCAATAACACACATATCGCAGCGAGTTCTCGGTCAATAGGCAGCTGTAGTGTGCAGTAGTTCCGAAGGTAGGATGCTTCGAATAATCTGATTTAACCGAACAGATCAATTCACTTCTGTAGTCTCTCGCAGATCGAACTCGACAGGCGCTTCTAACTCTTTGTCGATCGCTTCGTACTGTGTCGCGTTCATGTCTCCGGGCATCCTGACCAAATCGTAGTCAGCCATCTTAGTCGCCGTCCAGTACAGGGTATTCACTGAACGGTTGCGTATTCCAGCCCCCATTTTACGCTGTAGGTTGGTGCAACGATGAGTGATGGCAGTAACTCAAATTGACCACGTTGGTGAGAACGACCGAATGGCGGAATGCATCGACAACTGTTTCGAAGCCGCCCAAGCGTGCGAATGGTGCGCTGATGAATGCGCTGGTGAAGGCGAGGAGATGGCCAAATGTCTTCGCCTCTGTCGGGATGTCGCCGACCTCACGACGATGCACGCTCGTTTTATGGCCCGCAATTCCAGCTACAGCAGTGATCTCGCGGAGACGTGTGCCGAGGCCTGCGAGGAGTGCGCAGACGAGTGCGAACAGCATGACGAGGAACACTGCCAGGTCTGCGCCGACGTACTTCGTGAGTGCGCCGATTCCTGTCGAGATATGGCCTCGGCGTAGTACTCCCCTCAATCCCATCCAGACGGATTTCTATTTTTACGAGATGCTAGTCCGCACCTGTAGTGTGTAATTGTTCCGAAGATAAGAACCTTCGAATAATATGAGCTAACCGAACAGATCAATCCAGTTTTGCACCCTCTCGCGGTTCGAACTCGACGGGCGCTTCTAACTCTTCGTCGGTCGCTTCGTACTGTTTCGCGTTCGTGTCTCCGGGCATCCTGACCAAATCGTAATCGGCCATTTTGTCGAGATAGTTCCACGCCTGCCGCCACGAGACCGGATTATGCCCCTGTCCCTCGAAGATCTCCCCCTTGTGCTTCCAGTAGGCCTGTTTCATCTCACCACCGGAGATCGGCCCGAGCATGCGCACGATCTCGTACAGCCGTTGGTGGGGCAGCGGCAGACTCCGAAGGTTGTCCTTCCGGATCTTCTGCTTCGCCCGCCCGAACGCGTCCGCGACATCCTCATCGTGGAAGTAGTCGTGGTTGCGCTCGAGCGCCAGCTCCGCTGCGGACATCACCGACTTAATCGCCCACCGAGCAACGCCGTTCGTCTCGTCAGCGATCCATTCGAGGTGCCCGTCCTGGGTTGGATCCCCAGTCAGGCCATGCTCGACGCGGGGCTCGAGAATATCCACGAGCTCGTCAGTACTGTACTTCCGATACTCGATCTGAGAGTCACCGTGGAAGCGAGAGCGGAGATCGCGATCGATTCGGTTGAGCCACTCGACGTGCTGGTGCGTGATCGCGATGGTCGAGACGCCGTCCACGGAGAGCAGATCCTCGAGGACGTCCAGGTCGGGGATCACGTCGGCCTCGTCGAGCACGACGATAAACGGCCCGTCGACGATCTTCTCGAGCATCACGACGAGTTCCTCCCGTGGCTGGTTTCGATGGACCATCGTCCCTTTCGGATATTTCTCGATCGCCTCGTGGAGGATCCCGTTACCAGTCTTGCCCGAGCATTCGATCAGCGCCGAACTGACCGTGGACCGCTGACGGAGATCGCGTAGCATCTGGCGAGCGGTCGCCGTCTTCCCGACACCGCTGGGGCCGTAGATCAGGGTGTCGTTGGCGCGGTGGCCATGTTGGGCGGGCTCGAGCAACCGAGAGAGCGAGTTTTTCTCCTCATGTCGGTGGAGGATGTCGGTCGGGTACTCGTCGTCGAAAACCCATTGTGATTCGATCATATCTCGACAGTCTCACCTCTCCGACAAAAGTGGTGGACCCCGGTTTCCGATAGTTCCGATACAGGAGTTATCAGGGAGATTCGCCAGTACAACCGTCAGGAGAACGGTTTGTCGTTTCCGTTACGGATTCTGAAACCGCTATCAGTAGATAGTAGCACGGTTTCTTTATTCAGAGTATTACGTGGAACCTGCGATAAGTGCAAGTGAAGCACATCTTGTTCAATATAGCTGAACAATTCCCGGACTGTGCGTCAATAGCGGAAGAGAGCGTTGCATGCAGACAACTTGTTTATCTCGTCAACGTTATCTTGTTATACTACGAGCTTCATTCTCGAAGTTGAATCCGATGACTCAGCCAACTGAAGGTGAGACGAGAACATTTGAGCGAACGTTCACAGTTGAAGATGTACAGCAGTTTGCAGAGCTCACTGGTGACGACCAACCCCGTCATACCGAGCCGGATGAAGACGGACGGGTGATGGTACAGGGATTGTTAACCGCGACTCTGCCGACGAAACTGGGTAGCGACAACGAAGTGTTAGCCAGTACGATGGAATTCAACTTTCACCAGCCGGTCTACACCGGCGAACCAATCACATGCCAATCAACGTTTGACACCGTTGAAGAACGAGATGACCGTTACGAATTCACGTCAGACGTTGTTTGTGAGAACGCGGATAATGAGACTGTGTTGACCTCGGCGACTAACGGAATTATTTGGAAAGACGAGTAACTCGATCAACGGTACATACGCATCTGTAGTTACCGAATTGGGCGTATCAGTTTCATGTCTACTTCTGAATAAAGAATCCGTATTACCAACTACTGCTACTCGCTGGTCGCAACGCCGTTGAGGTTCCCAGTACATTTATCCACCACGCACCGGAGCTACATTACCAATAGAACCATGGCTGTAGCCATCAATCCCTCTGATATGGACGACGAAACCTCGCCACCAAACGACGACGGCGACGATGTCCCATTAGGGACGCTTCTGTCACAGGCGTTCGATGACGTCGACGTCGACGTCGATTCGGTAGAGGACGTCCGAGAGATCCGCGAAGACGTATGAAGCTGTTCGTCGATACGAACATTCTCGTCGCTGCGACACTCAACGAATCGGAACGAGGCGATATCGCAACTAAATTCTTGGATTTAGATCGCGAGCTATCGACGATATTCAACCTGATGGAGTTCCGAACCGTATTGGCGAAGAAAAAGCGGCTCAATCAGGACCGGGTTGAGAACCTTCTCGAGAATCTCTGGGATCGGGTGACGGTCTACCGGCCAGACACTGACGATATCCTCACATCCTACTCAGTCCAAGAGCGGACGCTACTGTATCCGATGGACTGCCTTATTCTCTCGACGGCTGAAGAAACAGATGGTGTCCTGGTCACGTTCGATTCTGAACTGCTCGAGAACGGTGCCGTCTCGCCAGAAGAGTTCCTGGACTGATTATTTACCGATCGCGACGTCGTCGGTTGCGGCAACCGTGAACGTTACCCACACCTTCAAGCGACGTGGTATAGTGTCACACTATGCGGCCGCCACGGCCATCAATGTACTGAGTTGACATCCGTGGACCCATCGGCATGCGTGGGCCCATCGGCCGCAATTAGCACCCTTCGCCACCCACTCGGCCAGCACGCCGAGTGGGCGCGAACTTACGACATCGAAAAACAGCCTGACTATTAGCCGATCGCGACGCCGTCGGAAGTCTCGAGGGCGACGTTCGCGACGATCTCCTCGCCAGTTATCCGCCAGCGTCCACGCCGGCGCTCGTAGGTAATCCGATCCCAACCGCCACTCGATCGCGGCTCGAAGACGACCTTCTGGGGCCGTCCACGAGGCGGCGAGTACCGGACAGCGAAACTATCCCGCCGGTCACTCATCGTCGTCCTCCAGGAACTCGGCGATCGCCCGACAGCGCTTGGCGACCTTCTCGTCGGTCAACGGCCGTTCGAACTCGACTCGCATCTCGACCGTGTCACCGCTGGCCGCCATCACGCGGTCACCTCTTTCCAGACGCCGGCGCGCTTCGCAGCCTCGGAGTGTCCCTGGAGCCAGTCTCGAGCCTCGTGTTTCGCGGCGTCGATATCGCCCTGGTCGTGGACGTCATCCCAGTCGTCGATGACCTCGAGCAGATCCGCGAGTGCGGCCGCGATGACTTCGTCGACGACGTCATCGATGTGACTGTCAATCTCTTCGGCAGCCCCGAAGACGTCCAGTCGGCGGTCCTCGAGATCCTCGTCGGCCGAGAGCTCGTAGACGTCTTCGGCGACCGAAACGTACCGCTCGAGGTCTGGCCCGTGGTCATGGTGGCCCTGGACTGCCTCGTAGACATTGTTGTGACAGATCGTCGCGTCGAACGCGTTCGCGTGCTTGTGAGCGAGTTCGTTGAGTCGTTTCCGAGCCTGCATCACCACTCACCTCCGCCGTCGCCGCCGGCACGGATCTCTGGGCCGGCGACCGCATCGGCTTCGCAAGCGAGCTGACGCTGGTGCTCGAGATCTTGTTGAGCCTGCTGTTCGCGGGCATTCGCGACTCGGGCCCTGAGTTCGCGCCGATCGACAACCTTCCCGCAGGAGTCACATAGGCCGCGAGCATCGAGCGGTCGGAGTGCATCGCAGCGTTCGCAGCCGTTGGGATCTCTGCCGGCTATCATAGGTCTGCTCCCTGTTCGATAACATGCTCGAGCGTGTCCTTCGTCGCCTTGCACACGGCGTTGAACTCCTGGAAGTCCGGGAGCTCGTCGCCGGTCGGGACCGTCTGCGCGACGATCTCGTTCAATTCGATGGAGGTGTGGTCGTCGGTCGGTTCGTCCGAAACCGTTTCGTGGATTCGCGGTTGAATACTCATTGTCCTTCTTCCGAGGACACAGGTCGGGTGTTAGAGCACCCGGCCGAGAACCGTTTTCCCGGCCACCCTGCGTCACAGTTACTACTCTATTCGCCAGTACCATAAAGATTGTGCATAATGCACAGTCATTAGCCCCATCCACATCACAATGGCTTAGTGCTTACAACTGGTACTTATGCACATGGCGACTGCACAGTCTCCTCAAGACATGGATGCGGATGACCTGACACGGACAGATCGTGCCATTCTCGACGTGCTGAAAGAGGGGCGCGGTGGAGACGAGCCGTGGGGGATCGCAACGAAAGGGCGTCTCGTCGATGAGACCGACTTCTCGAGAAATAGTGTCTACAACCGGCTCGAAGTGCTCGAGGCTGCAGGCTTCGTTGAACTAATCCACGAGCCTACTCGAGAGTTCAAATTCGCCGAAGACCCACGCGGGGAGGCGGATCGCGATGAGTAGTCCGGCAGATCACCTCCGCTCTGCGGCGGACTACATCGATAATGCGCGGACTGATCTGGATTACGGCGATCTCGAGATGCCGGGCGACGAACTCCAGCGCCAAGTCGCCGGCCTGGACGACGTGGCCCACGATCTCGAAGACACGCTTCGCGAAATCGCGATCCTCATGGAAGTTGAGGAGGTGGACGCTGAGTAGCACCCAGTACACTGACAAGCGAACCATCGACTGGCCTCGAGGCCACGGCTGCACCGACCCAGCCAACCGCGAATCCTATCCGGGCGACCTCACGCCCACGCGCAAAGAGTCGTTCCAGTCGATCGTCGACAAGCTCGAAGCGTGGAAGGCCACCGAGGGAAACGTCCGGACCGAGACCGCCTCGCAGCACTACGTCGACCGGCCGAAATCCCCACCAGCACGACAAGCCCGATGACGCCGGCGAGAGTGGCGAGACGATCGAACAGGACGTGCGTTTCGTCCTGAACTTCGAGGAATTGGACGATGTCGACCGACTCATGCGCACGTCGAATATTTAGCTCATCGAGGCGATCGTCTCTCAACGCCCAGAGAGCATCCGCCAGGCGGCAGCCGCTATTGGCCGTAACTACCGTTAAGTGCATCGAAATCTGAAAGAACTCGAATTATTAGGCGTCCTCGAGTTCGAGACAAGTGGACAGAGCAAGAAGCCGATTCTCCGAGAAGGGGCCGAGAACATCGATTTCTCGATTCGGTCCCCACGGCCTGCTGAAAACGAAGAACGGCCCGGCGCATCTCCGTGAGAACGTTTTGAAAACAGAGTAGGGAAAGGGGTCGCACCTCTAAAGGGGTGGGAATGGGAGATCGGAGGCATCAGCACTGTTTAGTTCTAAACTGCCTCGACTGGTGTTTTTCTGTTGAGAACTTGATGCGGTCTTTGCTGATTGTAGTAATGTGCGAACTGTTCAACTCATATGTGTACGTTTGACCGACTGCCGACCCATGAATTATGGAAGAGGTCGGTTCTTATTTTAGATACGCTCGTGATTAGAGGGTGGCCACCAATCCAGCAGCCGCTGAAACACGGATCCAGAGCTACGCATATTGCTGGAACCAACTAATCTGAACAATGCCGTTATTCGCAAGCCGAACGTTGATTTCCAGACTAGTTGGAGGCAGCATATGGTAGAAGAACATAATCTAGATAGTTTGGTTGCTATCGTCACCGGTGCAGCAGGCGATATTGGTGGTGGTATCACACGTGAGCTAGCGAAGGAAGGTTGTGATCTCGCTCTTGTAGACCTTGGTGTTTCTGAGGAAGCAGCCGAGAGCGACACAAAGCCAGACAACCGCGAGCATGCACTTGAACTTGCTGACGAGCTCAATTCCCTGGGAGCGGAGGCGCGGCTTATTGAGTGTGATGTCACTGACGCAGAGCAGGTCAGGGATATGGTTGAGACAACGGTTGAAGAACTTGGAAGTCTTGATATACTCGCAAGCAACGCTGGTATCATCTCGTATTCGCCCGTCGAAGAGATGGATGAGGGCCAGTGGGATGCTGTTATGGATGTCAATGCAAAGGGGGTATTCCTCTGTGCACGAGCAGCTATCCCACATCTCAAGGGTGGGGGGACGATCATCAACACTGCCTCAATCGCAGGCGAAATCGGATCTAAAGGAATCGCCCACTATTCGGCGTCAAAACACTCCGTCATGGCGCTCACAAAAACACTTGCACTTGAACTTGCCGAGGATGACGTAACAGTCAACGCGATTTGCCCCGGTATCGTTGACACGCCAATGTGGCGCGATGTACTTACGCCTGCTAGCGGTGAGGCTTATGAGGATACGATCCAGCGATCCATTCCGCTTCACCGCGACCAAAAGCCTGAAGACATGGGACGCCTCGCTGTCTTTTTCGCCCAAAATCGCAATATTACTGGGGAGGCGGTCAAGGTTGACGGTGGAATCACTCAAGATGTACTCTAACAATAGACAGTGGTTTATCTATTCGGCATTTGTTAACAGCCACAAGCAACCAGAGTAAGATGAAAAATGAACTGGCTTGATATACCGGTATCAGCGGCACTGTCCAGTTCTGTCCCTCCTTGATTGGTGCCTTTCTATCGAGAGATTGGCGCGGTCTCTGATAGCTGTAATTAATGCACGAACTGTTCAAGCCACTCGCGGACGCTCGCCCGACTGCCCGCCCACGAAGTATGGAGACGGTCAATACTCATTTTGAGGGTGTGAAACCACTTTTCGATGAGGTTTCGATCGGTATAGTTGACTTGGCCGTGAAAATCGCGGTAAGTACAGACAACCCACCAAACGCTCGAGCGCCTCGAGGCAGCGGTTCGCGATCGCTGGGTGACGAGTGGTCGATCTGGGTGACACACTTCTCTGACGGGACGATGCAGGCCTACGCGTACCGCTCGCGCGGCGTCGTCGACAACGATCGTGAGGAGAAAACGCTGGAGCAGGAACGACTCTATACGGACGGCGACAGGGTCGTGTTTCGACGTGTCCATTTTCATCTGGAGGACGTCGTCGACGTTCTTGAAGAGCGTGAGATCGAGGGATGACTACCGCCACTCGCGATACAGCCAGTCCAGATCATTGCGATGCTCCTCGAGCCAGTCCTCAAGATCGACATCGTTCTCGAGCCGTCCGCCGTAGGCCTGAGTGCCGTCGGTGTTGATGGTGTAGGTATCGAGCGTCGCCCCTATCGCGAAGAACTCGTTTGATCGGTAGACCAGTGCCTCGCGGCCACGATCACGTCTGCAACGAGATTTCCCTCGAACGGCGTGGCGAGCGCCTCAACCATTGCCTCGACGTCACCGTCACGGAGCTCCAGGAGTCGCTTCCCGAGCTCGTATCTAATGACGCGTCGATTCCGTTCCTCCTCGTGCATATGAAGTGAACAGACGCGACCCCTCTTATCGCTATCTGGGCCGGACCGACTCTTCCGTTAGCTCCGTGTTGAGATCCCTTCCACTGTGACCGTTGGCTCCTCATCAAATTCGACGAGGACCTGATACCCAGCATATCGGAATTCGATCCGGCCAGATCGCTCTGCCTCATCCGTAGTCGTCGCGAACAGATCACCAAGGGCGTCAGAATCAATACTATTGTATAACGGAGGAAGATCTAAAGGATCTGTATCATCCTTTTGTGCAACACTATCAAGGATACTGACGCAGATGTCTTCTTTCCTAACCGAATTCCCTCCCATAGCGGGTTCTTTACGTGATTGCATTAATAAATGACGAATTTCTTATTTCCAATAGTTATGGCTATTGGGGCTAACTCTCCTCCACAACCATCATGGTTTTACTTGACCGAGTACTACTTACTTACATGGTTTCTGTTGATAAGACGCTAGATCTGTTGCGTAATGACCGGCGGCGGTACACATTGTATTATCTTCAAGAGCAGGATGGACCTGTTCACATAGACGATGTAGTGGAGACGGTTGCCGAAATGGAAGCAGATGCGGCGGAAACGAAATCTGATGGCAATCTGGAAGACATCGAACTGTCCCTGTACCACAAACACCTGCCAAAAACGCAGCCGCTCGAGTTCATCTACTACAACAAGGACGAGCAGACGATACAACTCACCGATGAACCGACCAAATTCGACATGCTGCTCACGGTTGCAAAGGTGTTAGAACAGCCAAGTGGCCAGTAATCCAAGCGGCTACACAATTCGGTTTCAGGAAAAGGAAATGCGAGTGAACCCTGTCGAACGATAGTACCTCATCCAACAAATTATTGTGCTCGGATATGGGCAGTAGTGGTTTCGTATGGTGTTATATAGCCGACAAGTTGATGGATTACCAATTCCAAAGGGTGGATGGCGAGGGGGCATGGATTCAGTCGTTGCCAGACAGAATCCGTCCGACATTAGACATACGGTCCCTCGTCTTCCGAGATCGAATCACGTTCCGACGTGAAGCCAATAGCCATATTGTCAGACCCGATTTCGGTCCCACCCAAGTCGATACCCATTGACTTTGGATGGGGGCTCAACGCTGGCCTCTGGCCGGCGTTTCTGTGATGCGAGAATTTATACGGGAAGCCGCGGCCAACGCCGGCGATCTCTCTGGACGATCATCGCGAAGACCTCTTGATCGCTATTGCACTGGCCGAGTTTTCTGTCCACTACGAAGCTGCTGATCCCGAACTCGCCGTGCATGCCTGGCAACTCGCAGCGAGCCGCCTCGTCGATCGCGACGTCGAGCCCGCCGAGGCCGTCGACGCCCTCGAGATCGGATAGCTATCGCTCGGTGTCTAATCGTCTCGAGAAGACCTCAAAAGGCCGCCCGGATGGGCGCAGGGGGGATGGCCGCCGGGCGGCATGGAAACTGGATCTGTGGGGTTTGGTGCTGATTGTCGCGTGGTGGGAGCGCGACAGTGAATATGTTCGTCCTTTCCTATATCAATCTCGCTCCGATTCCAAGTGCGTTGGAATCGTCCTACTGATCCTTTGAAATCCCACCGAGATCAAGTTCGACATGTCAGCTATCGTCCTAGTTGCCAGCGAACGATAGCCGCCAGTTCTGAATGGGATAGGTCTCCGACTTGAAACTCGCCACTGCTGGCGCATCGATCGTCACGGTCTGGGAGCCCCTCTCGAGTCATCGATGAAGGACTTGCCGTCCGGAACTGATCGCTCGAGGATCGAATCGGGGAAGCACGCGGTATCGACGATCGTCGCGAAGACCTCCTGATCGCCGTCGCACTAACCGAGTTCAATGTCTATTACGAAGACGTGGATCCCGAACTCGCCGAGCAAGCCTGGCAGCTGACTGCCAACCAGCTTGTCGATCATGACGTCGGACCCACCCCTGAGTGATACATCACCTAATAGATGGGAGCTCAACGCTGGCCTCTAGCCGACGTTTCTGTGATGCACGATGTTCTATGCAGAGCACCAGTCAACGCTGTAGAGATCCCTGGGTGACACAGAGTTAGCACTTTGAGGTTGGAAAACGCGCCGTGGGAGAAGAAAACTACGGTCCCTACCCGGTAGCTTTCCCCAGGCAGCGCGAAACGCCATATCACGATCGCGACGTTATGTGGGGAGTAACCCCATGCTAATATCGTTTTGCTGAATACCATTATTCTTCCGACAGAGACATTGTATATCGTGGATGCTATCTTCACCGACAGTGACATTGTAGATTGTGGATGCTATATTCAGGAAGTAGCCGTGTGCATGCGTAGGACATCAAATTCAGAGGGTATTGAATCGGTTGGAAAAATGGGGTAAGGGGACACAAAGCTTATGCCATGAGTGGTAAGTTGATATTAATACCCCTATCCGGAGGCCCGTCGGTATGCGGCGAGATGTCGATACCACGTGGACGGTCGCTTCCGTTGAATCGCACGCAAACTAACGCAGACACGACAATAACAAAAACATAATGACAAACGAAACGACCTATCGCGACAAGGGACGTGCAGTCGTCCTGGCAGCGCTTATGGTCCTCTCTGTTGTTGCCATGACCGTTTCCTTCACGGGTGCGGCGGCAGCACAGACGGCGACAAACGCAGATGCAACGATCGATGCAAACGATCTCAACGGAGATAACGTCTGGATCGGACAACAAGTAAATATTACAAACCTCCAGTCACCTGCTGACCTGACGCAGGGTGGCGACGTGGTGAAAAGCCTTCGTGTTAACGACGGCTCCGCCATGCTCGACACGAGTGACCTCAGTGCAGGACGTTACAACATTGAGGTGGATGGTTCCAGTAACGGATCCATCTGGATCAACGAACACGAAATCAGCACTGGTTTCAATAGTAATACTGTCGTTCAGGGCGGCAATGCTGGCCTCACATACGAAGACGTGAGTGACTACGCACGCCGCTCTGGTGACGCAGATAACGCAGTTGAGGTCAGTGTCACTGGTGAGTATGAGGGAGAAAACCTCAGCGATTCGGAACTCGCCGCCATCTTCGATAACGCTGACGCTGGCACTGGTGATGCTGCGGACGACAACGCAGTCCTTCTCACTGGCCTCAACAATCAGTCTGGAGAAGCTGCCGAAGAAAATATTGCGACTACCTTCGGCGACAGTGAAGAAGCCGGGAACTATTCCTTCACGTTCGACGTGACCGACACGACGGCCTCGGATACTGCCGAGATTACTGTCGTGGAACAGGGTTCCTCAGAAGTTAACTTTGGTCAGACCACCTACCAAGGTGTCGCTGGTGACAATGTCGAAATCGATCTCGACCTCACCAACACCAACAACGCGTACCTCAACCTGACCCACGAGGGCACTCACGTCGCAAACATCAATGTTTCCGATGTCAACGAAGAGGACGTGACTGTTGTCGTCGATACGTACAACGGCGAGATCGTCAAACTCCTCGATGGAGACGGTGAGGAAATCTCGAGCAGCGACTACGATGCAGCGAACACGGAATTCGACTGGGCAACCTCACAGACGGCGCTGCCAGCAGTCGAATACGACCTTGAGGCTCAGTACGATCCCGCAGAAGACGTTACTGACGGCGCACTGCTGATCCTCAACGACCGATCCACTGACGGAATCACGACGCATGTCGCACCGTCGGAGATCGATTACGACAGCGATAATCCTGAAGACTTCCTTGGATCTGCGACCGAGCGCGACTATGTCGCAAGTGGTGACTACCTGATCACACAGGTTGAAGCGACTGGTATCTACAGCCAACTTCAGGCTACGGGTGCGGACTCCGGTCTGAACAGTGGCCAAGGTCTCAGCCTCACATACGAACGACAGAGCACCGGTGCGTTCGATACGACTGAAACCTTCACCCTTGCTGACCTTGACGACAAGGGAATCAACTATCACATTTACGAGGACGCTGACAATGGAACGTTCTACGTGATCTTCAACACTGCTGACCTCGCAGATGTCAGTGATGAGGACTACGATCTGTCCGCTGGAGAAGAGTGGAACGCTGAGTTCGAAGTTAACGGCACCGAAAACGCCTACGTTGACGAGGACGAAGTTGAGACCGTCGATACAGACTTTGACGTCGAAGCAATCAATACCGAACTGACCGGGGAGTTCAACGAGGACGACCGTCTGCAGGTCTCGAACAGCGCAGAATCCGAGATCAGCGCGCAGACTAACCTCGCGCCTGGTACGACAGCTGACTACTACGTCCGCTTCCAGACGGAGGTCTACGAGCAGGAGACCACCGTTGGAGAGGATGGTATGATCTCCGCAACGTTCGACTTCAGTGACCGTTCCGCCGGTGATGAGCTCAAGACGGTCCGCGTCAGTCCCTCTATTGGCGATGCGGCTAAGAGCAGCGGCATCATCGTCGCTTCTGAACCCGAACCTGAGGCAAACATCTCCATCGACGGAGAACTCACTTCCTCTGAGGTTCAGGTTGGCGAAGAGGGCGAACTCGTCGTGACCGTCACCAACAGCGGTGACGCCGAAGGTACTGTTGACTTCCACGTCGACATTGGCGACGAGACTATCACCCAGGAACAGCTCACCCTCGCAGCTGGTGAGGACGTCACTCGCACCTATACTGACTTCAACACCAGCGAAGCAGGCTCCGAAATCAGCTGGGAAGCCCACGCTGGTAACGCCACCGACGAAGGTGCGCTGAGCGTCGTCGAGTCCGACGACCCGGGCAACTCTGACGACTCCGGCTCCGACGACTCCGGCTCCGGCGACTCCGGCTCGGATGACTCCGGCTCCGGCGACTCCGGCTCGGATGACTCCGGCTCCGACTCCGACGACGATGGCACGCCCGGCTTCGGTGTCGGCGTCGCTCTCGTCGCACTCCTCGGCGCTGCCATGCTGGCACTCCGCCGTCAGAACTAAGCTGTAGAACTACCGGATCACTCCGGCCCTAACTTCCGCGGTTTCTTTTATTGGGCGCTATACCCATCAGCGACAGCACCCGATACCGACAGCGGAGTCGGAATAAATACGGTTGTGAAACCCCAAGCCCGTTCTATTGTGACCTCACTCTATGACCAGCTTGCCGAGTGCCCCCAGACGAAAATCAACGTTGGGGGGTTATCCTACGACGAGCGGGCCGAACTCCGCCAAATAAAAGTCACGCAGTCAACTGATCTGACGAACAGTGGCGGTGCAGGTCGGTTCACGACCGTCTATTATCTCGAGGGCGATGAGCCCCAAGCAGCGGAAGTGTTCGTCGAAACGAACCGTTCGCAACTCGAGGGGATCGATTTCTCGAAGAAGAACGTCGTCCAGCGCGGCGTCGAACGCGAGGTATATGACTGGATCCTGCACACACTCGGAAAGCGTGAGCTGGAGAAATACGAATCAGTTGTTCGGGAAGTACGACCAGACGAGAACGTGACGTGGGTGATCAGCTGCGACCATTTCGACGCCTATCCGATGCGTCGGTACTCAGTCGGCGAAACGCCATCAGTACGTATCGATGGGACATCGCTTCGAAAGCTCTACGACGGCTTTGGCGAGGTGATCACGGCAGCCGACCTTGAGGGGTATGATACCGTGGAAGGAGATGTCCGCTACGTCCTCGAGTACTACCGTGTTGCCGACGGGTTTGCATGTGATCCCATCACCCATGAGGGAGAGATGTCGATTGAAAAACGCGATAGCTGACGCTATCTCTACCATGTGAGTTCTAATTACTGTTGGACGGCCAGTGAACGTGAGGTCGAGAGATTACATCCGTTTGTGTACATTTAGCAGTCTCGCTGGCCGATTCCTCGAGATCAGTGTAATAGTCAGCACCAACCATCCCGTTGGCCACGACGTCGAGACCGTCGGCGAACTTGAGATCAGGCAGATATCGATCTAAATCAGTGTATAGTCTCCTCGAAACCCCTCAGAACGCCCGGAGGGCCGGGGGCAACGGCCGCCGCCGGGCGAGGCTGAGAGTAATGTCAGACAGGCGTGATTGGAGCGCCCTTGTCGCGCGGTGGGAAACGCGACAGTGTATCTGTTCGGTGCACGCTTATCAACTTCGTCCCGATTCTAACTCTCTTAGAATCGTCACTGCTTGTCACACAACCGTGTAGTGATGGGGTCGACCATACAAGGCCGTCGCGTACTCCGTTACACCCGGTCGCTCGCCGCGTCGACGGTTGACTGAATCTGCTGGACCGTCTCCTCGACCCGTGATCGCGACCCCAGCCGGAGCGAGAGCCGCTCCGGTGTGACATCGAGGCTGTAGACACTCATCACCTCGCCGGCGATCCCGTCGACGTCCAGCGCCTCAAGGAGTCCACCGACGCGGTCGCCGGCCGGGATCTCGACGTCGGCCTCCCACCGTGGCGTCGAGGTCGTATCGACGATTAGCTTTGCGGCGAGCTCGCAGCCGCGCTCGGTGGTAATCGCGTTGATCGTTTCTTCGCGATCGTAACGTGCCTCACCATCATACTCGTCGGCCTCATAGCTGTCCGAAACCTTGTAGTCGTACTCGACCTCGAGCGTCTGTCCATCGGCGATGCTTCCGTTTGAGAGCACTTCGAGAGTGCCAGTGGGTTTTTGGATGATATAATCTCTGAGGTACTCGTACCGTTCGCCCGTATCTGCGTCTCGAACTGCCTCACTGCCTGAAACAACGTATTGGTTCTCGAGAGCGATGGGGTCATCGAGGACAGCGTCGACAGTCTCGCGGGCCGTCCGAGCACCACCCTTAACCGTACAGCGCAGCGTCCGATCGCCGCGCTTGGTCACGGAGTATGAGGACAGAGAGAGGTCGCGGTCACTCGAGCGCTGGCCGGCCTGCGCCCAGTGGATGACTGTCTGGTCGCCGTCTTGTCGGACTTCCCACAGAGAGTCGGAGCGGTCCGCCCAGTTGGTCAGAATGTCCCTGATGTTGGCGTCTCGGGCGTCGTTGATGACCAGCGGCGTGTCGTCCCCGTCCATCCGTAGCTCGTAGCTCTCGATCCGCTGGGGTTCGTAGCCATAGCGGGGCGACTGCGCACGCGCACCATTCGGTGAGTAGCCGCCGGCAGTCAGACGTGTCCGGAGGTTGGCGCCGGATCCTTCGAAGTCGGCCGACACCGAACTCGTGTTCACCGCCTCGATCCACGTGCGGCCACTGTCGTTCGAGACCGCGATCGCCTGGTTACCGGTCGTGTCGTTCCAGACCATATCAAGGTATCCCGTTCGGACCGAGTAGACGGTCTGGGCGTCGATCGACTCGACCGCCGCCGTCTCGTAGTCATGCGGCTCGTCGAGATATCCGTTGGCCTCGTGGACGTTGCTCGAGAAATTATCGCTGGTGTAGTAGCGCATATCGTGCAGCGAGACCACGTCGACCTCGACCTCGTCGCCCGACTGGGTGCACTCGACACGGAGGTAATAGTTACCAGGGACGAGATCGCCGCTCGTCCAGGTCTCGACATCGCCGCCTCGGTTCGTCGCGCCACCATGCCAGAGCGGGCCACTGGTCGCATAGCTGGCAGTCACAGCAACACTCCCGACGAGATCGTCAGTTCCCGCGTCGTAGATTTGGATCTCGAGTTGGGCCTCGTTCTGTCCGTTGTCCATCGCTCGGATTGCAGTCCCGACCTCGTTTTCAGCGATCGTGTGCTCGATAGTGAAGTTGTCAGTTTCGATCCAATCGCCGGCGGACGAGAGCCCCAGGCCATCGCCACCGGAGAACTCGTCGTTACCCGCCTGACCAACGTTGTTGATCATCGGAAAGCCACCCTCGCCGGCGTCGAACAGATAGGCTGTCTGCGTACGCTCAAGGGCATCGGTGCGTGGTTCGATAGGATCCGGTCCGCCGGTGTCAAAGTACTCCACGAACTCCTCGCCTGCCGTCGCCGCCTGGAGGAGAGCGTCGGTCACCTCCTCAACCACAGGCTCGTCGACGACCGCCATGTAGTCCGTCTCGGTCGTGATGAGATCCTCGGCGAGTACGTGCGCCTCCTCCTGGACGACGTCGCGATCCACCCGCCGTTGGAGTTGCGTGCCACCGATGCCGACCAGTTCCGTCTGGCCGGGGTCGAGAACGACGTCTTCGAGCTCACCGATCGGCTGACGATCGCCGTCCTTCCACACCCGCATGTCTGCGCCCTCGTAGGCTTCGAGCGTGTAGGCCTCGTTCCGCGGAACTGGGATGCGGGCCCGCGGTAGGTCATTGACCCGCGGCTCGAGGCGGGCATCATCCAAGACCTGTGGCGTGATCGTCTGCCCCGACGGATGGTCGATCTCAATGTGCCAGCCGCTCGAGCCTGTTGACGACTGGACAAGTCCCGCGTCAGCGGTCTCGACGCTACTGCTGACTGTGCTGTCGGCGTACTGCCACTGTGTGAGAGTTCTCACGTAGTATTCGTACGGTCGAATAGGGGCGACACCACCGTCAGCGTACGACGCTGCGTCTGAAGCAGCACTCCCAACAAGGTCCCAGCCTGCGCCGTCGTACTCGTAGTCGGCACGTCGACGATAGATCTGATGGGAGCCACGGAAGTCGTTATTGATCGTCCACTGAACGTCCAGCGAGGCCTCGGCGACGTTCGCGAACGTCACGTCACTTGAGGCGCGCAGCTTTGTGAGCTCCTCGGCAGCGATCCACTCGCCGTCGACATGCTCGGTCTGCGTTCGGATTCGAACGCTGTACTGCTCGCCGCCGAGGATGTTCTGGATAGTGTGCTGGTACGTTTCATCCCACGGAACCGTCGCCTCGAACTCGTAGGGAGGGTGGTTGCCGTCCGGATTGTCATCACGAAGTTCGATCCGGAACTCGCCGTTGTTGATACTGGCGCTCCAGTTAGCGATCAGTGATTCGGCGTTGCTCGCGTCGAGGGCGAGCGACATAACGTCCGGGAGATTCGTGGTGAATTGTGTCGGCATCAGTTGTCCTCCGTTGTGGTGTGCTCAGTCTGTGCGACGACCCGTGTGTCGTATAGCTCGCCGTGGAGAAGGTTGGCGACCGTCTCTGTCTCGGTGTTGCGAGCGAGGGTGCTGAACGTCGTCCACGACCCCGCATCGGACTGTTTAAACTCGACCCGGGTATCGCCGTAGTCGTGGTTGTCAGTCCATGAGATCGTCGCGCTGTCGATCGTGACGCTGTCGACGGCGAGATTCGTCGGTGCGGGGAGGATGGTGACGATCGTACTCGTCGCCCCCGTAGAGTTCCAGAACACATCTGTCGAGCCGTACCGGGGTTGTATGGGAGCGACTCGAGGTTCGATCATGTACTCCTCCCCATCCGTGAGACCGGTGATCGTGTTCGATGTCCCACCGTTTTTCGATTGCAATGTGCCGTCGAGGTACAGGTCCCCAAACGGACGGCTGGCCTCCTGAATCGCCATATTATCGGTGAACGAATACGTGATCTCGCCTTCACCAGTCGTCTCGAGCGTGAGACCCGTTGGTGCAGCGGGTCTCGTATACTCGTGGAGATTGTCGGAGACTATCACGCGATCGAATGCGACGTAGTCAACGCCACCGCCCTCATCCCGACCGACGCGGATGCGATTATCAATTGCGAGGTAGCTGGCTGGGACGGCAGCGTGATACTCCATCCAGCCTTGTCCGTCGTATTCCCATCCCCACTGTCTGAGGGTTTGCCACGTCGAGCCGTCGTACCACCAGAGGTCCCCGCGTTCGCTCGAGTTGTCGTTGCTGGCCGTCTGAACCGTCACCCGGACATGGACATCTGACTGCCCTGAGAGATCGCCGAGGCTTTTCTCGACGTAGCCAGCACCGCCCATCTCGACGGCGAAGCCACCCGTTTCCGGGGTTCGGGCACTATCACCTGCTACGAATACGGAATCCAGCGTATCGGTGACCGTCGCAGAGCCGCTGGTTGCGTCCCACGCCGAGGCATCGCCACTTGCGAAGTCATCGTCGAAATAGACGTTGAATCGATTTCCGTAATCGGCGTAGACATCCGCCGAGTTTGGGTTCGACGGGATATCTGTTTCGGCACGGAACTGGTAGCGAGCATCGTGCTGGAGTGCCACCCCCGCCTGATAGCTCGTTCCGACGGTATATTCGATCGTTACATCACTGTCTTTCGTATCCGGTGACCCACTGATCAGATGACTCTCGGACGCTGAGACGGTGTCGAACCACGTCCACGCCCCGTAGCCACTCCCTGTATCCTCTCGGTATTCGAGGCGGAGGTTGGTAGCGAGATCCGACTGAACGGTGTAATGGAACCGGAACGTCCCAACATCTGGTCGGGTGACACTCAGGCCATACGGCGGAGTTGCCGTGGTGAGGACGGTGTCACTGGAGACCCAATCGGTCGTTGTTCCGTCATCGGTCGCCATCCGAACCCGGAACTCAAACGCGGAATCCATGCCGACAGAGCCATCGTAATCGATCGCACTCCCGGCGGAGCTTTCCGGGGTGTAGGTCGCTGAATAGCTGCTCGAGCCATCTTCGGCGACTGTCGCTGGACCCCCAGCCGGCGACACCCAGCCGGCCCCGTCGCGGTTGATCTGGATCTCGTAATCGTCGGGGCTATCGTTCGTATCTGCTTTGTCCCACGAGAGCGTGATCTGATCGTCGGCATCGTAGGTCGCCGTGACGTTCGTGACACCCTCGAGCGTGTAGACGGTGACCTCGACGTAGCCATCTCCGCTGTTCGTTGCTGTACTGGGCGTTTGGACGGTCCCACTGCTGTCGACGTGAGCGGAGCCACCACCGCCGCCAGTGACTGCGACGACGTTTTGATCGTTGACTGTGTCGGCATCGCTGGCTGCGTTCCCACCGCCACCACCGTCATGTCCGCCACCTCCACCGCCTGCGGAGCCGGCACAATTGCCGAACGCTTCTTTTTCTTCGCGGAATACACCGGTCCCACCGACACCGTCCGCATTAACGCCAGCCGATGCCCCGGAGGTAGTCGCTGACGCATTGCCACTTGAAACAGATGCGCTGCTCGAGTCGCCTGTCCCGACCGCACCCACGCTGACAGCTGTATCGGCGTTTTGTGTGTATGAAAGTGAAGTCCCAGCGCCACCACCGCCTCCGGGGCCAACGATCAACGCATTGCTGATCGTTGCGCCGGCTGGGCGGATGTCGGAGGCCCCACCGCCACCGCCGCCTATGGGGGGTGTGTCATACGTACTTCCCGAGAGATCTTCCGCTCCGCCGCCGCCATTGAATCCACCACTTCCGACGGATCCAGCGTCCCCGACGTAGATATCAAACTGATCGCCGTTAGTGATCGATAGCTGTCCTTTCGTCACATCACCATCGCCACCGGCGGATGTTTCATACCCGCCCTGTCCGACTGATCCGGCTGCGCCCCCGGCTTCGACTTCAATCTGATACGCTCCGGCCGGAGCCGTCCACGAATGCTGCCCGACGGTTGTATACGTTGTTGTCGTTGTCCCCATCTACAGGCGCACCTCTTTTCGCGCCGTCAGCGTTTTCTCGGCCTGCGGATCGACGATGCTCGTCGACGCGATCGGCGAGAGCCAGTTCTCGAGATCCGCGTCGACCGGCCCCGTCTCGTTTTCGGGCAGCCCGAACAGGACGTCCTCGGCACCTCGAGCGACGATCGCGTTGAGCGCGAACAGGGTGCCGCCGATGTCGAAGGTCAGCTGGGCTCGAACCCGAGCCATCGCGACCGTCTCGAGATCGATGTCGAACAGCGTGACCGTCGACGGCTGATCTGCCTCGAGGCCGACCGTCGTCCAGGCGCCGGTGCCCGAATCCCAGGTCTCGGCCTCGATCGTGCCGGCGGCCTCGTCGAGACGGAGTCGAAGGAGCCCGGTGTCGATGACGAGCTCGTGATCGAAGTCGTGCTGGGTCGAGAACAGCTTCTGCCACTGGAGATCTCCGTTTCCGTCCTTCTTGCTGGCCTGGCCGAGCGTGTCGTAGACGCGGACGTCGACGTTCTCCTCAGCTGTGTAGGGGATCTCGTAGAGCAACGTCGGCGGTTCCTCTTTGAACGGCGGGGGTGCATACCAGGGGGCGTCCTCGAGATCGTAGATGTCGATGTCGCCGAGCTCGGCGCTGCGGGTCTCGACGAGCGATGCCGGAACTCGAGTGCCGTCCCCATCGGCGTTGAACCACTGGACCTTGCTGGCGGCCGATGGGACGCCGACGTGGGCCGTGAGGTCGGCACCCCACGCGTCGCGGTCCAGTTGGCCTGGCGTCGTCTCGAGAGCTCTCCAGTTGTCGTTTCGAGTGCCTTTCTTGGAGAGTGAAAGTTCGTAGCGCTGGGCCTTGCCTGTCTGTGCCTCTGCCGGTCCGATATCTTCCTCTTCGACGACGTAGTAGCCGTCAGCTGGCGTTGCTCCATCGACACCGGCCAGTGGGACAGCCTCGAACCCAGATGCTGACGAGAGTTCTTCAATCTCCGTCGCCATCTTCTCCGCATATCGACCGCGGTAGACGCCGTCGAGCGTCTGGTCGGCTGGATTACTCGAGAGCTGTTCTGCGACCCCACCATCTTGATTGAGGATACCGGACTGCGCCAACTGCTGGCGCTGTCGGTTTCCGAGTTCGGACTGCGAGGCGCTCGCGACGATGAGTGTATAGAGTTGTAGGTCTGGCATCGGTCATGCCTCGGTCTGCTTGCTGCCGTCGAGCGATCGGTTGAGGTCAACCGTCTCGACGAATGTTCCCGTAAACTGGTACGTATCCGCACTTTTGCGTTCGAACTTCGGCTGCTCGAAAACGACATCCAGCGGCTCGAGGACGCCGTCAGTAGAGTATTCGCCGTACTCCAGCGTCGCTGGCGTCAATGAGTCTGCCCCAGCGACGCGTGTATAGTGCTGAAAAATCTGAGTTTTCTGGAGGGCCGTTCCTCCAGTGGCCGTCGTCGCGCTGAACTGGGTCGGATCGTTGGACGAGCCCCACTGCAAGACGTTTCCATTTTCATCTTCCGTTGCTTCCGAGTTCACGTCCGCCCGGAGTCCGATCGCGTGAGTTCCTCCACCGAGATCGAGGTGGATGCCCTTGCGATCGGGCTCGCCATCCTCGAGAAGACCCCGGAGGATCGCAAGTGCTTGGTCGAGTCCGCTGTCGAGGAGATAGCCCGTTCGGACTTCGTCATCATCTTGAGGATTGACGAACGCTTCGAACACCCCCTCTACGGTACTGTTTCCGAAGTCTGCCGGAATTGTGAGTGTGAATGATTCTGACATGGTGAAATGGCCGAATTCTTATGTGCGAATAGTTGGATATCGAGAACATGACGCCACCGACGGTAGGCAGTTGCCTACAATTCCCTTTCGGAGTTATGGGTTAAGCGCCCTTGATAGCTTCTCCAGTTCCTCCTCTACCTCTTTGAATCGTTTCTGAACCTCGCGCTCGAGATCGGATGTATCTGCGTTGATCTCGAAGCTATTCGTCTGTTCAGCAGTGACGTTGCGGCCACTTTGATCTGTGCCGGACTCCTGGCTACTGGACGTTGCCTGCTGCTGTTTGGCTTTAGCCCCTTGTCGATAGGCCTCAGCAAGCATCTGGTTGAAGATGCTTGTGCCCCCGCTGTCGCCTCCATTAGATCCCCCTCCACCACTATCGCTTTGGGATTGGGTTTCGATATCGTAATTGTCCAGATCAATAGTTCCGGGGCTTGGACGCACATTGGTCGGCGACGTCTTCCACTGGTTTGGATCGTCAGCAGGACGCTTCTCTGGAGGGTTGTTTAAATTCCCGCCGGGGAAAATGCCGTATGCTCCCCGAAATCGTTCGAGCATCGACTGATCTTTCCACGGGTTCTCTCCGTCCGGGAACATCTCATCAGGAAGCGCTGCCGCGTCCATCGCTGGAGTTGTTGCAGAAGCAGCCTTCGGTCCGGCTGCTTTTCCACCAAATTTCACAAACTGCTGGCCTGCAGCATATGCCCCTGCAGCAGCCCCAGCGATCCAAGGGCCCAGCCCCCCACCGTTGCCGCTCGGAGAGCCATCTCCAGACGGACTACCAGTTCCAACAGGCGACCCGGTCGGAATCGGAATCCAGTCAGGTTTGTCGATCGTGATATCAGGAATACCCCAGTCATCCGGCACCGGAGACGGTATTTCCCAGTCGTCTGGCACTGGCGAGGGCATATTCCAACTTTCAGGGACTGGTGACGGCATGTTCCAGTCGTCTGGGACTGGAGAGGGCATGTTCCAGTTATCCGGTACCGGGGACGGCATGCTCCAGTTATCCGGTACCGGAGACGGCATCTTCCAGTCGTCAGGAACCAGATCGGGGATCTGCCAGTCCGTCGGAACGGGCGATGGCATTTCCCAGTCATCTGGGACCGGGCTGGGGATGTTCCAGTCTCGAGGGTCGAGCTTGCCGATGGCGTCGCTGATACTCGAACCCAGGCCTGAGAGCAGCATTGACCCGAGGCCGACGCCACCGATCGCGAGGCCGAGCACCCCGCCGGACAACCCACCTCCACCGGCGCTGCGAGCCGTTTGAGCGTCTTTTTCGGTGATGTCGGCGAGTTGGCGGAGCAGGTCGTTACGCTCGCGGTTGAGATCGAGGTTCTCGGTCCAGTGGCCGTCGATTCCGGCGAGGTGGTCGTTCCGCGTCGTGTCGAGCTGCCGGCCCATCGCCCGCTCGCGGCCGGCCATTCGACCACCGCCGCCAGAGCGGCTGCCAGTCGTCGAGACCCCGACCTCTACCTCGACGCCACCGAGTTCGTCCTCGATCGTTCCACGAGCCTTGCGCAGGCTATCCGGTGAGACTGTGACGTCGAGTGCCGCTGAAGTTGCAAAGTCGGACATGTTCTTAGAAGGGGATACCCCCGGACTGGGCCTGATTAGTGTACGGGAGGACAATCATGAACGCCTCGAGATCGCGCCACGCGTAGTCGGCGATGTCTTCGGGCGAATGGCCGCGGGCCATCAACAACGCTGTCGCGAACGTCACGACGACGTCTGGTGGTACTGCTCGGTTTTCTCCTGCAGCAACTCGTCGAAGTTGCCCCCGTTCCTGTTTCCCACTGTGCTGAGGTCGTTGATGCGACTTTCGAGCCAGTCGGTCATCTGCCGCGGCAGGTTGCGAACGGCCGCACACTTCGCATCGTAGTCTGCATCGTCGTCGACGAACGGCGCCTCGTCGATACCCTTCGCGACCCAGAAGATCGATTCGATGTTGTTGGTTGACTTCGTCGGCGTGATCGTCTCCGAGCGCAGATCGTTGCCGCGGTCGTTGACCTCGAGGGTCTCTGCCGTTGTGAGACCGGACAACGAGAACTCGACGTCACTGCCGAACTCGTCGCGGACCCAGTCGAGGCCGCCGAGGTAGCGCTCGATTTCGCCCACCTGCTGGCCGAGCTTGAGATAGTCTGCGTTCTCGTCAGTTCGTTCATCCGGGTGGATCTGTGCCATCTCGTCCGCCAGTTCCTCTTTTTCGTCCTCGAGATCGGCGACTGCCTCCTCGAGTGTGAGAGTTTCAGATTCCAGTGGCATGTGTAGTTAGGCGAAGGGGTCGGCCATTGAGACGTCTGCACTGGCCGTGACGCGGGTTGGGTAGAGTTCGATACCTTCCTGAACGCGCTCGTCGCCCGACGGCGGGACGTTATCCCAGCCGTAGGTATTCGTGGTGACACCCTCCATCGAGAGAGTGATCTGATCGCCATCGCCACGGGTGAGTTGGAGTTTCCCTGGTACACCGTCGATACCGGACGATGTCGCCGGCGCGTTCGAGTTGCCATAGGCCAGCGTGACGTTCGAACTCGTCTCCTCGGTCGCTATCTTCGTCGCGTTCACCGTGTAGTCGGCATCGCCGGCGACTGCGTCGACGGCCTTGCGGTTCCAGCCCTGGTCGAGGCTTCCGCCGTTGGTGATGTCAATCGACCCGCTCTGCATCTTCTTCTGAGTCGTCCCGTCGACGGTGAACGATCCGCCGTGGTAGACGTACGGCGACTGGTCGCCGCCGACAATCGTGCCAGGCGTCATGGTCGTATTCTTCGTCTCGTCGGCGTAGACGAGCGTCTGCGTGACACGGGCGTTCGAGTTCAGTGAGACCTGTAGTTGCAGCTGCGTGGTGATCGCCGCCTTCGGGACACGCTCAACGGTGTTCGATCCGATGTCGACACCGATGAACCAGCGCGAAGTCGGCATCTGACCGCGCCCCATCGACCACTCGAGGACGCCGTCAGAATCGTCGTCTGTGTGATTGCTGACGAACGCGTCGGTCAGCATCCACGGGTGGACAAGGTCGTACTCGAGTGCAAGTGCGCCTTCGAGGTTCTGTGCGATCGACTCGACTGCCTCGTTGTCGTCCGGGAGTCGCGACCGCTCAAGTGCGTTACTGAGTTCGATTTCGTTGACCGAGGCGTTGCGCCCGGCGTGGACGTACGTTGGTGTCGACGGTGCGGTCAGAAAGCTCGGTTCCCGGGTCCAGCAAACGCTGGTCGTTCCGGCTCCCGTCATGCTATTCCTCCATCAGTCTGCGTATGTTGTTTCATGATTATGGTAGTTCCTCGTGGCCCTGGAACACGACATCCGCCTCCCAGCGGTAGAAGTCGCGATACTCGTTGGACTGCGGGTCCTCGTTCGTCACGAGCAGCGTGTGATACTCGGTGTAGGGAACGTCCGTCTCGGGGTAGCTACGGGATCCAAGCAACGTCCGCCGAATTTGCCGTTTAACCATGGTGAACGGGACGCCGTTCGTCCCGTCCGGGTCGACGTGTCCGTGGAGTCCGCCCTGCGACGTCATTCCCTCGAGGCGAAGAGCGACAACCGTCTCGAGGTCGTGATCGTACTCGGAGCCCTCGGGTTCTGTCGCCCGGTCGGCCAGAGTTGCGCCAACGAAGATGCCGCTCTTGAGATCATCCTTACGCTTGTGCATCGGCTCGTTGAAATCGAGGCTCTCAGAGCCCTCGTAGACGCTGCTGTCGTCGCGGTTGACCCGCTTGAGTGCGACCGGGTTGCCGTTCCGGTTCGTGTAGTTGGCCGTGAGGTCGTCGACGACGCTTCCCAGCTGCTTGAGGACCCAGTTGACTTCCGTGGTCATGATTCGAACCTCCGACGGACGTAGTTCAACGAGTCGCGGATGAACCGGGACTCCGGCAGTCCCGACGGCTCGGTCTCAGGGAGGAACACGCGCCACCCCTCGCCTTCGCGATCGTACTCCTCGCGGACCCACTGCGGTGGATCCTCCCAGATGAACGAGAGGACGTCCGCGTTCCTCGCCTGGACGACGTGGTCGACAGTTCCTCTCTCGAAGAAGATCGCCGGCTCCGGCCAGCCCCAGCGGACGA
The DNA here is from genome assembly GCF_028618695.1 of Natrinema soli. The sequence goes on along the minus strand of NZ_JAQIVI010000149.1, from coordinate 30,719 downwards.
GGACGCGACCCTTACACCTCTCGACTCGGGTCGTGCCGGCCTCGATGATCATGCCGACGTCGTAGTCGTGTCGCTGTCCGTACGCCTCGAGGAGATCGTGGGCGTGGGACTGGACCTCCGGCGCGATCACATCGCGGGCCCGCTGCTCGACGTCGTCCAGGAGCGCATCGCGAAGGTCGCCCTCGAAGTCGGATGCGAGTTCCATCAGCGGTAGACCTCGAGGAGTTCCTCGGCTGCTGACTCCATCGCCTGCTTCTTGCTCTCGGGGTTGACCAGCTGGCCGTTGTCCGGGATGCCCAGCGCACTCTCGTCGTCGATCAGTAGCTTCGCACACGCCCGCATCGCGACGGCCTTGCGGACAGTGTCCGGGATCCCCTCGTGGCCGTAGTCGAAGGTGACGTAGACCGCGTTCGAGTAGGATTCGAGCAGCGGCTCGTCGTCCTCGTCAAGCAGGTTCTCGGTGTCGAGATACAGCTGCGAGATGCCTCCGTTGTTGATCCGGAGGTAGTAGTCATCACCGAGTGCGTCAGGCCACGTGCCGCCGCTGTACTCGCTGCTCCCGACCCAGTCCTCGTAGCCGTCCGGCGTCCGAACGAGCAACTCCGTGATAGACTCGGCGTCGCGACGGTCCAGTTTGATCCGAGTGTACGTTCCCTGCCATGTTTTCGGCGTCACAGGCTCTCCAACGATGGATGCCCCACCGGTCGGGATATCCTCCTCGTCGTCGCGACTCTTCGGCCCGGTCGGGAGCAGTCCGTGGGTGTCCTCGTCGGGCCGCGTTGAGACGTACCAGTGTCGAGAGAGTTTCTTCTCGAGCCACTCGGTCTGGGCCGTGATCGCATCGACGACGATCTCATTGCCTTCCGATGCGAGCTCGCCGGTCAGCTCGGACTTTTGCTTCGCCCGACGGACGTCGTCGACGGTGCAGTATCCAGTATCGGGCATGGTTACGAGGGGTTGGCGCGGACTTCAATGCTGTACGTGACGCCGTTGCTCGAGGTGACAGAGACGGCCTCGCACTGCGGGATGTCGAGCGTGTAGGACTGCGCCTCCGCGAGCGTCCGCTCATCGGCCTGGTAGGTGCCAGCAGCGCCCTCGAACTCGATCGTGAGCGTGTCGTCAGCCGATCCCTCGAGGTTCTCGAGGTCGACGCAGACGACCGGGTCACGGAGGCCACTGATCAGCTCCTCGACGGCCGTCGCAGCCGCGAGGCTCTCGGAGTTCGCGAGGATGACCGTCTCGTTCCATGCGGCCATCGGTTACCCCTCGATCTCGGCACGACGGACACCGATCGCGTCGTGAACACCGGCTCGGTCCTGGCCCTCGCGTTCGGCATCCCCGACGGCCTCGAGGCGATCGTCGAAGCGACCGCTTTCGAGTTCCTCCTCGAACTCGGGGATGGTCATCCCGTCCAGTTCCTCGACGAGCCCGTCGTCTTCATCCGACGCTTCGCCTTCGTCGCTGGCGTCGTCATCCACGTCCTCGTCGGGATCGGTGTCTGTCTTCTCGATCGCCTCCTCGTCGACGTACTCGAAACTTCCGACGTCGACGACCAGATGCTCAGCCAGGCCTGCAGAGACCTCGCCGACATCACCAGGCTCGAAGGTCACACCGCCGGTACGATAGCGACCGCCCTCGTCAGTGTAGCGTACTGTTTCCATAGACGGTCACCTTAGACAGCCGTTGTGCTGAGCGAGACGATTCCGGTGCCTGCCTCGTAGCCCCGATACTCGTCCGCGGTCGTGTTGTACCACATCTCGCCGCCCTCGAGATTCGCCACGGCAGGATCAGCCGAGAGCCGAGTGATGATGCGATTCTCCTCGAGTGCAGTCCGGACTTTTTCGTTAGTAGTTGTCATCGTCGGCCCTCTTAGACCTCGATACCCGTTCCGAGGACCGCAGCTTCCTCGTCCTCGATCGCGAAGTCGTCACGAACCCGCATGAAGTAGCGAGCGAAGAGGTCGTTCTCGGCGACCTTGTCCGTCTCGGTGAGAACGCGGATCTCGACCTCGTCGTAGAGGCCGTAGATGAAGTTCTGCGGGTGCGTGAACACCGCAGTATCCTCGGGCCACGCGGCGACGCCGACGACGTCGTAGGAGAACGGCGTGATGTCCTCGTCGCCGAAGATGACGGCCGAGCCCAGCGGATCCTCGCGCTCGGTCAGCGCCATACGGTACTGCTGAACCTTGTTCTCGTTCATGTAGAACACGGGCTCGAACCGGTCCGAGCGCAGGTACTTGTTCGGCATCGCCTGGATCGACTGGTCGAACAGGCTCGTGTCGACCGGCTGGGCGTTGCCGTTGGCGTCGGTGTGGTCGTAGGTGCTCGTGTCCGCCGAGTTCGAGAGGATCTTCAGCCAGCCGTCGTTCTGGTTGAGGAACGCGTCCGCGTCGGCCTCGTCGCCGTTGATCCCCAAGTCCTGGGTGTCGACGGCGAACTGCCGGGCCAGCATGTCCAGGACGATCTCGTCGACGTTGTCGAGCGTGTCGTCGACGGACTCTCGAGAGAGATCGTACGCGAGGGTGCCTTTCTCGACGTCCAGGCTGACGGCGTCAGTGTTGACCTCGCCCTGGCCATCGTTGCCGGAGTTCTCGGCCGAGCCACGCCGCATGCGCTCGCCGACGCTGATGCGGGGCAGGTCCATCTGCGGCCGCGGAAGGTCCTCCGTTCGGGCCCCCTGGAGCATGGTCGCCGAGTCGACGACCTTCTGGTACCAGCTCTCGAAGAGATCCGGCGGCAGGACGCCGCCGGCCATGTCGGTCGTGTCGAGCTTTTCGACTGCCTTCTCGTTCTGCGTTCGAGTAGAAGTGAGATTCTGACTCATCGTTAGTTACCTCGAGCCTTCCGCGGGTCCAGCGTGAAGCCGCTGCCCTTCTCGGACTCTTCCGATTCGCTCTTGCCGATCTGCTGCGTGTCGGTGCCCGTCTGCTTCGAGATCGCGTCGATGCGCGCCTCGAGGCTCTTCGCCCACTCAGGCTTGTCTTCGCCGTCGTCGTCGAGCGCCTTCTCCTCGATCTCGTTGATGCGTTCGTCGAGGCTCTTCGCCCACTCGGGGGCGCCAGCCATCGAGTCGTCAGCGTCGCCGGCGCCGGCGTTCTTCTCCTCGCTCTCGAGGTTGTCGATACGGTCGTTGAGAGCCTTCGCCCACTCGGGGGCGTCAGCCATCGGGTCGTCTTCGTTGCTCATGTCAGTAGAATCTGAGTCGTCCGGCATGTCGCCGCCGGCGGCGTTCTTATCATCCTCTTCCTCGTCTTCGTCGTCCTCGGGCTCTGCCCACGTCCGAGCGCTGTGGTCGGAGAGGTCGAACGTCGTGTCCTCCCGATCGGTGAACCGAGTCATCCCGTGATCGACGCCGGCGTCCTGGAGGATGTCCAGTGAGGCGTCGATCGTCGCGTACAACGAGTGCCGGTTCGACGTCGAGAGGGTGCGTCCCTCCTTCTCGCTGCCACGCTCGCGACCGCGGTCCGGGGCCTCGGACGTCTTCGATGAGGTGTTGTCATCGGACCCAGATCCAGAGCCTGGAAAGGCGCTAAACGCAGCCTTTCCGATGCGCTCGAAAAAGGATGCCTTGCCCGGATCTCCCGCGCCCTCGATGTCGACGGCCCGGTTGAGGTACTCCCAGAGGCGTTCGGCCTCCGATTCGGAGTGGCCCCGCTGCTGGGCCTCCTCGAGGAAGCCGTCGCGGTTACCGAGGTGATCGGACAGGCGCTTGTCGGCCTCGGACTTCGTCTCGAGGATCATCGCATCCGGAACGGCCGGGATGTCGACGGCCGAGACCTCGCGGATGATCCCGTCGACGAGCTCCCAGACGAGTTGGTCCTCGTCGATCCGATCGGGCACGGTGACCTCGTCGGGGAGGTCGTCCTGTTCCATCGGATCGCCCCAGTGGACGTTCACCGCACCGATCGAGTAGCCCTCGAGGATGCCGTCGGCGACGAGTTCCCAGAGCTCCTCGTCTTCGAAGCGCCACTCTTGGATCCACGCGCCGGCGGGGGCTTCCGTACCGCCGATCTCCGTAGCCTCCTCGAGCACCTCGTTACGCTCGAGCGTAGCGTGTTCGTCGGGGAAGACAGCGTGCATGACGCCGCCACCGGCCTCGCCGACCGCCTCGAAATTGCCGAACTGCTCGGCGAACTGCTGGATTGTCTCGGGCCGTTCCCAGTCGCCCTGGAGATCGACCGCGTACGGCACCATCACGATGCCGGTGGCAATCTGCTCCTCGTCATCTTTCGCGACGAAGTCGACGTCCTTGCGTACGGTCGACTTGTCGGCTTTACTCACGGGAGGCATGGGTCAGTCCTCCGCACTGTCGTCATCAGCGGCCTCCGCGTCGGCGTCCTCGAGTTTCCGGGCTTGACCGGTGGAGAGGACGCCACGCTTCTCGCCGCGCTCTTTGTTGCTATTGTCGCTCATAAGTCAGATCCCGGTCAGGCCTCGCTCGCACGGGGAGTCGGGGCTCCCGTGCTCATGGTCATCGGCATCGACAGTTCGCGTAAGCTGCTACAGCGGGATGTCGTCGGGGACATCATCCGAGTCTGGACTAGGCCCCTCCGGAAGGCGATCGTGGTGGTTGGTGATCTCCACATAGTCGTACTCGAGGCGGACATTTTCGTAGTGGTAGCTGCCGTGACTCGAAGCGCTGTTGAGCGCCTCCCAGATGGCTGCCGGGACGTCGACGTAGGCGTAGAGGCTGTTCTGGCCTTCATCCCTCTCGAACGATATGTAACACTCTCGAGTTTCGAAGTCATAGAGACCCTCGGCCAGGTTCGAGCTGCTGAACTGCGTTTGCTCGATCGGATCCTTCGTTGCGACGCCGTCGACGACGTCCAGATCGGACTCGACTTCCGACCAGTCGCGCTCGCCGATCTTGTTCTCCTCCGGCGGGAATTGCTCCTCGAGCGTCGGTTCGTCGTCCCCTGGAGGCCCCTGACGTCCGCCGAGTTCCGCCAGCAATGTAGTGCCGTCGACGGGATGGTCGGCGGGCAACGGATCCCAGCCAGCGGCCTCTCGAGCCTCGTCTATCGTGACGGCCCGGCCCGCGGCGTCGACGCGGTTGCGAGCGATGCGGGCGTTCTTCTCCGGTCGATCAGCTCCCCTGAGCTCAAATTTCAGGGTCCAGTCGTCGACGCCGAGTGCGGTCTGGTGGAGGATCTTGTAAAGCCGGGCCTCGAACTTCTTCTGCTCGGGGGCGATGACGTCCTCGGCGAACTCGCGGACCTGCTCTTTCGAGCGGTTCGAGGTGTCGGTCACGTTGATGAGAATTGGTGGGACAGAGTGTACTTTGCTTATTTCGTGTTCGTTGCGCTCGCGGAACTTCTGGAACTCCATGTCGAGATCGTCGCGAGAGCCGACCGGCACCAGTTCGATCTCGATGTCGTTGCCATCCTCGCCGGTCAGGTCTTTCTCTTGCTCGAACTCTTCGACCTCGAGGATTGCCGTCCGATAACGAGTCCCCTTTAGGTTGTCCATCAGGTCCCGGAGCTCGTCCTTCGAGTCTTCCGTGAGCGTCCCTCCGGTGACCTTGACGACATAGTACGGGATACCGTGGTGGTCGAAGAGGTCGTGGTTCCACTCCTTCGCCGCTTGATCGGCCCCCATCGTCTGCATGGCGGCGACCCAGTCGGGGATCCCGTAGTACAGCGAGAGCGGCGACGGATTCGGGATGAAGATGAGTTCGTTCGCCGGCCCGTTATCGAGATCGCCAGCACTCGAGGCAGTGTCACCGTTCTCCTTGTCGACGAAGATCGGCTCGCGATCGTCGTCATCGCCCTGTCCGCGGTATCGGTCACCGGCTTCGCCGAAGTAGCGACGTCGTCCCTGTCGGACCTGCAGGTACCCGTGGCCCCGCTGGACGACCTCCCTTTCCTCACCGTCCTCAGTCTCGGTCTTGGACGTCGTCTTCCGGACCCGGACTGTCGTCGCGGGAACGTGCGCCAGGCCGATCGGCGTGCCGTCGCCCTCGACGAGGATCTCGAGTGCGGCCCAGCCGATGCCGTGGTAGTCCTGCCGGGCGAGCTCGAGGACCTCCTCCGGTGTGGAGGCGGCCGTCCCTTCAGGACCGATTTGCCAGCGGGAGTTGGCGCCCTGCCAGAACGTTTCGACGTCGTCGTGGTCGTCTCCGTCCGGATCCGGTTCGTCAGCCTGCGGGTGAGGCACGATCTCGAAACCGTATCCGACCTCGTAGCGGGACTTCTTCCGGACGCACGCATGGTGGGTCTCGTTCAGCTCTTGGAAGGCCGCCAGCGTCTCGGGGTTGTACGGCGGCTGGATCCCGAGGCCGGCGTCGATCGAAATCCGACGCTCGTCGAGTTGCGTCGTCTCGCGGGCCTTGTCCATCGTCTCCCCGTTGCCGAGCGTGTCGACTGAGAGCGATACTTCAGAGGTCTCCTGCGTCTCGTCGGTCGTGTCGTCGCTACTCATGATTTATCTGGTAGATTAGCATTAGTTGGCAATACGATTCCTTTATCCAGTCTATAGCTCGTAACTAACTCAGAATTTTGTTCAATAAGTGGTATAAGCTGAACGCCGAGGTATCTGTCATATAGAAATAGTTTTCGTAGAGTCGTGCTGAATAGATAGCGCTTATCCAGCATATCAGACGAGCAGGTCGGAAATTTTGAGCGCGGAATAATGCCATTCACACCGGGGACTCCCAACACGCCGATGGCAACATGTTGACCACAACTACCAATCTGGGTGCAGGAGTAACAGGTGATATGCAGACACCGGAAGACACACTCACCCGGCTGTATGAAGATGTTTGGAACGGGTCAAACCCAGATACAGCAAACGAATTAGTGCATGAAGAGTACCATATCCACGACCGGGAACTGGCAGCCGAAATGCAGGGGCCCGCCCTGTACAGGGCACTGGCACGCGGAACACGAGACATCTTTCCGGACATGACGGTCACGATAGAGGATATACTGGGGGCTGACGAGAAGGTCGCACTGCGATGGACGATGACAGGCACCCACGAGGGAGGGCCGATGTTCGGTGTCGAACCAACCGGACAGGAGGTCGAACTCACGGCCATCGAGATAAATCGCTTCGAGGACGGGAAGCTCATCGAGACGTGGACGCAAAGCGATCAACTCGGACTCGTCCAACAGTTGGGCGGGGAGTTAGAGGACAGTTGAGCCATAGCAACTGAACCCATGCCACAGGCAACACTGAAAATCAAGTCCAACGAAGCACTCGTTACCCTGTCAGAGCAATATCCTAAAACCGAGTTCAACGTGCTGGGTGCATGGCCGACTGATGGCAAACTCAGGGTGCTCGTCGAAACGTCTACTATTGAGTTGCCCTCTCTCAAGGAGGCGCTTTCAGCGATCCCCACTCTCACCGATGTCGAAATCAGACATTCGACAGCCGAGAGGATTCTATTCGAGGTGAGTACACCAACGCCTCCACCGCACGGAGCAATGGCGGATTCGGGGGTCGTTCCCTCGTTTCCGCTACGACTGGAAAACGGATGGTTTGTCGGCGACATCACGGCGTCGCGGGAGCAACTCTCGGCGTTCCGCGATGAGCTGGACGCTGGGGGAATAGAATACCACCTCGTCCAAATTTCTGGCATAGACGGGGCGGGGGATGCACTTACAAACCGGCAACAGGAAGTCGTCGAACTGGCAGTCGAGCACGGGTATTATGACTCACCTCGGCGATGTACGTTGAGCGATCTCGCTGACCGACTGGACGTAAACAAATCCGTTGTCAGCCGAATCCTCCAGCGGGCAGAGAGATACATCATCACCGCGTACTGTTCTTCGTGCTGACCTCATGCTCTGTATTTAGCAAGCTGTTTTTGGCAGACTCCGGGGGGATCGATACCTGCTCCCGTAACTGCTTTACCTGAATTGAGCAACGGTTCCACTGGCGGTTATGAAATATAAGAAACCGTGTTACCAACTACTGTTAGAGGTAACTGACACCGCTGCCACCGTCGTCCTGTTCGTCATCATCTCCATCGCCGGCGTCGCGATCGTCGACGTCGTCGAGCGCGCCCATCGACTCGAGCCGGCGGAACCCTTTCTCGGCCATGTACCAGCTGGCGATGAGGTCCGGCGTGTGGCCGTGCATCTTCCCATCCCGACGCTCGAGGCTCTGCATCGCCGTGATGAAGTCCTCAGTCGGCCGGTTACCGCGGTGGAAGAGGATGTAGCCGTTGTCGACGAGCATCCGGATTCGTGGGATGCCATTCTCCCAGCTGTGTTTCGTGCCGGACGTCGTCAGCCCGGTCACCTTCGCGGCCAGCTGGGCGTTGAACTCGATCGCGTCCTCGACGACGTAGGACTGCATCCCGTTGTCCTCAATCACGATCATCGCCGGGTCGTACCGACGATCGTACTCGAGAAGCTGGTTCTTCACCTGACTGGGCTGCATCCCTGCCTCAGCGTGAGCGTCCAGGAGGCGACGTCGACCGTCGCGTTGCAGGAGCCAGACCGAGAAGGCAGCGTCGTCGCCGGTCGGCGAGTTCGCTGGGTCGTGGCCTAGGATGATCGCCTCGCCGGGCCCGGCTCGGTACTTCGGCGGCGGATCACGATCGTCGATGGAGCAGCCGCCCTCCGCGGCCGGCTTCCGGACGTCCGTTGCCTCGATCAGGTTCCCGCTCGAGCCCATGATGACGAGGCAGTACTCTCGCCAGAACCGATGGTCGGCCATCTGGGATCGTTTGTTCGCGAGCCACTGGGGGCCTCGTGCCCCCGGCCAGAGTACCTGAAGCGTCTCGCCCTCGTTCCACGGGTCTTCGACCTCGGTGTAGAGCTCGGGATCAGGCCGGCGATCCTGCCAGTCGTCGTCGGCACCGAACTGCTGGTCCCAGAAGTCCAGCACTGCAGGATACTCGTCGAACTCGTAGCCCTCGAGGGCGCGGTAATCGTTGTAGATATCGTCTGGGCGCTTCCGCGTCCCGATCATGACGGTCCGGCCGCCCTCCTTGACCATCGGGACGGAGACGGCCTGGATCCAGTCGAGGACGTCTTCGGTGTCCCCGTCGCCTTTCTCTTTGATGATGTCGTCCAGGACGAGTAGGTGGGCGCGGTCGCCCTCGATCCCGCCGAAGAGCCAGCCCGAGTTCATGACCGAGCCGTGGTCCCACTCCTTGGCCTCGATCGTATCCTTCTTCCGCGGGCCGTTCAGGTTCGTGAGCCATGGGTTCCGTTCGACCATCTTCCAGAACTCGGTGTCGGCTTTCTTCTTGACCGAGCCCTGGTTGTTCATCGCCCAGATCGCGCGGAAGCCATCCTTGTACTCGAGCGAGGCGATGAGGTAGGCCAGTGTGATCGTCGTCTTCAGGCCGTCTCGGTGACAGAGCAGGACGCGATCGCCGCCGTCGAACGCCTCGAGCCAGTGTTCGTGATGGTCGCCTAGGAGGTGGTACTGATCCTCCTCCATCTCCTCGGCCATGTAGTTCCGCGTCAGCTCGTTCGCGTACGTGATCCAGTCGCCCGTCTCGAACGGGTTCAGGAGATCGCGTTTGGTCTCGGGATCGGAGACGATCTCGAGGAGCTGGTCGGCGCTGGCGTCGACGTCGTCGGCCTCGAGTAGGCTACTCATCGGTACCGTCGCCTGCTGCAGACTGCTGTTGTCTCTGACGGATCAACTCGCGGGCGATTTCCTTCTCGTCCTCACCGAGTTCTTGCGTAGTCGTCTGGTCGACATCGGCGTCGACCTTCGCCTCGAGCTTCTCCGCCGGCTTCTCGATCACGCCGAACTCCGAGGCCCACTGCCGGGCCTCGCGAAGGAACCGATCGTCTGCCGTCCGGAGGTATTTCGCGTACGCCTCTTTGACGACGTCCGCAGCGAAGTCATCGCCGTGCTCCTCGAGGTCGAGCGCCTCGATCGCCGCGGCCTCGGAGTCGGTCAGCCCCTCCTGCATGAAGTCTTGGAACTCGGAATAGGCCCCGTGCTTGTAGTTCGGGTTGTTCTCGCCACGGTTGTCGACTGCCCCGAGGTGGTGAGTGCAGGTGCCTTCCGACTTCTCATCGACACCCCAGCCGGCGGCCAGCGTGCAGTATGGGACATCGTCTCGCTCCCGCCCGTGATCGGTTGGCGTCGTCTTATCGGATTTCTGGGCGGCGCAGATCCGGTGACTCTTATCGGAGTCAGGGTGGACCGGGTGGCCCTCCGTGTCGGTCGGCGGGAGCTCCGAGATCTCGAGGTCTGGGTCGTCTGTCATGGTCGGGTCGTCTCCAAACTGGGTGTCATGGCGCGTTCATCGGGGCGGGCCGCTCCGGCTCACGCCTCGAGGTCCTTGTCGAGAGATTCCGGACGGGCCCTTTGGCTCGACGTCGTCGGGTCGATCGTGCTCGCCCTCGAGGTGACACTTCTCGCAGCGCTTCCGGAGGTTCGCCGGGTGGCCGTTGTGTTCGTCCTGGTCGCGATGGTGGACGTCCACTCGAGTGGCCGTATCGTACGAGCGGCCACAGCTAGGACAGCGTCGACCGGCGCGCTCGCTGTGTGTGCGTTCGCGATGGTGGTCTCTCGAGTCGGTCATGGACGCTCGATGAGGAGACGCCGGGTACACTCCGGACAGAGCGTGATCAGGTCGCCGGCATCGTACTCGTGTTCATGGAGCTGGCCGCCGATCCGAGAACTCTTGTACCACTCCTCGTTGAACTCGGCAGTAAGCGCTGGGTGACCGCTATAGATCGTTTCGCGGTTACAGAATCCGTCGCAGTTGTATTGATAGGTCATGGGAAGATTGCGGTCACCGCCAGTGCTTCAGGTCCAGTGCATTGGACATCCACAGCAAGCTACCCTCGAGGGAATCTCAATAGATGAGCCCGTCTCGAGTGCTTAAACAAGAAGAGTAGTACGGTCTCTTTATTCAGGGATAAGATTTGAATTTCTGTTCACACAGAGGTAAGAGACAACATTATCCCTCTGCCTAGCCTGAACTGGATAAGAACTGGGCGGCAATTCCATCCTCCATCATGACCCCTCCATCCTCACCTGATATACCGGATACATTCAAAGACGATCTTGTCAACCTTATTGTAACTGCATTTGGCCAAGGAGCCGTCATTGAAGGCACCTGGGACATCTCGCTCCCTATCGCTGATGCCCCACGTTGGACGGTCACGATCGAGCAGCACGAAAGCGATGACGAATCACCTTATGAACCGGAGTTCCTCGAGGAGTAACCAGTAGTAGAACCGTACAGTTTGTTTTCTATAATTATTTTTGTACAACAAAGGTTATGTGTGTGTCCGTCATACACCGCGGTGTACTCTGCTGAAGTCGCGACGTGAGACATGGTCGGTTAACAGCGTGTAGGTGAAGTACGCAGACATCATGAAGCCGCATACACAAACCCCCCAGGACACAGAGACCGGTACACCGAACATTTCCAATACAGAGCTGTTCGCCGCCTTTGCAGCAGAACGGCGGCAGTATGCGCTTACTTATCTCGCTCAGAAACCAGCGGCGATCCACCTCGGTGACCTTGCCGAATACATCTCGCTCAAGGAGAACAACCCATCATATGATTGGTATCAACGCGTTCTCGTTGACCTTCACCACCAACACCTTCCATACCTGTGTGATGTCGGTCTTGTCCATTACGAGGAGGAAACTGAGCTCCTGGAACTAGCAGTCGATCGGGATGTAGTTTCCCCGTTCCTGGAACTCATTGAACACGCCGAATAATTAATTACTGCGCTGGTGACTGCAGTCAAGAATATCCCGGCGCTCGTAATTTTCGATGAACTCGAGCGAATACGAGGACATCGTCGACGGTCTCGAAGCTAGCCTCCTCGAGCGCCTCGGCTATCGCTGGTCCGATGCCGTCGATATCGGTGAGGTTTTCGGTCGTGGTCAGTCGTCCTCAGTGTCCTCTTTTGACTTGCCGCCGTCAGTGAGCGTGACCGCGTTGAGAGCTCGCTTGACTTCGAAGTCCCACATCTTCCCGAGGACTGTGAACGCGATCGCGGTCGTCCCGATGACGATCTCGTAGCGCGCCGGGTCAGCGCCGGTGAACATCGGCCCGAGGACGATCGCTGCCCAAACGCCGAACAGGATGATCGTGCCGATCGTCCGTTCGAAAGTCTCGCTATCGGGCATCAGTGTTCTCCCCAGGCAGATGATCTCGATTTTTGCGCGCTCCAGCGGATCGGACTTCTTTGGTTTCGTCGACATGGCATCTATCGAGCCTCCTCAAGCACCTCGACGTCGACGCCGGCGTCCTCGAGGATCGTCCGGACCGCAGCGGTACCGACCTCGCGGTTGAACGTCTCCTCGCGGATATGCGGGCCCTTGTGCATCAGCGCCGAGGGTTCCTCGTGGGCATCCAGCGTGCCGTCGGCGAACAGCCGAACGTGCAGCTGGCGGAAGGGATGCTCCGGGAAGATGTCCGGATCGTAGTGGAAGCGGACGAGGTTCGCAACCTCGCCGCCGTACTCGTAGGAGAGGAGCCAGTTCGGGGTGAATCCCTCTCGAGCGAGGGCGATGACGACCTCGTTGGTCGACGCCTGCGGATCGAGCGTCGCGATGTCGTCACCGTCGACGGTTCCGATCCAGTCGGAAGCATGGGCCCGACCGATCCGGACAGCGTCCTCGACGAGCCGGAGGACTCGATCGTCCTGAAGTGCTTCCTCGAGCAGTTCGACCGGCTCGAGGTCCTGTAGGTCCTGTGCTGAAAGGGTGTCTTGTACCATGGTTGGTGTATGAAAAACGGGATGTACGCCGGGTCGCGTCTGCGAGGCTTTTTGACGAATCCCGGCGCGAGTCGGGACGGACCGTGGTGCCTGATAGTCGCGGTGTGCCAGCTGCCCCGAAGCGAGTGTGTCAGCGGAAGCGATGCGATGATGGTCCCCTTCAGCCCGGCGGGGTAGGGCGACGCCGGGCCACATCGGGAACGTTATCGAGGCCGGACGTCCGCTCGGCCGGTCAAGATCGTCGTTCCGTCAGCGTCATCGAAGCACCCTTGAGGGAGTCGAACCTGGCCACGCGATCGTGATTGTGGCCCACTAGGTCGTCGAGTAGGTATTGAAAGAGGAAAGGGCAGGGATGAGGAGTCGATCGCAGAGATGTATCAGTCATTTAGGCCCCTCGAGAGCACCTCTCGAGATTAGAGATAATCCGAATCAGCGGCCGTCATTGGAAATGCGTCACGGTTCGAAGTGACATTTCTAGAAACGTCGGCAAATCGAAATATACCCACATACGTGTTGAGTAGCTAAAGTGTGACTTTCAGTCTGAGATATTTCTTTTAATAATCATATAGTATCTCAGAGTGCAATGCGACGCAAAATTATACCGCTCTTGACGGTCCTCGCAATACTGCTTGTTGCTGTCGGCAGTACTGCTGCCGCCGGTAGTACAGGCACGAATATCGATTCTACAGCCGAGACAGATGCAAATACAATTAGCGCTGATGCTGGCATCTGCCTTGTCGGTGCTGACTCACCGTGCAACGATGCACCAATTATCGAACCTGTTGACAGTGACAAACTAAACGGCAGTGAGTCCGAGTTGACTGAGACGGATTCAGATGCAGATGACGGCGATGTCGGCATTTGTCTTGTTGGTGTTGACTCGCCGTGTAACGAAGCGCCCAATGACGGACCCGCTGACGGTAACAAGTCCGTGGAAACCGGCCAAAGCAATGAGGAGGAGCAAATCTGGATTCCGGAAGACCAGAACCGCGACGGCGAGATTGACGACCGCTTTGTCACCTCGTTTATGGGGATGTTTGCTGATATGTTCAGCTTCATCTGATTGATCTCGCCCTCCTGCACACCCGCCTCGCTTACTCAACACCCAATATTTGGTTCCGACTGTTGCTCGAGGCAACTATTGGTAGAACTCCTGAAAATAATGATGTTCGGTTTTAACAGTAGTTGGTAATAGAGCTTCTTTATTCAGAGTTGGCGCGGAATTGACGATAAGTACAGGTGAAGGACTTATTGAAAACCCTTCCTGTCCAGAGAGAGTGCGTGTTGGTCAGAAGAAAACTTATGTACCGTCAACTGGAATATGAATTATGAACAACACAAGACAACTCTACCATCGTTTCGATGAGTGGGCACGGAATCTATCGCGTATGCGATACGCTGCTTTCATCGGCGCCGTATCCGCTTCTTCTTACATGCTTGTTGGCGTATTATTTGGCGAAAACGTGACTCTCAAGGCCTTTACGATGGGTTTCACAATGGCTATCCTATTTTATGCGTCCAACCCTAATCAGCAAACATAATATCTCTTCACCTTCAACAGGGATGAATCACGGTTGGATAGTGAGAGGAAACGTACCCACACACGTAGTTGCCGTTCAGTACAGATGAGAAAAGTATTGTTCTGGAGTGATTGACCATATAATAGCATATTCGACATAATCGTGGAAATCACTGATAGCTATTCACCACCAATATTCATAATTGAGGAGTAGAGACATGAGCACACTTAAATTATTCCGGAAGGAATCCCGGTGGAAAAGGGGAGCCAGCAAAACAACACTGTACGAATGCCGTAACTGTGGGCAGAAATTCTCAACAGACGTTAATATGTGTTTCACCTGCGAATCAGATGAGATTGCGCACTACGAATTCTAAGCATCACCTAGAGTGAGACTTTTATACGACTGTTCTGTCGCGGTATTAACAAAGCACTTATGCTCTGTTCGCACATGTAGTTACCGAATCTTGTTGTTCAGTTCCACACCTCTTTCTGGATAAAGAAATTGTACTGCTAACTACTGTTATCGAGTCGGACGTTCGCTCGGCCGGTCGATATCGTGGTCCCGTTAGCGTCGACGACAATCTCCGAGCGCTGGTTCGCCCAGGTCGGCGTCCATCGGACATCGTCGACGACGCCTTGGATGTCACGACCGGCGAAGCGGTCCTCCACCGGCAGCTCCTCGTCGATCGGCTGGACCGTCATCAGAGGACCACCGCCGAGGTGAACGCCTCGCGGGTTGTCTGGTGCTCGAGGACGGCCTCGAACAGTCGGTCTCGATCAACGCGGACGTCGGTCTTATCCTCGGCGCGGAGGGTATCGACAGCGAGTGTCAGGTAATGGGCTGTCGTGAATGGGAGCCGTTTGCGGAGTGTTTCCGACTCGTGCTTGTGATCAGTCTGCCCGCAACAACAGACCGTGCCCGTCGGGACCGGTTCGTCAGCTCGGATCGACGGCTCGAGTGGGTCCCGAAAATCGGTGAAGGTGCCGACGTTGTGATCTTCGCCGTCGACGTCGTAGACGTAGACTGGATCGTGGCCGTCCTCGAAGTCGAGATCGGGGACATCGAGATCGTCGTCACCGTCGTCACGGATGTGAGACTTGATGCCGAACTCACCGTGTTCGGTGACGTGTTCCCAGCCGATCGCGGCGTCGGTGATCGACTTCCCTGCGGAGTTGCGCTCCGGGGGCTTTTCGATGGTCTTGACCTGTCTCCCACATGAGAGACAGAATCTGTGATCGTGCTCGAGCGTCTCGAAGAAGTCGTCTGCGAGCTTCTCGCGTCGGTGTTCGTTGTGGCATTCCGGCGAGCAGAACGAGCCCTCGATCGCGGGGAGGATGAACTGATCGCCGCACTGTCCGCACTCGACGCTCTGGGGTGGGGTGGTTGTGTGGACAGACATGGCTATGGGGATCCCGGGCCGCTACCAACGACCCCAGGAGAAACGGGTTACTATCAGGTATGGAGAGTGTCGCGCTTAAAACCGAATCAAATAGTGCTACTTTTCCGATTTCTTGAATACCGGGTGTGCGCCCATGAAGCTATTAGTAGTTAGAATTGCGCTTTCTTTGTTCGGAATAGCGTATGAGATGAAGCGCCTGATTTGGTAAGTACGTGTGCGACCTAAACATCACTTTATAACTGTTATCAGCTATTGTATAGAGAGTTGGATCTCCGATTAGACTTGATCTCCATGCATTAGACGGGTTCTCACCTATTCATATTGAGTCCCAAGCAAGCCCAATGACACAAGATAAGCATGTATCCCGTCGACGGATGCTCATGTTGACAGGTGTCGCAACATCAACGGCGTTCGTCGCCGGATGCGGTGGCGGCGGTGGCGGTAACGGTGGTAATGGTGGTAACGGCGGAGGCGGTAACGGCTACGAGATTGAGCCCGGGACAGAACTCGATTTTGGCGGCCAGACCCAATACTGGGAGGGCCTCGCGCCGTCTCAAATCGAGGGCGAGCAGAACCCGACACTCATCCTCCAAGAGGGAGAGGACTACACAATCGGCTGGTCAGAAGGTGACGGGCAGGCGCACAACCTAGAGATCCGGAACGACAGCGGCGAGGTGATCGACGACCTCACGACGGGCGAACCCGCCTCAACCCCCGATGATCAAGAGAACAATCCATTCCAGTTCACGGCCAGCAGCGAGATGGCCGTCTACCGCTGTCAACCCCACCCCCAGATGGAAGGTGAACTCCAGATTCAAGGTGGTGGCGGGGGTGGTAACGAAACCGGCGGCAACGAGACTGGCGGTAACGAGACTGGTGGGAACGAGACCGAAGGCGGCAACGAGACCGGCTAACAACTGCTACTTCGGTAGATCTTGGCAGTTGCCGCAGCGAAAGTGCAGAAGAATAACCCTATAATGCACTTCTTCTATTAAGATTGGAATTCTTTACTCCTGGCAAGGCCCGATACTGAGTTGCTGTCGAGCGCTGCTCTTCTGGATAGCCTTTACTCAGGGTGTCATAGATAAGTTCCCATACCCTCTCTCTGTGACTACCCGACAAACGGTAAGTACAGGTCAAATAAGTAACAGAGTGATGACTGATCTATCCGAGAAATAGCAGAAACTGCGTACTGAATACAGAGGATACATCGTCTGTTTCAGTCTGAAACAGGTGAACTATCCACTTAGTAGATCTGCGTATTGACCCCAGAGGACATTATCAGATGTAGAGGGTGTTCGTCGGGTCGTTTTGAAGAGAACGTAAGGATTCAACAAGACCGGTATTTGATTTACCACGATCTGTGGCATGCGATTACTGGAGAGAAGAGGCGTCGTACTCCGCGATTTCGGTCGAACCACAGGAGGGACACTTCCAGTCGGTAGGCTCGAGTATTGTCCCGCAATCTCGGCATTCGTAAACTACGTCGTCGTCGTTAACCAACCACCGCCGAACCGCGGTGGTGAGTGACATTGTATAGGTTTTCAACCACAGTGGGAAATTTGTTCCCCTTCCATCTGCCTGTATCTCGATAAATTTTTTGGCAAGGGTCGAGTATATTGTCGCTTACAGTGTTACATCGTTCACCTGCACTGAGCGATCACCACCTTCGCAAATCGAGCCATATCTCGTGCGACATTTGCGCTGTGTATTCAGCATGACTCTACCAACATCACCGATAACTGATGAAAGTACCAGCGTTAGATTTGCAAGTGTAGTGAACGGATAGTTCGCTCCAAATTAGGTGAAAAGAACGTCATGCGGATCATTCTATGACACCCTCTTTACTGTCAAGAGGACCGGGGCAGGTGTGATGACACGAGATGATGGGAGTATGGTTTTCCATCGCGCCCCGGCAGAGAATGCACATCCTCACCTTAAATAGGTATAACACCTTCGAAAACAGGTCCTATTTCTACGATACTGTCTGAAATTTCACCGAACAGAGAATCTTCTGACGTAACTTAGAAAATAGCTACTCGTACTAAGTGGTATGTGTATTCTCTGTACTTACCGCGACTTTCATAGGTTCTCTGAATAAAGAAACCGTGCTACTATCTACTGCTATCACACATCTCGCGTAGAAAGTAGACCGTGCAACGCTGGTCCGACGGGTGGTTGTAGCTGCTGATTAGATCCACGTTCTCGAGCGTTGCGGCAGCGTCGCGAACGGTCCGCGGTGTCAGTGCCGTTGCGTCGGCGAGTTCGGTTTGCGTATGCGAACCGTCGGCCTCGAGCGTCTTGTAGACGAGACGGACGGCGGGCGTTTCGTCGGCGACTGCTTTTGGGAGTTGTTCAGGCATCGTTTTTGGAAGTTTCCTCGGTCAGTTCGATATGGTCGGATGAGATCAGCAAGCGCAGCGCGTGTTCGAACAATCGGGGCGGCTGCTCGCCGGGATCGTCGTCGACGGCACGGGCGCGGTCGAACATCGTACGGCAGGCTTCGCGGACGTTTTCGTCGACATCGTCAGTCATCGAACCCCACCTCGCACTGCGCCGTGGACTTTTCGCGAGTCGGCTTTCGAACAGTCGAAGCAGAGTGTGTTGTGCAGATGGTCGTGGCCTCGATTGACCGCGTAGAGTTCGCGATCGACGTCCTCGGGATCAAACATTCGTCCGCAGTACGTGAAGCCGATGAGACTCTCGACGCAGTAGCCGTTATGGCCATTGTCGAGGTTGACCACGTAGCCGGTCGTCACGAGTCGTCACCCCCTTCACTTCGCGTAGAATTTCCAGACTGTGAGGCAGTGTGATCAGTAGCCGTATGTAGTGAACAGGTTGGCCTGTGGATTGCCGAGAGTTTTATCGGTCCCGAAAGCGTTGAGCGTCTGTGTTCCTCCACATTGACTGATAACGACGATATCCGTCGGGTACCGATCGAGTGTGCAAAGTGCGGGGAAATCTTGCCTGCGCGGATCAAGCCAGACGGATCAGTCAAACCCCTCGGACAAAAGACCGTGTGCGACTGCGATGAGCCGGATCTCCAGATCGTCGATAAGGACGATCCCGCTGACGAGTGGGAAGCGAACTGATGACAAGAGACTGGATAATCCTCTCCCTTTTCCGGATAAGGAACCTCAATGTTACTGTGGGCACTGGATTGTTGGCCCAACCATGATTCAGTAACCCACATCTATTCATCACCACCAGTGCGTTCAGTTCCGCCCGAGTAGTGTGCGTTTTCGTCAGTCATCGGTCTCACCCCGCAGATAGTCGACGCGTTCGTTCGCAACCCGTAGCCGGAGCGCACCGCTGCGTGTCGTCCGCTCGGATCGGTCATGATACTCCTGTATCTTGCGCTCGAGGTCGTCCGGGTCGTCGATCCCGAGGTAGGTCCGCTCGTGCTCACCTGAGTCGTCGGTGACTCGGACGAGGTCGCCCCGGGACGTGGCCGCCGCGATCGCCGACCGGACCCGTGAAGGATGCTCGTCCGGGTAGCTCCACGAGACGCTCGCGATGACCGGTGCCTCGTGAATCAGCGGTGGTTGGAGACCCCCGGTGTTGTGCTCGACGTAGCCAAGGACCGAGTCGTAGATCTCCTTCGACGAGGCGTCCGTCTGGTTACTCATTGCGATCCCTCCGTCCCCAGTACGCATTCGCGTTCATCGATCGCCTCAAGGACGATGTCCCGGCCACCGAACTCGCGGATCTCCACGGCCCGGTACGCCGAGAGTAGGCCCTGTTCCTGGATCCCGCGAATCCGAGCCACCGGGAGGTAGTGCTCAGATGAGGAGAGGAACCGGGCAGGATCCTCGCCCATATCCGTAGCGATGTTCGGATACCGCGGCCGGTCCGAGAGCGCCGCCTGTTTCGGGACGCTCATATTTTCTTGACCACTCCGTTAACGACATAGATCTCGCCATGGGCCTCGAGCTGATCGGCGATGTCCTCGACGAACTCTCGGTCGGCGTCCGTCTCTTCCGTGACCGCATCGATCAGCTCTGTTCGTTCGCTGTTACTCTCCTCGAGTCGTGAGAGGAGAGCGTTCCGTGCATCGCGTGTCTGTGTTGGTGTGTGCATTGTCCGTTTTCGTGATCGTTGGTGATTGACCGGCCCTTTCACGCCGCGAACAACGGGACCGGCATCCGTTTACCGCTTTCAACGCTGGTTGAGACGGCGTTGAGACGGTGTACCCGCAGCTACCGAACCGATATATACAGATAGATAGACAACTAAAGTAGGAGAGAATGAAACGGTGGTGGGACGGGGGGCTGGAAGAAACGCATCTTAGCCCTCCACCTCGCTGACTCCGTTGTTCGCGGCGTGAAAGAGCGTCTCGTCGTTCACGTCGTCCAGATTCACGCGAAGTTGGTTTGTCCGGTCATCGAACTCTTTGAACGCGAAGCCGTCAGCGTTCCCGGCGATCTCCATCAAGTCGTAGGCGTGTCCTGGTGACGGCTGGCCGTCGAACAGCGCGACGACGTCGTTGTACTCCATCGCGAACTTCCCGCTATGTCGCGATGAGGCCATGCTGACGAGGTACTCACGTAGCTTCTGGACCTTCTCGTCTCGGCCGAGTTCCTTGTAGGGCTTCGAATCGGGGTTCGGGTTGAGCTCGGCTTCGAGCTTCCCGACACGCTCTTTTAGGCGCTCGTTCTCCGCGGCGATCTCGGTGATCGTGTTGACAGCGTGTGCGGCCTGTTCGTTCGGCCCCATTCGCCGATCCTCGAGATCGGGCGCGAGATTTGAGATGAGGACGTTAACCGCGTTGTGGAATCGTGCGTCAGGGTTGTCCTCCATCTCGTCGATGTTCCGGAACTTCTCTGGGTCGAGATCGCTCATGCGACCACCCCCAAATCATCTGCCGCTGCATCGAGGTCCTCGAGCGAGATCGAGCCGAAGCCGGCGTCGAACGCCTTCCGAAGTGCAGCGTTGGTCAGTTCCTCGAGATCATCGTGATCGTCGACGTCGTACCGTTCGGCACAGACGTCCGCGGTTACCTCGGGCTCGAGACGAACCACCGATTCGTCGAGACGCTCTTCCCAGACCGCTTCAGACATGACGAAACACCTCGTGAGCGTCAAAGATCAGGCGACAGTGGGAACACTCGCGACGTGTTGGATCGTGGTCAAGCCGTGTCGGCTCGCCGAGGATCCGACCACACTCCGGGCACGACGGGAGCTTGTCGAAGTAGTCACTCCCGATGCTCACGCGCAGACACCTCCGTTATTCGATGATAAACCAGATGACGCTGTAGAAACTGGAACTGGTGTGTTCGGCGCTTCTACGCCATCAGTATGCAGTATAGACTGCCCACTATAGGGGGTTCTTACGTGGGCATGTAAAGAATTTGATGAGTGCCCGGGGAGGGCTCCGAACCCTCGATCTCCGCATGTCCCAGGTTCGAGGCTCGGCAGTCCTCGAGGGACACGGAGGCTTCCAAGGCGAAACCGCACCGAATCTCTGAACCCTATGAGTGCGGCGCTATGTCCAGCTAAGCCACCCGGGCTCGGTTACGAGTAGTGGAGTCCGTTTCTTTAAGCTTTGTATTCGCAGCCGCCGTGCAACGCGGACCCACGGATTTATCATACGGTGTTACGAACGCCAGTGCATGAGCGTTCCCGGCATCGTCAACTCTACTCTCGGTGGCGAAGAGATCGCAGCGCGCGTCTCTCTCGGCAGCGATGACGAGCTCTTCATCACACCCACACGGACCATCGTCTACCGTGCAGACGGTCTTCTGAGCGACGAATCGGCCGACGAATACCCCCACGACGCCGACCGACTGACGCTCTCCGAGGGTCGTCGCAAAACGAAGTTTACGCTCGAGTACGCCCTCGACGGGGAGCGGACGTTTTCGATTCCCTCGAGCGTCACCGACGACGTGTTGCATCCCGTCCTCGCCGGCGTGCTAAACGGCAACGGGATCACCGATCCAGGTGAGACGGTCGTCAAGACCTACCGGTTCAGTGAACTGACGCTGATCATCACGAGCGACCGACTCGTCAAACACATCGGCGGGGCGGTCTGGGACGGGGACTACGAGGAGTATCACTTCGGCGACGTGACGCAGCTGGCGTTCGAAGACGGCAGTGTCGCCACCCAGATCGTCCTCACCGTCGACGGACGACCGCAGCGGATCAAGGCCCCGAACGAGGAGGCGAACGATCTCCGGGAACGACTGCAACGAGCCCTGTTCGACTATCACGATGTCGGGTCGCTCGAGGAACTCAACGAGGCGGTCGGCGAGGACGACGAGGCCAATACCAGTCGTGGAGGATCGGTCGACTTCGGCGGTGGCGTCGAACCCCTCGACGCCGATCCTCCGGAACCGGACGATCACGACGCGACCGTCGAGGCGGCACGCGATGCTGCCGGATCGGGGAACACGGATCCGCTCGCCGGCGGCGAGACGGACGACGTCGCAACCGGTGAGTCCGGACGGCGGGCGAACGGAAGCGACGGCGGGCAGGCCACATCGACACAGGAGGCACCCCCGAACCGCGACCGTGACGGCCCGGTGGGAACCACGGAGACCGACTCCCGCTTCGAAACGGGCGACGACACCGATGCGTCGGCCAGTGCCGCCGATCTCGCGGAGCATGCCGACGCCGATATCCCCGAGTCCACGGCCGGAACCGACACCGAACTCCTCGAGCGCCTCGACGCACTCGAGGGGGCGGTCGAGCGCCAGAGCGAGATCATCGAGAAACAGGGAGAGACGATCGAGCAGTTGATCGCGGAACTTCGGCAGGGCCGGTAGCGTCGCGTCCGTGCGCCACTGAACGCGGGAACCGGGAGCTGTGAGGTGATCCGCTCTCAGTCACCGATAATGCCTGATCAGTCGTCCCGTCCGGTCACTTTTCGGATACACGAAGAGCCGAAAGGGCCGAGTTCGCCCGCCTCGAGATCGATGAAGTGGCCGGTCGACAGACCCGAGCCACAGCGTCGGCAGGTGAACTCGCCCTCTCTCGTGACGACGTCCCGTTCGAAGCGCACGTACTGACGACTCTTCGGGCGGACGATCCCGTCCTCGCGTTCGATGAGGCCGCGGAGTTCGGCTCGATCGAGGATCGTTCGGGTTACCGTCGGATCGCTCGTGACCGTCTCGAGGCGGTCGATCACTGCGGCCAGCGGAAGCGATTCGTGTTCGAGCCGGGCGAGCAACGCCAGTCCGAGTTCGACGCGGTGATCGTCCGCCTCGAGGTCGGCGTCGACACCGGACTCGCCGCGTTCGGTTCGATCCCCGTCTCGATCCATCTGTCTGTGGTGTCGTCTCGGAACGAGTAAACGTTGTTCCTCTCGAATCGGAGCCGGACACGCAGTCGCTATTTCGCGCTGTATCGCTTCGCGTTCCACGACATCTAACTGCTGCCGCCGCTAGAATCGTTGTGGCGAGCGGGTTCAGGCACGGACACCGAGAATTGCGACCGCCTTCGACAGGAGAATTCGACCGTCGAACGCTCGCGGAAAATCGGGTTCACTCGACGGCTCTCACCGAGTGAGTAGATCGTGCCACGACGCCGTGCGCGAGTCGGGCGACGTACCGGGGCAGCGCCATTCGATCGGCTATAGTTCGTACCGGATAATATCGTCCGAACCGCATTCGGGGCACGCCTCGGTATCCGCATTCACATTTGTCCCGCAACGCCGACATTCGAACAGGGTTCGATCCCGGTCTCGATTGAAAATACGTTTTAGTTTGATCATAGCAGTTTTGTTCCGGTATTCGAGTGTGAGGATACCGCTGCAGAGTGGACAGTCAGCCCAAGTTTCGAGACCGCCACTGGGTTCGCCCGCAACCAGCGGCTGCCGCCGAGACCTGTCTTCGCCCCAACGGGGCACGAACCGAGTACGGGCCGTTTGTGACTCATAGGTCTGTTATTCTCGCTGCTGCCGTTCGAACGAGTGTTCTGGGAAATCGGAAGCGTGTTTGGTGGCAGGTGATCCGTGAGTGCGCGAACCCTTTCCCCGCGTTCGCGCTCTTCAGGCCCTCTATTGAGTCGGGGCCCGTATATACGTGAGCCAACCGGAGTGAAAGTAAACTAGTGCGACTCTCATGCGAACTCCTCGAGCAGTTGTCGCCCGTTCACGTCGGTCTCGCGCCGCGTTCCGCATCGGTGCTCGCGATTATTCTGCCCGTGCTGAGAAGCGTCACGTTCATCGCCCCCCGTTCCACGATGCGGATAGTGACCAGGCACGTGTTCCCGACGCTATCTCCACTCGTTTGTTCTCGGAAACCTTATCTGACGACACACGGAAATTCCGATATGTACGATCTTACCGGCTTCCAGCGCGACCTGCTGTATACGATTGCTGGGCAAGACGACCCGCACGGCCTCGCGATCAAAGACGAACTCGAGGACTACTACGAGAAGGAGATCCATCACGGGCGGCTCTATCCGAACCTCGACGAGGTCGTCGACAAAGGGCTCGTCGAGAAGGGCGAACTCGACCAGCGAACGAATTACTACACGATCACGGCTCGCGGTCGGCGCGAACTCGAGGCTCGCCGAGAGTGGGAAGATCAGTACGTCGGCGAGTTGCTCTCCGAATCGGAGTGATGGGTCGATATCAGTAACAGTCGCACGCTCGAGTATCCGAAAGAGATACTCCTGCCAACTGGTGCCGGATACTCCGTCGCATCAGCTCATGCGGCGTCGCCTTTCGCTCCACAAAGCCGACTAAATGCGAGCGGTAGCACCGGTGAGACGGCTGAGTTCAGGCGAAACCGCCCGGAATACGACCGCCTCACTCTTCAGCCCCTGCCCTGAACGGCGCCCTCGAATCCAACGGACACGACTTGGAGAGAGAAGAGCGTCTCCGACCGTTCCCACGGCCTGGGAATCCGCCGGTCGTTGATACTGTTGCTCCACCGCAATCCAAGAGAGGCAATCACACGGCCGGAATGCACTCCGGCGGACACAGACCAATGAGTCAGACGATCGTCGATACGGCTGACGGAGGATCGACCCGGAACGGAGAGCGCGAGACCGCTCCTGAGCGGCGGGGATCCGAGTGTCCGGAATGCGCAGGCTCGATCCACCACGACGAGGAACGCGGCGAACGGGCGTGCGCGGAGTGCGGCCTGGTTATCGATACGGACGAGATCGATTACGGCCCCGAGTGGCGGGCGTTCGACGACGAGGATGACCGGCGACGGGTCGGCGCGCCGGTGACGCCGCTTCGACACGACAAGGGCCTGAGTACGACCATCGGCTGGGAGAATCGGGACGCCTACGGCAACCAGCTCTCGGGGCGAAAGCGCGAACAGCTCCGGCGGCTGCGGACGTGGAACGAACGCTTCACCTCGAAAAACGCCGCGGAACGGAACCTCAAACACGCTTTCGGCGAGATCGAGCGCATGGCATCGGCGCTCGGCTTACCGAAGCCCTGTCGCGAAACGGCCGGCGTCCTGTATCGCCGCGCCGTCGAGGACGGACTGCTTCCGGGACGGTCGATCGAGGCGATGTCGACCGCGTGTCTGTACGCCGCCGCTCGGCAACACGGCACGCCGCGGACGCTGGTCGCGTTCGCCTCGGTGAGTCGCGTCGAAAAGCTCCCCGTCCAGCGAGCGTATCGCTATCTCTCGGACGAACTCGATCTGCAGATCGAACCCGCCGATCCGATCCACTACCTTCCGCAGTACGCTTCCGAACTCGAGATCAGCGACGACGCCGAACGGCTCGCCCGCGAGATCCTCGAAGCGGCCAAGGAGCGGGACCTCCACAGCGGTCGAAGTCCGGCCGGGCTGGCGGCCGCGGCGATCTACGGTGCGGCGCGGCTGACGAACGAACGGATCACCCAGGAGACCGTCGGCGCCGAAACCGGCGTAAGCAAGGTCACGGTCCGAAACCGCTATCGGGAACTACTGGACGCATACGGGGAGGTCCGTGATCGATAGATGTTCGGGCACCGACTCGAACAAGAGATTCTCGACGCGCTCGCTGACGGAACGCCGAGCTACGTCGTCGACCTCGCCGCGACGATAGACGAGCATCCGGTCGCGGTCGAACACGCCTGCGATCGCCTCCACGAGGACGGATCGGTTCGGTCGATCGGCTGCCAGCGGTACGCGATCACCGCGTCGGGCCGTCACCAAATCGCCGGTACGAACCCGCTACCCGTCGAATCGGAGACGCCGACGGAGACGGAAGGCAGAACGTAGAATCAGTCGAAACGTCGTTCGCGTCCGTTCTCTATCCGCTTATCACTCGTATCCGGCGTACTCCATGAGGTCAGCGAAGACGTCGGTATCCATCGCGTCGCGGTAGACGATGCCGTTGACCATCCCGCCGGGGTAGAACTCCCCGTTCATCGCGTGGTTGACCTTGTGGCAGTGCACGAGGTAGATGCCGGGGTCGGCGTCGGCCTCGAACTCGACGGTGTGGCGCTCCGCGGGGGCGATAGTGGTGACGTCCTGTTCGTACTGGGCCACGTCAGGAATCTGGCCGCCGTCTCTCTCGACGAGGCGGAACCGGTGGTTGTGCGTGTGCATCGGGTGGGACATGTAGCCAGCGTTGACCATGTGAAGGCGGACGGTGTCGCCACGGTCGACGATGATCGGCGAGCCGTCTTCGGGGTGGAGCGTCCGCGGGAGGCTCTTCCCGTTGATCGTGAACACGTCCGGATTGCGATCGCGTGGGCTGTACTCGACGTCTTCGCCGGCCAGCTGCCGGTTCACGCGAGAGTCCCAGTCTTTCAGTGTGAAGAAGTACTCCTTGTCCGCGGGCTCGTACCCCTTCGGATCGACGCGGAAGATGCCGTACATCCCCATATCGATGTGGCGATGGGTCTGATAGTGGCAGTGATAGAGGTGCGTCCCCGGAACGTTCGCGGGAATCGTGTAGGTGTGTTTCTCGCCGCCGGTAACCGTAATACCCGTCGTGGTCGGGACGCCGTCGTTCTTCCAGGTCTTCCGCGACCCGTGGAAGTGAAGCGTGTGCGGCATCTTGGCGTCCGTATTGTCCAGCGTTACTTCGATATCGTTTCCCTCGGTCGTCCGGAGGATCGGCCCCGGCACGCTCGGCGTTCCGTCGTCGGCTTTGAACGCCCGGACCTTCGGTAGTTCCACCGGGCCGCCCATCGAATCCATCGGGTGAACGGCGTGACGCGATGTCACCGATTGCAGCGTAACGCTGCCGTCCCGTTCGTCGACCTGGACGACCGCCGGGGAACTCGTCCACGGCAGCTCTGAGCCGGACTCGTCCGAGGTTTTCTCGGACGAATCCGGCGGACTCGAGTCCTGTGTGGCCTCCTGGCTCGTACAGCCGGCCAAGCCGGTCAGTGCCGCAACACCGCCGGTCGCGGCAACGAATTCGCGTCTCGATATCCCCAGTCCGGGTGCACCAATTCGATCACTCATAACAACGAAATGTACGAAGTACCGGTGTATAACGGGTCGAGCCGGTTCTTACGGATCGGGAAGACTCGAGAACATGTTCTCCGGTAGTATTTAAACGATCAGCCGCGGCCCTGGTTTCCGAGCAAAACAACGCCGTCGAACCAGTCTACCGGCGGCCGCTCTCGTGACTCGCTCCGACCGACTCCGTCGATCCGAACGGGTTCGTCCGCAGGGTCACGGACGAGAGCCGTCACGGTACATCCATGCCGGCGCTCAGGACATCCATGCCGGAACTCGGGTCGAGAGACGAACTCGAGGCGACGACCCACGCCGAGGTGGTCGACGAACGGGCCCCGCGAACGGTGCGATTACGCCTCGAGGCGGTCGAGCGCGTGCCTGCACACCACCATCCGGAGTCGAACGTGGTCCTGCACCTCCTCGAGGGAGCAGTCGCCCTCACGCTCGGCGACGACGTCTCCACTCTCGAGTCGGGGATATCGTCCGATTCGATGGCGATCAGGAGATTTCCCCGCACGCGGTCGATGACAGTACGGCGCTGCTCGTCTTCGCACCGAAAACGGACTCGTAGCGAGCACAGCGTTCCCGATCGTCCGAGCGACTGAGCGATGATGCCACCGCTCAGCCGACCGTCGTCGCGACCCCTTTCGTCTGCCGATAATCGCTGGCCAGCAGCGCCTCGAGTCGCGAGACGATCGCCTCGAAATCGCCGTCGACCCACTCCGCGGGTTCCTTGATCGGGACGACCATGAAGCCGCGACCGCGGATCTCAGTGGCGTGAAGCGACGCCATCTCGAGGTCGAATCGCCGTCGCTGCGTCGTGTACTCTCGGAGGACGCGATCGGTCGCACGGGCGCCCACCGGCAGGAGGATGTGGGCGTTGATCGCGCGGAGTTCGGCGTCGAAGAAACGCTCGAGGTCGGCGTACGCCTCGGCGGTCGGTGCCTCCCCGTCCGGGAGGCTGCACATGTGGACGTAGCTCAGAAAGCAGTTCTCGAGGACGGGTTCGTCCCGCGGGCCGCTCGCGAAGCCCGTCTCTCGAAGCACGTCCTGGAGCGCGAGTCCGCTCTCGGTCTCGGTGAACGGGACGCCGGTGGATTCGCCGCCGTGGATGCCGGGGTAGTTGCCGATCACGTGGAAATCGGCGTTAGCGTCTCCGTAGCCGAAGACGGCCGTTCGGTCACCGGGGTCGGAACGGTCGAACGGTGGTCGGAGTCCGAACGGGTTGCTCGTCCTGTCGGTCACGTTTCGCACGACCGGGAGAATGCCGTCAGCGATCAAAACCCCAGCGATCGCGGCCGGCAGATCCGGAACCGACGTGACCTCGTCCCTGTCGATCTCGTCGCGTCGGTCGGTCGGATGGCGGTGGGTTTATACTCCGTTCGCGTGTCTCGTGTCGTACATGTATCAGGTGGGGCACTACGGTGGTGCGCTCGCGGCGTACGCGCCGCTCGGCACCATCGTCGCCCTAGGTGGATACGGCGAGATCGCCATCGTCGGCGGTCTCGTCTGCGTCGCCCTGTCGACGGTACCGGACTACGACCACCGGCTGCCGCTAATCGACCACCGCGGCCCGACCCACACGATTCTATTCGCGCTACTCGTCGGGGCCGGGCTCGCGGCGCTGACCGCCGTCCTCGTCGACGCCTCCTCCGCGTTCGTCGACGCCGGCGTGGTGAGCTTCGCGTTTCTCGTCGGTTTCGTCTCGATCGGCTCGCACCTCCTCGCGGACGCGCTGACGCCGATGGGAATCCGTCCGCTCTGGCCCGTCTCGCGCCGTCGATACTCGCTCTCGGTGACGACGGCCGCGAATCCGATCGCCAACTACGGACTGCTCGGGGTTGGCGTCGTCGCCGTTCTCGCAGGAATAGGGATCGTCATCGTCTTCGGCTGATTCGTCCCTCGCGACGCGACTCAGCTGCTACGGTGAGAGTGCGTCGGACGCGTCACTCGAGGCGGACCCCCGCCGGGTGAGCACGACTCCGGCGACGAACGTGGCGACGAGCGCGACGGTAGCGGCGAGGTACGGAACCTCGAGGGTGGGGTTCGCCGCCTGTCGACCGAAGAAGAGAACGACGACCGCGAGCGGGGGTGCCGCGAGCAGTGGAGTCACGGCCCGTCCGGTAAAGCGCCGGCGACCGACCATCGCGGCGACGATGGCCGCGCCGAGCAGCGTGAGACTGACGGCGTACATCGTCAGTTGCATCGTCGGCGAGTACGTCGCGATCCCGGCGTCAATAACGGGACTGAGGACGAGGTGCGCCGGGATCGCGACGATCCCGAGCGCGAGTGCGGCGGTAACGTGAGTGCCCGTCAGCCGCGGTGTCCACACGAGGACGGTGGCGATCAGGAACAGCGTGAAGATAGTGACCGCCGTCCAAAAGTGCAGCGAGAGGATGTCCATCGTGTACTGCTTGACCGTCTGCCGGCCGAGCGCGACCTGGACCGGCGTCAGGACCATTCCGGCCACGACCAGTCCGGCGACCCGCCGGTCGACGTCGGGGAGCCGCCACGCTGCGAGCGCGGAGCCGACGATGGCGAACCCGGCGAACATCGAGACGAAGCGGTGGAACCACTCGTAGAAACTCGGCATACTCCCCGGCAGCAGATTGTACGGTCCGGCGTCACACCGGGGCCAGTTGGCCTCGCAGGCCAGCCCCGAACCGGTCGCCTTCGCCGCGACGCCCAGCAGAATCGTCGCCGCGACCAGCGCGAGCGTTGCGGTCAGCAGGTGCGGATAGCCGAACCGATCGATCAACGACCGAAATCTCGAGGGCGCGTGATTGTCGTACGACACGGGCGTTCTGTCGAGGCTTAGGACGGGCCGTACTTAGGTTGACCGAGTCGTCCGATTCGACGGAAATCGGGTGTTCGGCGTGCGGGTTTGCACCGGATTTCAGACGGTCCGCTGTACCGCTGTACCGGCGCACCCGTCTGGCGGGTCCCGGGTGCGCCGGAACTGACGGACAGTAGTCCGTCTCACTGGCCACTCCCGTTTCGACCACTCACGCCGATCGACGGCTCGGTGTTCGCCGCATTCAAGAACCGTCCTCGCCAGCACCCGACATGGACAAACGCGAGCGACTCGAGGACTACCTCGAGTCCGACGGGCTCGATTCGATCTGGTTCGCCCGGCCGAACTCGTTTGCGTGGCTCACCGGCGGGAACAGCGTCATCGATCGAGAGGGCGATACCGGCGTCGCGGCCGTCGGCTACGACGGTGACGAACTCGTGATCGTGACCAACAACATCGAAGCCGACCGCATCGCGGCCGAGGAACTGGCGGATCTCGAGATGAGCGAGGCCTCGATCGAGCAGTTCCCCTGGTACGCGTCGTCGCTGACCGAAGCGATCACCGAACGCGTCGGGAGCGACGAGCGGGCCGCGATCGACATCGAACTGCCAGGGTTCGAGCGCGTCGATCCGACGTCGCTGCGTCAACCGCTGACCGAGCGCGATCGCGACCGCTATCGCGACCTCGGCGGCCAGACGGCGTCCGCCGTCGAGTCGGTCTGTCGCGAACTGCAGTCCGGCGACACGGAACACGAGGTCGCATCTGCGCTGCGAATCGCTCTCTCGGCTCGAGACATCGAAGCGCCGGTCGTCCTCGTCGGCGGCTCGGAACGAGCACAGCGGTACCGCCACTACACGCCGACCGGGGCCGAACTCGGCGATTACGCCCTCGTCTCCGTGACCGCCCAGCGGGCCGGCCTTCACGCGAGTTGCACCCGGACCGTCGCCTTCGACCCTCCCTCGTGGCTCGCGGAGCGTCACGAA
>NZ_JAQIVI010000148.1 GCF_028618695.1 Natrinema soli | reverse complement strand
TGGTCCGTCGCGGGTGCGGGCGCGAGTTCCGTCGCCGTCGCCGACGGGACGGTCTACACGCCGACCGACGACGGCGTCGTCGCCCTCGATGCGACGGACGGCACCGTCGTCTGGGAGAATACGGATATCGACGCGGAAGCGCCGTCGGTCGCCGGCGAGACCGTCTATTTCAGCGGGAACGAGGTCATCGCGCTCGATCGGTCCAACGGGAGCGTTCGCTGGGAAACCGAGTTCGATCCCGAGGAGGAGATCGTCTGGCAGACGGTCGCCTACGGCGGCGTGTACGCCGTCGCCGACGGCACGCTGTACGCGCTCGAGGCCGACGACGGCTCGGTTCGGTGGGAGAACGAATCGGTCAGCAGCGACGACGACGAGCATGAGTTCGTTGCAGCGCCCGCCGCGGCAAACGGTGTGATCTACAGCGTCACGAGTGACGGCCCGATCGCTCTCGAGCCCGAGACCGGTGCCGAAGTCTGGCGGACCAGCGGTATCGTCGACTCCTATACCGATACCATCCACGCGACATCGGCAGCGGTCGCTTACGACGGCGGTGCCTACAATGAGTGGCCGTTGCGCGATACCCGAACGGGCGAACTTCTGACCATAGGCTCCGGGAGTCGTGAGATAGCGTTCGACGAGGAAATCTACGTCGGCAGCGGCACCGATCACGGATACGGCGGCGGTTCGATCCATGGTGACGAATACAGTTGGAGTCTCGACGTTCTGTACACCTACGGGGTACCCGTCATCAGCGGCGAAACCGCGTTCGTGTATCTCACTCGGGACGGGGGTCCCCCGAATCCCGAGTGGCGGGACTACGACGAGCACCTCGTCGCCCTGAACAAGTACGACGGGTCCGAGAAGTGGGTGCTCTCGACGGACGATGCGCCGGTCGGAACGATCCGTGCGATCAGCGGCGAGACGATCTACGTCGACCACGACGGCGAACTTGTGGCGCTTCGCGAAGAAACGGACACGGACGACCAGTCCGACGAGAGTGACGAGAACGACGACACGGACGGCGGAAACGACGAGGAAGACGGATCCGACGAGAGTGACGAGAACGACGACACGGACGGCGGAAACGACGAGGAAGACGGATCCGACGAGGGAGACGATCAGCAGGACGGCGACGACGACAGCGACACGGGGGAAGACGATAGCGACGACGGCGGATCCAGTGACGACGACGGCGGATCCAGTGACGACGATGGAGAGTCTGTCGATGCCGATAACGGCGATGTCGGGAACGGAACCGCCGGAAATGGGGACGCTGGAAACGAGACGGACACCGAGAACAACAGTGACGCCGACAACGTGCCCGGCTTCACGACCGGTTCGGGTCTTCTCGGCGGGGCGCTCGGCCTCGAGTGGCTGCGCCGGAAGGCCGGCGTCGACGAATCGACCAGCGTGAACGAACCGTCTGAGTAAGGGGATCCCGGGCCGGGCAAATTCGGACGAGATCGCCGAACAACGTATCGGAATCCTCGTCTTCCCGATTACGCTTTCACCGTATCCGACGGACCCAGATATTCTGTAGCCTGTCCTTGGAAAATTCTCAGTGGATCACAATCCATTTCGTTACGTCGGTTCCCTATACTGAGCGAGAGTTTCACGCCCAACTCAGAATAAAGAATCCATCTTACCAACTACTGTAAAGACGAGCGTTCTGCCTCTATTGGCAACAGGGAATCGCCACGCCCTCCCCAACCGATTTCTCCTCACGGCGGCTCCGCCGCCGTCTGTTCACGGGCGCTACGCGCCCGTTCACATGGTCTGCGAGGCCCACGGCCTCGCACTATTCGGATGGTTCGCGGAACCGGAGGTTCCGCGCTACCGCTCGGTCGCTTCGCTCCCGCGCTCATCCACTGGAAGACGCTTCGCGTCTTCCAAGCCATTCGCTCACGAAGTTCGCGAAGACCTCACGCAGTTTCGGGTCGCGGCTCACAATCGGTTCGCCGCGACTCAGCGCGCGCCACCGCACGCTGGCTCCCCAGTCCGGAGTATCGCGTGGATCGATCGGGCTGAACACGGTTTCGACTCGAGTCACCGCTTCCACGGATCGGTATCACCGAGTCGGACAGTCAATCGCACCACAACAGCAGTTTTTACGCGGCGGCGATGTACGAAGCCCGATGTCGACGATAGCCGACCTTCGACTGCCGGCGGCGGAAACGGCGTTGGCAACTGCCTTCGAGCGCGCGCCGGCGGCCACGTTCGAACTCGAGTCCTCGGTGTCGAAGACGCGTCCGTCGCTGTGGGTCGCCGGGGTCGATCGAGAGACGGCCGACGACGCGTTCGCGGCCGATCCATCGGTCGAGGTCGCCGAACTCCTCGTCGAGACGGACTCGCGGCTGCTGTACGACGTGACCTTCGCCGAGGAAACGGGGACTGAATTCCTCTGGAACGAGCTGCTTATCGACGGCGGCTCGCTGCTCGAGGCGCGGGCGACCGACGGCTGGTGGCAGGTGACGGTTCGATACCGCGACCGCGACCTGCTCACCGAGGCCTACGAACGGCTGGTCGGCCGCGGAATCAGCGCCGATCTCCGGCGCGTGACCGACGTGACCGACGCCGACAGCCACGAGACCCGGTTGACGCCCGAGCAACAGGAAGCGCTCGAGGCCGCACTCGAATACGGCTACTTCGAGATCCCGCGCGGCGTGTCGATGGAGGAGTTAGCCGAGGAGCTGGGGATCTCACACCAGGCGCTCTCCGAGCGGTTCCGTCGGGCCTACGAGACGCTGGTCGACGCCGAACTCCAGCCCGCGGGTAAGGAGTCACAGTTCGAGTGATCGTCGGGCGACCGTCGATCGGCCGTCACGGCCTGGGATCGCGAGTCGGCGGCCGAATGGGAGCACGGCACAATCGTTATTTGGGTGGCTTCCGTTCGGCACCACATGGCTGACCTGCTTTCCGACGAGGAGATCGAGACGGAGCTCCCCGATCACTGGGAACGCGAAGACGACGAAATCGTTCGGGTCTACGAGTTCGACGATTACCTTCGCGGCGTCAACTTCGCCCAGATGGTCGGCGAGATCGCCGAAGCGCAGTTTCACCACCCCGAAATCATCATCCGCTACTCGGGCGTCGAAATCCGGTTGACCTCCCACGAGGAGGGCGGCATCACCGAAGACGACATCGAGATGGCCGACCTGATCGAGTCCGAACGCGGCGCCTGAAATCGCAGCAACTGACCACAATGGACGCTCGCTACGTCTTCCGCGCTCGTATCCGGCTCGAGCCCGCCGAGGAGGACGTCTCCCTCGAGCCGAGCAGCGCCGAGACGACGGTCACGCTCTTTCGCGGGGCTCCGGAGCCGGGTACCGAGGGCTGGCTGTTCTTCCGCGATACGCTGTGGCGCGGCGAGGTGTCCGACGAGGACTACGGCCGCCGGCTCGCCGCGGAGTGGCTCGGCGTCCCCGAGCGGACCGTCGAGGACATCGACTTCCGCGAACTCCAGGCGGACGAGGCGTACCTCGACGCGTTGAAATCGGAGATCGCGGCCGACCTCGAGGCGTTCAACGCCGACGACGTTTCGGAGGTACTGTCGAAGTATCTGGGGTCGAGCGTTCGAGTGACGGACGCGTCGTGATCGCGCTGCGAGTTGACCGCGTTCCGTCCGGCGCTCGAGATTCGAGGGTCCGGGGTACTCGTTACTCCAGTACTCGGTACCCCACCGCGGACTCGTTATCCCACGTCGTCGTGAGTCAGTAGCTGTCGCGTTCGTTCGCCCTCGGGTGAATCGTATGTGACGACCTCGAGGAGGTTGCCGTCCGGATCGAGGAAGTAGAATCCCTCGAACTCCCCCCAATCGTACGGACCTTGCTTCGGGAACTGTCCCTCGAGGTCGTTCAGCAGGGCCTCGTAGGGTTCGCGGTCGGTCGCGAACGCGAGGTGGGCCTTGTCGAGCGGGTGATCGAGCCCGCGCTCGTCCCAGTTCTCGGCGCGGCCGGTTTCGGCCAGCGTCACGACCGTCTCGCCGGCCCGAAACATCGCGTGCGCGCCCCGGAAGTCCGCTGGCGGTCTGACCAGCTCGAGATCGAGGGTGTCGCGGTAGAACTCGTAACAGGGCTCGAGCGTGTCGACATCGACGTTGATGTGATCAACGGCGTCCATGTGTAATTGTCCTCGATATACCGGTCGTGATGTCAGTCCTGCTCGACCGCCGACGCCGTCCGTCGCCAGTCGGGTTCCTCTCGCGGTGGTGCGAGGACCCCGAGACCGATCGCGTCCTCATCGCTCCGGTTTTCCGCGCCGTGACGCTCGTTGCTGTGGAACAGGTACGCGTCGCCGGCCGTGAGCGCGTACGCTTCGCTCTCGACGATCGCGGTGAGTTCCCCCTCGAGGACGTATCCGATCTGTTCGTTCGCATGCGTATGCGTCGGCAACGTCGCTCCCGATTCGATCCGCCAATAGACCATGCTCGCCCGATTTCCCGCGGGGAGGTCGGCGAGGTGGACGCCGTCGGCGACCTCCTCGAAGTCGGCGTGGGCCGTCGATAGTCTGTCCATGGATACAGTCAACACCACCCACGCTCTGGCTTATAAACGTATCGTAGAAACGTTTTAGGGCCTTTGTGATGTGGAGTGCCGTATGTTAACACAACAGCCGGTTCGACTGTTCCACCTCCCGTTCTCGTTTATGTTGCCACAGCGGGTGGCGACCGAACGGGGATACTTCCGCGACGAAGGGCTCTCAGTGGATCTGATCGAACGCGATCGACGCGACGTCGAGGTCAAGTACATCCCCGCGGAGGAGACGCTGACGGGCGACTACGATGTGGATCTCTACCCCATCTGTAAGTGGGAGAGCATCCGCCGGACGTGGTCGATGGACGACGGCCGCATCGTCGCGAACGGAACCTTCGCGAACCTCCCGTATACGGTGTTCACCCGTCCCGACTCGGATATCGAGACGCCGGCCGATCTCGCCGACATCCCGGTCGGCGTCAACCGCCGGACCGGCCAGGAATACACCGCACGAAAGGCCCTCGAGGAGCACGTTCCCGCCGACGAAGTCGACCTCGTCGGCTGCGGGATGCCCACCGACCGGCTGCGGGCCCTCCGCGAGGGGAGCGTCGACGCCGTCACGCTGATCGATCCGCACAGCACGCTCGCCGACCACCTCGGTTTCCGGCGACTCCTCGAGTACGACAACCACATGGGAATCGTCGGAAGCGACGAGATCGATCAGGAGCTGCTCGAGGCCTTCCTGCGCGCCTACGGCCGCGCGGTCGAGGACATCAACGCCGATCCCGACGCGTTCCGCGGCACGTACCTCGAGATGCTCGAGTCCGACGCCGCGATGGCGCCCGACCTGTTCGACGACGTCGACGTGGACGACGTTCGCGAGGAGATCGCGGTGCCCCAGTACGAGGTCCCCGAGCCCGCCGACCGCGCGGAACTCGACGGCCACCTCGAGTGGATGCAAGAGCGCGGGCTGATCGACGAGGACGCGGCGATCGACGACATCGTCGCGCCGCTGTGATCGGTTCTAACAATCCCGGAAACACCACACTCACGACCCACCCATGACCGACATCGACATCAGTTCACAACAGGCCGCGATCGACGAGTTTCAGGGCGACCCCGGTGACCGTCCCGTTCTACGGGCGCGGTTCGAACACAACGGCAGTCCGCGGTACCTGCTCTACACGATCAAACGGTTCGGCTACGACCACGACCACGACTTCCACCTCGACTTGCAACTCGTCTCCGACGAACTCGACGATGGCCTCGAGACCGTCGAGGCGAAGCTTCAGGAGGGCGACGCCGACCTGATCGACATCGACTACATCTCGACGGCCCGCGAGCGCGCCGACGGCGCGCCGATCGTCGCCTTCCACCCCTACGGACGGACCGTCGGCGGACTCGTCGCGCCGACCGACTCGCCGATCGAGGGGCTCGAGGACCTGTCGGGCCACCGGATCGGCGTCGTCAGACGCCTCGACAAGAACTGGATCCTCGTCCGGGCGGCCTGTCGAGAGTTCCACGGCCTCGATCCGGACGAGACGGCGACGCCGATCGAAGCCGGCTCGAAGGTCGGACTCACTCGGCTGCTCGAGGAGGGTGAAGTCGACGCGATCCTCCAGTTCTGGCAGATCGTTCCGGAGATCGTCGAGACCGGAGCCTATCGCGAGGTCCTCCCGATGTCGCGGTTGGTAGGCCGCCTCGCCGACACCGACGGCGACACCCCGATCCCCGTCTCGACGTTCCTGACGAGCGAATCGTACCTGGATACCTACCCCGGTGCCGTCCGCGGGTTTCAGGGGGCCTATCGGGATGCCGTCGAACGGCTCCAGCGCGACGACGAACTCTGGGCGGAGATCGGCGCGCAACTCATGTACGAGGACGACCCCGCGGTCGTCCGCGCCGTCCGCGACCGGTGGCGCGAAATGGTCGTCGCCGACTGGGACGAGACCACCGTCGAGGGAATGGAGCGACTGTTCGAGCACCTCAAAACCGTCGCCGGCACGGACGCCCTCGGTATCGACGAACTCCCCGACGGGCTGTTCCGGCCGGACCTCGAGGTGGAAGCGTGACCGAATCCCGATCGGTCTCGTTCCAACTCAACTGGGAACCCAACGGCTTCCAGTCGCCGTACTTCCTCGCCCGCGAGGACGGGTTCTACGAGGCGGAGGGCCTCGAGGTCGAGTTCGTCGAGGGCCACGGCTCGCCGTTCGCGGCCGAACGGGCCGCGCGCGGCGATAGCGATATCGCGCTCGCCGGTGCGAGCGCCGTGTTGGCGAAACAGAGCGAAGGTCTCGAGCCGCTTGCAGTCGCGGCGGTGACCCAGAAGACGCCGGCGGCGGTCTACACCCTGCGGGATGTCTTCGGCGAGGAACTCTCCGAACCCGAACAGCTCGCGGGCCGAACCGTCGCGCCCTCCGCCACGAAGACGCGGATCCTGACCGCCCAACTGCTCGAGAACGCGGACATCCGCGACGAGGTCGACCTCCTCGACGTCGACCCGCACACGCATCACCGCGTCCAGCACAAGGTGATCGACGGGACGGTCGACGCGGCGGTCGGCGTGGTCACGAACGGGATCGAGATCGGCCGAGAACACGATCGGACGGCCGACGAACTCCCGATCGGCGACTATCTGGATATCTACGGGATGACACTCGTCACCGGCCCCGAGTTCGCGGACGAAAACCCGGATGCGATTCGGTCGTTCCTGCGGGCGACCGCGCGCGGCTGGGCCGCCGCGACCCGCGACCCCG
>NZ_JAQIVI010000147.1 GCF_028618695.1 Natrinema soli | reverse complement strand
CGAGCCGACCGCGACGGCCGCCGTCGACGCGACCGGCGAACCGAAGGCGGCGCTCGCGGACGCCGTTCGGTCGTTCTGGACGACGGACATTCGGATCCTGTGAGTCTCGTCCCGAACTGGCGTCGGGTCTGGGAAAAGTCAGCGCGGTAGATTCACCGGCGTTTCGGCGAATCTCGTGACCAGTGACGGTCGACGGTTCGCTCAGTAGCTGCCGCCGTCGGCGAATCTCGCGACCAGTGACGGTCGACGGTTCGCTCAGTAGCTGCCGCCGTCGGCGAAACAGCGACCGCACCTGTTCGCGTCCCCGTCACTGACCGCCCGCTCGACGGGGACCAGTCGAAGGTTATCGTGAGCGACGTGAGAGGTCGCCCCGCAGGTCGTCTGGAAGTCGGAACGACCGGATTCGTGTCGGTGGATCTTGTTCGTCGTTTCGTTCAGGACGCCATTCATGCTACACATTGTCACCCCCAATCCACATAAGGGCTCCGACCGTTGATTCTCCGCCAGCTTCCCGAGACAGTCATCGACGACCGTTGAGACCATCGAAACGATCTCGGTGTGCGTCGGAAAGTTCGAAACCGACGACGGGAGCGGGGTTCGTCACTGCGGTCACCGTCGATTGTCGGTCGGTGTCCCTCCGAGACGTTTTCTGCGCTGCAAACGTACAATCAAACCGAGTATGCTCGACTTCGAAGCCGTTTCGTTCGAAGGGTGTAACGACGCGTTCACGGCATACTCCGACGCCAACGCGGCCCATCGGAGTTTCTGCCGTCCCGCCTGCGTCCTCGAGGCGAACTGACCGACGACGACCGCTCACTTTTTCCGTCGATCGCGGCGTGAGCGAGCGGTAGTTCGACTCGAACTCGCGTCGACGGGACCGCCTGCCGTTGCCCGGTAGTTCAAGTTCACCCTCGTCCATTCTCCGGTATGCGCGTCGCGATCCTCGCTCACGAGAAGTTTCCCGCTCGAGCCAAGACCGCCCTCGGCGTCCTCCGATACGCCGACCACGACATCGTCGCCGTTCTCGACCGGGAGAACGGCGGTCGACGCGTCTCCGACTTCGTCCCGGACGTGCAGGACGCACCGATCGTCGCCGGGATGGCCGACATCGAACCGGCTGCCGTCGACGCCCTGCTGATCGGTATCGCACCGATCGGCGGCGGCTTCGACGAGAGCTGGCGCGAAGACGTTCGGAGGGCCCTCACGGACGGCTGTGACGTGATATCCGGACTGCACTCCTTCCTCGCCGACGACGAGGAGTTCGCCCGGTTGGCGGCCGAAAACGACTGCGAGATTCGAGACGTTCGGAAACCGCCGGCGGATCTCACGGTCAGCCAGGGCGTCGCGAGCGAGGTCGACACCGAGGTGATCCTCACCGTCGGCACCGACTGTTCGGTCGGCAAGATGACGACCACGATGGAACTGGCCCGCGACGCCCGCGCGGCCGGCCACGACGCCGCCGTTATCCCGACCGGCCAGACGGGGATCATGATCGAGGGCTGGGGGACGCCGATCGACCGCGTCGTCAGCGACTTCACTGCGGGCGCGGTCGAGGAGATGATCCTCGAGAAGGGTAACGACCACGACTACCTCTTCGTCGAGGGCCAGGGCAGCATCGTCCACCCGGCGTACTCGCCGGTCACCCTCGGAATCCTCCACGGATCGATGGCGGATTCGCTCGTGCTCTGTCACGAGGCCGGCCGGGAAGAAATCCACGGCTACGAGTCGTTCTCGCTGCCGTCGATCCCCAGCTACGTCGATCTCTACGAGCGCGT
>NZ_JAQIVI010000146.1 GCF_028618695.1 Natrinema soli | reverse complement strand
GCCGCCGCGGCGCTCGCGGTGGCCTCGAGCTCGGGGAACCGCTCCCGCATGGGCTCGACTGCGACCGGATCGTACGCGACGAGCTCGGCGCCGCGCTCCCGCAATAACTCGATGACGGGGATCGCCCGGGAGTTCCGGATATCGTCCGTCTGGGGTTTGAACGCGAGGCCGAGCACCGC
Source organism: Natrinema soli (assembly GCF_028618695.1). The sequence goes on along the minus strand of NZ_JAQIVI010000146.1, from coordinate 33,005 downwards.
GATCCGCGCCCCCTCGAGGTCGACGTGGGTTGCGAGGAGGTCGACCAATCGCTCGGGCTGGTAGTCATTGACGTCAACGGCGGCCTCGAGGACGGCCGGCTCGTAGCCCGCTTCGCGCGCGGCGGCCCGGATGGCGGCGACGTCCTTCGGGAAACACGAGCCGCCCCACCCGACGCCGCTGCGGAGGAATTGCGCGGCAATGCGGTCGTCGAGGCCGATCGCGTCCATCACTTCGTAGGCATCGATCCCGAACTCCTTGCAGATATTCCCGAGATCGTTGACGAGGCTGATCTTTGCGGCGAGGAAGGCGTTGTTCGCGTACTTGATCATCGCGGCCGTACGCGGCTCCGTGTCGACGACCGGTGCCGCGTGGGTCTCGAGCGGGTTCGGGCCGCTCGCGTTCACGATGGGGTCGCTCGTCGCGTTCACAGCCATCGTGATCGGCCTGCAGACCGTGGTCTCGTCGTTCTTCCTGAATTCGGTCGATCGGTAACTGGCGGGTCGGGTTCGATCGGCGCTTCCGTTCGTCGTCGATCGATGCTCCGGGGTCGGTTTGCACTGGCCTTCGTCGGGTTCGTGACGCTGTCTTAGTAACTGTAATTGCGGGTGCCACGCCCCGGTGTTCGGCGAGCGACCAGGGAGGATGACTTCAGGCGTATCGGTAGCAGACCCACGGTGAATATTTCGACTTTAGGGAGGAAGGTGGAACTGGTTACGCGAGCAGGCTCCGGCCGTCCAGCTCTCCCGGCTCGATTTCCAGCAGCTCGAGGAGTGTCGGGGCGATATCGAGCAGGTCGGCGTCCGACACATCGAGCGTCTCGCTGGTCGAGAACAAGCAGGCGTTCTCGAACTTGTGCATTCCGTTTCGCGGCCCTTCGGTAAACACGGCCGTTTTCTCTTTGAACGCGGATTTGAGATCGAACCCGTCGGCCGGAATCACGACGAGGTCAGGTGCGATTTCCGTCTGCTCTCCATCGAAGGCGTCTTCACTCCTTACAATCCTGCGACACACCTGGCGGCCGTCGGGGCCGGTGACCCCTTCCAGATCGGCGATCAGTTCCTCGCGGACGGCGTCGTACTCGGACTCGGGCACGGTCCCGTCCGGTTCCCGCCCCTCGAGGTTCAGGAAGACCCGGCCCGGGATGAGCGAGTAGGCACGTGTGCGTGGACTGATATCGGTGAGGTCCTCGTGGTCGTCAGTGTCATAGGAGAGCCAGCCAGTGTCGGCGAGCCACTGGTTGAGATTGACTTCGTACTCGAGCTGTGTGAACCCGTGATCGGAGGCAACAACGAGCGTCGTGTCGTCGTCGAGCCGGTCGCGAACGTCGCCGATGTACTCGTCGAGGGTCCGGTAGAACTCGAGGAACTCGTCGGCGTACTCGCCGTCGGTCGCGTAGTCGCCGAAGAGGAAGTGGTTCACCCGATCGGTGGTCATGAAGACGCCGAAAAAGAGGTCCCAATCGTCTTGGTCGAGGTAGTGCACGAAGGCGTCACGCCGCGCCTCAAGCGTGTCGTGGGCGTTGTCGATGAACGCGTCCTTCTCGTCGTCGTGGCCGAGCTGTGCGTCGACGTCGATCTGATAGTCGAATTTTTCGAGCGTCTGCTGGAGGGCCGTGCTACTCGCGGCGTCTGCGACGGAGGGCGACAGGAAGCCCGACACCTGACGCTGGACCCGGGACGACGGGGGGAACGTGACCGGGACGTTGAACACGGCCGCATCACGGCCGTGGTTCGTCACGATATCCCAGACCCGATCGGCGGCGACGTGGCTCCCCATCGGGACGTATGTCTCGTATGTCTCCGTTTTGCGGTCCTGAAAGCCGTACACGCCAGTTTGACCGGGGTTTTTGCCGGTAGTCAGGCTCGGCCAACACGCGCTCGATTCCGGCGGGACAATACTGGAGATCTGTCCGCCGCTACCTGTCCGTTCGATCTCGGTCAGGTTCGGAAAGACGTCCGGATGTTCGGCGATGAGTTCGTACGGGACGCCGTCGATGCCAAGAAACACGACTCGGGAATCCGAGCCGCCACGCAGTTTGTCGAATAGGCCCATGAACGGTGGGGGACGGTGCACGGACAAAACCGTTCGGATATTCAATACTGCTGGCGCTCGATCAGTGAGTGGCAACCGACGATCCAAGAGTCCACTGCTCACAGGAGAAGGGGGCCACGACGAAGGCGTACAACTTGCACTCACTGGCGCGATCGTCCACATGGCGAGGACACGTGCGACTGCCGACCCGTGAAGCAGCGTCACCGCAGCGGGATGGACAGCATACCTAGGTGACGTCTCACATTGGAGAGGTTCCGCGCGTGTCGCGGGCGGTGACGGAGCCGACCGGACTCGCCCTTGTCGAGTCTGCCCCTGTTCGGCTACGAGAAGCCGACTGCGGTGTTTATCGACCACTATTAACACTTCGACGAGATTACGGACTTCGTTGACTACTGGGCCGATGAGTGGGAGATCGACCTCGTGTACGCGCGCAACGAGGACGCCGGCGCGTACGTTGACGGGCACGGCCTCGAACCGACGACATCCAATTTCGGCCCTGTCCGAGCACAACCAACACCACGTCCGCGAGCTCCTCGAGTATGAGGAGGACACGTTCCCGTTCCTGCTCGATACGTACGTCGGGAACCATCTCCTGAAGACGGTCGCGCTCACCGACGCGCTCGAGGCGGACGCGATCGATGGCGTCATCCCCGGCGTCCGGTGGGACGAACGGGATGCCCGCGCCGATGGGACGTTCTTCTCGCCCCGCCACGCCCCCGAGATCCACCCACCCCACGATCGCATCCAGCCCATCCTCCAGTTCGACGAAACCGACGTGTGGGACGTCGTCTGGAACTACGTGGTTCCGGATTCCGGATACCGTGGTGGCGTTCCCGGAGGACGGCTACGTCCCGCAGTCGGCCGAAGATCTACCTGAGGGCGTCGACCAGGCCGATGTGCCGATCTCGCCGAAGTCCTTCGCCGGCTTCCGCTCGCTCGGGAGCGAAGTGAGCACGGAGAAGACGACCGAGGATCCGGCGTGGCTGCAGGATCTGGAGAACATTACCGAGCGCGCCGGGCGGGCCCAGGACAAAGAAGACCTGATGGAACGGCTGCGCGACCGCGCTACATGTGAACATAGTACTACTCATATCTCCGCTGTCCGATCGTCGCGACTATAACACTCACCGAATCTTTTTCACTTCTTCAATCCAAACGCTCAACTGACTCTCCGGTAATCTGCTTACAACGCACATGGATCTACTCACCCATCTCTTTCTCCCAATCACGGTTGCGTACGTGGTACGACCGGCGCTCTTTCCGTCGCCGTCGTATCTGTTGTTGGCAGGCTTTGCAGTCCTTCCGGATATCGACAAACTGCTCGGCCTCCAAGGAGCGCTGCATTCGATTATCACCTTAGGGCTGCTTGGCGGTATCGTGTTCGTTGCCGAACGCTGGCACCGAGACGACTCGACGTATGCGATCGTGATTATCACGCTCCTGTTCAGTCACCTCCTGCTCGACTTTCTCAACGGTGGCCCAGTCACGTTCCTGTATCCACTGTCTAATGTCGGGTTCGGACTCACCTATCCCACCGAACTCGTCCTTGGTGACACCGTCGGAACCACCGGGGTTCGGAATCCTGCGCCAGCAGTTGCGACCGATGCTCCCAACCGGAGCCGTGCGGCCTATCCGCTGGTGAACGGGTATGGCGTTCTCTCTGGACTAACCTTTCTCATCATTTATGCCAGAGGCTCACTCTCCGAAAGGCTGTCTGTACGCGGCCCCGATCGGGAGACGTAACGGACGGAACCCACAGTTGGTTCTCGGCTACGGGAGCTGCTCGAGATACCGTTGTACGTACGGATGGAGGTCCTCGACTGGCGGGTCGACCACACGGAGGTGACTGTGTTGGTCGTCGGATACCACTACCTGCTGATCGTCGACTGGTTCGACGACGAACGCAGTGGCGACGTAGTGTTTGCTATCGACACCGTCGATTTCGGAGGTGTCGTAGAAGTGCTCGAAGACGCCGAGCTTCTCGTGAATCTCAACGTCACAGCCGAGCTCCGTCTCGGCGACTCGCTGGACGGCCTCCGTCAGCCGCTCGTTCTTGAGGACGGTGCCGCCGGGCACGAACCACTCACCTTTCGCTGGCTCGTTCTCGCGCAACCCGAGCAGGACACCGCCCTCGTATTTGACGATCAAGTCGACCGAGACGATCGGCACGTTGTCGACGACGACGTCCCACTCCTCCGAGGCTATCCAGCGATCGTTGTCAGCCATCCGTCGTCCTCACGGACGGTGATAGTCGACCGTCTGCTCCAGTCCGTCCTCGAAGGACCACTGCGGTTCCCAGCCGAGGCGCTCGATCTTGTTCGTCTCGAGGGCATATCGCTGGTCGTGGCCGGCGCGGTCCTCGACGAACGTGATCTGGTCGTCCGACCCACCAACGGCGTCGAGGATCGCTTCGGTCACTTCGAGGTTCGTCCGCTCTTCGCCGGAGCCGATATTGTACACCTCGCCCGGCTCGCCCTCCCGGAGCACAACGTCGAGTGCGCGACAGTTGTCCTCGACGTAAATCCACTCGCGGACGTTCGACCCATCACCGTAGACGGGGAGCTCGTTGCCTGCAGCGGCGTTTCGGATGAACTTCGGAATGAGTTTCTCCGTGTGCTGGCGCGGACCGAAGTTGTTACACGTGCGCGTGATGAGCACGGGCAGGTCGTGCGTCGTCCCGTAACTTTTCGCCAGCAAATCGGCACTGGCTTTCGTCGCAGCGTAGGGATTCCGCGGATTCAACCGATCGTCCTCGCTGAAGGTGCCGTCGAGAATCTGTCCGTACACCTCGTCGGTCGAGATCTGGAGAAAGCGATCGATATCCGCATCGAGTGCGGCCTCGAGAAGCGTCTGGGTTCCCTGAACGTTCGTCGTGACGAACGAACCGGCGCCCTCGATCGAGCGATCCACGTGCGATTCGGCCGCGAAGTTGACGATCGCATCGACATCCGAAACGAGATCGGTGACGAGGTCATGATCACAGATACTGCCCTCGACAAATTCGTGTCGGGGATGATCAAGTACGCCGTCGAGGTTGTCGAGTGATCCCGCGTAGGTCAACGCGTCGAGCGTGACGACATCGTCCTCGCGGTTCTCGAGGAGATAGCGGACGTAGTTGGAACCGATGAATCCCGCACCACCGGTAACAAGTATTTGCATACACCCATGTGTATCCCAGCATATATTTACAGTTTCGGAAAACCAGTGTGTACATGGACGTACTCGTTCTCGGCTCCGGTGGTTTACTCGGAAGCGCGCTCGTCAGTCGGTGCCTCGAGCGATCGATCGATGTGGTTGGGACGTACCATTCGAACGCACCCGATTTCGATATCTCACTCGAGCACCACGACGTTCGGGAGACAGACGCGTTCCGAACGATCCTTGACGACTATCAGCCCGAGGTCGTGGTCAACTGTGCTGCCATGACGGACGTGGACGGCTGCGAGTCGGATCGCGAGGCCGCGTTCGACGTCAACGGGACAGCTCCGGGAGACCTCGCCAGTTGCTGTGCAGCGCGCGACGTTCCGTTCGTTCATGTGTCGACGGACTACGTCTTCGATGGGGACACATCGGAGCCGTACGACGAAACGGCGTCGACGGATCCGATCCAGGTCTACGGCGAATCGAAGCTGGCTGGCGAGGAAGCCGTCCGCGCCATCGCTGGTGAGAGTCTAGTAGTCCGACTCTCGTTCGTTTACGGGGTTCGCGGCGATACCGACGATCTCGTCGGTTTTCCGTCCTGGGTTCGTGATACGCTACGATCGGACGACGAGGTCCCGCTCTTCGTCGATCAGCACCTCACACCGACTCGAGCCAGCCAGGCCGCGGAAACGATCCTCGAGCTCCTCGAGACGAGTGCGGAGGGAACGTATCACGTTGCAAGCCGCTCGTGCGTGACGCCGTACGAGTTTGGCCACGAGATCGCTCGGATACAGGGGGCTGATGAGACCTTGATCAACGAGAGCGAACAGGCAGATATCTCGAGACCAGCGGCGCGACCAGCGTACACGTGTCTCGATGTGACTGCGGTCGAACACGAACTCGGGCGGCAGCAACCGCCGCTCGAGGACGAGTTACGGGCGATCGAGGCGCAGTTCTAGAGCTCGTATTGCTCGACGTGTTCGAGGAAGAACTGGCGGTCCTCCTGTGGGAGATCCGCAAACCGGAGCACGTTCTCACAGTCGAGGCCCGGACACTTCATGACGCGATTACCTTCGAGTTCGTTCGCCGAGACGACGGTGCCACAGTCCGTGCAGGTGTGCGTGATGATGCGCATGGTTAGAGTTTGAGCTGCGAGTTCTCGCCGACGACGAGGCGCCGCCCCTCCGGGAGGTCGTCATCCGCGCGGCCGATATCCGCACCGCGACCGAGGAGACTGTCCACGATCTTGCCGTTCGTTTCAATTGTCGACTCGCCGATGACGACGCTGTTCTCGATATGAACGCCCTCGAGGGTTGAGTCCGAGCCGATAGCCGTGTATGGCCCGACGTAGGTGCCCGACTCGATCACCGTGTTTGCGGCGATCGAGACCGGGCCGCGGACGACGGCGCCGTCTTCGATGGTCGCCGTTTCGGCGAGAGCAACCCGTCCCTCGACGGTTGCCTCAGGCGCAATCCGGCCCTCACGCTCGAGGTGATCGTCCTCTAGTACTAGGCGATTGGCCTCAAGGATGTCCTCCGGTTTCCCCGTGTCCTTCCACCAGCCACGGACGACGTGGGAGTCGATCGAGTGCCCGTCTTCCAAGAGCGTCTGGATCGCGTCCGTGATCTCGAGCTCGCCGCGCCACGACGGCTCGAGGCGCTCAATGACATCGAAGACTTCGTTCGAGAAGACATAGATCCCGATGAGCGCGAGATTGGTTGGGGGGTCGTCGGGCTTCTCGATGAGCTGCGTGACGGTGCCGTCGTCATCGACGTCGGCGATCCCGAACTGCTGGGGATTATCGACCTCTTGGAGCGCGATCCCGGCGCCGTAGTCGCCGCGCTCGAAGCTCTCGACGAGCTCCGCGATCCCCTGCTTGAGGATGTTATCCCCGAGATACATCACGAAGTCGTCGTCACCGACGAAATCGCGCGCACAGCCCGCGGCGTGGGCGAGGCCGAGTGGATTCCCCTGGACGATGTACGTGATCTCGACGCCGTAGTCGCTGCCATCGCCGAGCAGTTCCTGAATCTCCTCGCGGCCCTTGTGGCCGAGGATGACGCCGATTTCGGTGACGCCGGCTTCCTTGAGGTCCTCAATCGCGTACTCAAGGACCGGTTTGTTCGCGACGGGCACGAGCTGTTTCGGGCCGGTGTGGGTGATCGGGCGGAGCCGCGACCCCGTCCCCCCCGATAGCAGGACGCCTTTCATGGTATCATCATTCTCATACTGATTGAAATACCGTTCGTTTGTCGGAGTATCTGATTCAACAAGTCTAAGAAAACTGTTATAGAGCTTGGCCAAAATCATCCGATAATGCTCAAAGAGTTCGCGAAAACCGGTCTCGACGCGTTCCGGCGGTATCGAAGCCGGATAGCGTTCGAATCGAGATCAAGGAAGGTTCCAGCGGTCACTATAGACGAACCCCAGAATGTCCTCGTCATCACGATCGATTGCCTGCGCAACGACCGGATCTCCCGAACCGGCTATCGGCGTGATACAACCCCGTTCATTGATTCGTTGAACTCATTCACACCAGCGATTGCAGCTGCACCGTGGACATTCAGCTCAGTTCCGTCCATTCTCACCGGTTTGTATCCACACAGGCACGGTGCTGCGTATCCGGATGACTCGTCGCGGAATCAGGACCTCAGCAATCCTCCAAACGGCGTCCGTGACGATGTCTATACGATCGCCGAATTGCTTGATGCAAACGGCTATGAGACGCAGTTCCTCACGGCGATCGGGACCGCTGCTGTTCCGGTCGAAGGCCGATTCAAGTCCATGAAACGACGCCATGATGCGGATGCCGAAACGCTCCTCTCGGAAATGAGTGATTGGTGGAATGCGGAATCTAGTCCGAAGTTTGGCTACGTTCAATTAGGCGATCTGCATGAGCCACTTCACGAACCCGAGACCAACTATTTCGGGGAGATTCCGAATCTTGACGGAATTGACCGCTGGCGATTCACGTCAGGTGACAAGCAGAGCGAGGCGTTTGAAGAGTACCGTTCCGCGCGGGAACTCCTGTATGACACGCTCGTCCGCTACGTCGACGAGCAGATTGAGCGCGCACTCGATGCATTAGTAGACCTGGATGAAGCCCTCGTCATCGTGACCAGCGACCATGGAGAGGAGTTCTGGGAGTACGATGAATTCGAGGAAGCTCATTTCGAGGACTCCCGCGGAATCAGTGGCGTCGGTCACGGCCACGCACTCGTTCCGCCAGTTCTCGAAGTCCCAATCGCGACGACTATCGACGGAATTCCGTCCGCTGAATCACGGCGGAGTTCGACCGACATCGTGCCGACGATCCTTCAGGAGTTAGGAGCGGACGTGCCCCTCGAGTTTGACGGGCGGCCGCTTCAAGATCCTGTCCCGGCAAACGAGCCGATGCTCTCTCAAGAAATTGCGTATGGGCCGAACCAAATCAGCGTCACTGTGGATGACGATCACCTCATTTACGTCCCGATGGACGACCGGTCGCTGGTGATTGACTTTGAAACTGGCGACCCTGTCCCCGATTCGAATGTGAAAGAACGCCTTCTAGAGTACGTTCCTCGGGAGCGGGCAACTGGCTCCGATGTAGATCTGTCTTCGGACGTGCAAGAGCGTCTCTCGGATCTTGGATACGCCGAGTGACCGTCGTTACTCGTGCGGCGGCTCTTCCCAATCCAGAGGGATTCTGTCGGTGTCGTAGGGGATGCGTTCCTCGTCGGGATTCTCGTAGTCGTAGAGCTCCGTGGGGAAGTTGAGCAGGAACGCCGGTTCATCGCCGATCGCCTTGAAGCCGTGCCAGCAGCCACCCGGAATGCGGATCGCCTGCTGGTTGTCCTCCCCGATGACGAAGGTGTCGAGTTCGCCCTGGGTCGGGGAGTCCTCACGCTCGTCGTAGATGCCGACCTTGATCCGTCCCTTTGGACAGATGAAGTGGTCAACCTGGCCCTCATGATGGCGGTGCCAGGCTCGAATAATACCTGGATAGGTCATCGAGTAGTACGACATCGCGGGATCGGGGTCGTAGAGTTCCCAGTCCTCGCGGAAGACTTCCACGAGGTGGCCGCGTTCGTCGGCGTTTACTTGGAGGTCTCGAAGGGTGACATCATGTATATGAGCCATGTCTTAGCAATCATAACGAAATATTCACGGTGGCTATATTACATATTCGGTTTATATTGGTTCTATTGAATCCACTGACAGCGTCGGGATAAGTCGTCAGTGGATTCAATAGAACCAATCGAGAGAAAAAGCGATCACCGAAGACGGTGATCGTGCCGAGTAAACATGTCCAGTCGCGTTGTCCAGAAAGTTCAACTGCCGGCCGCGTGCCGTGCGGAAACCACGCGATACGCGGCTCAACTTGCACGGATTTCTCGGTTTGATCGATACAGACTACTGTGGCGTCCAATCCCCGCCGCTTTTTTGAACTCCTCGCGGAACGTCTCTTGCTCGTCAGCATTAGACTCGGCGGCTGTACAGCGTGGTTTTTGATAGCTCAATCCCGCTTTTTTGAGCAACCGCCGGCAACTCGGGGTTGAGTATTCAACGTCGTGCGTTTCGTCGAGATACTGCCGTACGAGCGCTTGATGACTGAGTTCACGGTTTCACAGATCGAGCGCTGATTGAACAGGTCGTCCTCGATCCGTGCGTTGTGCGCGTTCGTAGGATGTAAAGACGCGATGTTTGATCAGTGGTCTCACGTCTTCAGACCGAAGTTCTTCGCAGAAGCTCATGTCGTCATAGCCTTTGTCGCGGCGAGGCTGAGCAGGTCGCCGGCGTTGCGCCGGGCGACCTGCGGCCCGATGTTGGTTCCATTGGGCCACTTCGTCCTGCAGTGGGCGTTGATAACTGCGCCCTGCGCGGTATCGATGAGAAACGTCACTTGTATCGTTTGTACTTCCCGATCACAGCGTTTGAGGTAGTGAGTTGAGGCCTGTCGGCGGTCGAAGTATCGTCGATAGCGGCGTGACCGGACTGCTCGAGCAGTTCCGACGAGAGTCGGAGCAGCTCTCGCCAGATATGCATTGGCGCTCGGTCAAAGGACTTGCAGAGCGCGGATGGGCCGGGGAACTCGCCGCGCTCGATCTCGAGCGCGACTCACAGCTGCTCCATCTCTTCGGTCCAATCGAGAACTTCTTCGAGCGTCGCTTCCATGTGAAACCGGAGAAAATGCGGGACAGCATGCTTCCAGCCGGCAACGGAGTTGCCGGCAGGGTGGCTGATCTGCATCAGCGCTGCATCAGTAAGTCTTCGTGCGATCGATACAGCCTGTTTAATGAAGCGGAAAAGAGTCTTTTGCACAAAGCTTCCTTTTCCGCTTCAATTCAATCATACTAACGACTTATCCCGACGCTGTCGGTGGATTCAATAGAACCCGGCGATACACAACGCTGCGTCAGTCACTTACCGGTCAAATGCTAGCAGAGGTGCTAAACTAAACACTGCCCTTGAATCGTAACAATAATCTGCTCTAATACAAATTCTACAGTAGTGCACTTAAGGCTGGTACTATGACTGGGTCATCTGACGGGCTTATTGATGTTCTTCGCGGAGCAGGCATCATTTTTCTCGGTACAATAATCGGTAGAGGGATCGGTCTACTAGGAGAGGTACTTCTTGCGCGAATACTGCTCCCAGATCAGTTTGGTGATATTGCACTTGCTTATACAATTGTTTCAATGCTTGCAGTCATTGTGACGCTTGGGACTGCGCAGGGTGTTCCCCGACTCATATCAGGGGATGAATCCCAGGAACGGAAACAACGACTATTACTTTCAGGATTTTCAATCACTATATCAATTGGACTTTTAACTTTTATCAGTCTAATTGCCTTTTCATCAACTATTGGGGAAATATTTGGCAACCCAGAAATGGCTACGGTTCTACCCTGGTTCGGGCTCTACCTGCTCACATTTCCTGCGGCGCGTGTCAGTATTGGTGGGCTGCGTGGGATTGAACAAAGTTGGAAGACAGTCGTCGCTCGGAATAGTGGTCGAATTTCTGGCATAGTTGGACTTGTGTTTATGATATGGATTGGAGCAGAAACAATTGGTGCGGTCGGATACTATATCGTAACACAGCTTATTATTGCTCTTGTTGCAGCATATTTTCTCTATGAGCAACTATTCGCTGGTACTGGACGGAACTGGATGCCTAATAAAAGCGAAATAAATGAAACCTTTTCATTCTCTTGGCCATTAGCAGTCAGTAGTGGATTCCTCATTCTGGTAGGAAATTTCGACATATTGATGGTTGGATATTTTCTAGAATCAAGACAGGTTGGCTATTACCGAGCTATCCAACCATTAGCATTACTGTTACTAGTTATTCTTTCGTCGTTCGTTTTCTTATTCATGCCAATAGTCACTAAACACTACAAATCCAATGATATTAATATTGTTAATAACCTATTCACTTCAACAACAAAGCTCGTTTCGCTGATCGCGTTTCCTATCGCACTCGTATTTGTTCTCTTTTCGGAGGATGTCGTTGTTGCTTTCTACGGTGCGGATTACGCACCAGCAGCTCTTGCGTTTAGTGTCCTTGCAACAGGAAGTTATCTCCGAGTGTTCGTGGGACCAAATGCAGCTATGATAAAAGCAATTAATCGGACACGGATAGACATGATTTCAGCAGTTGCTGGACTTCTTGTGAACATAATATTAAACGTGACGCTCATACCAATATATGGTATATCTGGTGCAGCATTCGCCACAGGCGTTGGGTATTTTGTATACAACGTTATTGAGCTCGGAGTTGTCTATCACTCCATTGGAACTCATCCCTTCTCTCTAAATACAGTAAAACCCTTAATTCCGACGACAGTGGTCGCTATCAGTATTGCTTCTCTCACAGCGAGCCAGTCACTTGATCTTATCATGTTACTCGTAATCGGAGGAGTGATCGCGATTATTCAGTTCGTTTCTGTCTTCGCTACACAAAGTCTTGAGACAACAGATGAACTTATTTTGCAGCGTCTCGAGAACCGTCTCGGTGTGGATCTCCCATTTGTGACGCAACAAATCGAGGGACAAAATAATAAAGAGGAAGAACTGTGAGTAGAGCTAATAACAGAGGTAGCATTATGGATGAGACACAAACGAATAATGTAATTGTACTGGTTCTCGACTCTATCCGAGCTGATCATTGCTCTACCTATGGATACAAGCGAGAAACGACCCCTGAACTTAGCGCATTCGCAGAAGATGCATATACGTTCGAGCATGCATATTCGACTGGTTCTTGGACTGTCCCTGCTCACGGGTCTTTGTTCACGGGACGTTTGCCAACGGAACACGGAGCACATGCGGATCATAAGTATCTTTCTCAGAATGCTGATGAAACACTTTCTGGAAAGCTGAGGAAAAAAGGGTATCACACTGCATGTTTCTCTGGGAACCCATGGCTGACCAATGAGTTTGGTTTTGATACAGGTTTTGATCAGATAGATCACATTCGATCAAAGTTGCCGTTCGACGACGCAGGGGATCCACGGGAATTGAATTGGTATGACAATACCTTTAAAACCGCTTATCAAGCAGGACAGTGGATACTTGGTGACAATCCAATTAAGCGAACTGTCAACGCAGTATCTCTACGCCTTTCTAACTGGACGTTCCCGAAGGGAGATCGCCTGAACGACGTCATGATTGACTGGCTAGATACCGATGCAGGCGACGATCCATTCTTTCTGTTTGCAAACTATATGGATGGCCATGAACCGTACTTACTTGATGAACCATATGACAAATTCCTTGATGAAACAACCGGTGAAGAGCTAGATATCAATTGGAACCTAGGTTCGTTAATAAATCCGCCAAAAACTGACAAGACTACTATCGTAGATGCTTATGACTCTTCACTACACTATCTTGATAAAACAATCGGAGAATTTATCGCTGAATTAAATGAACGAGGAATTTTAGACAATACTGCACTTGTTGTCCTTGGTGACCATGGGCAATGTCTTGGCGACCATGAATATTGGGGGCACGGGACTTTTTTATATAAGGAACTTTTACACGTTCCCGTCATTATTCGTCCACCAGGTGGCGCTGATGAGTCCAAACGGATTACTCGAATAACCTCGCTCACAGATGTCTACGATTTTATCCTTGATCTTGCTACCGGTGAATTTAGTCCCGACCAATCCACTGAGGTAACACGAAACGCTGAAATCGCAGCCTGCGCTGAATCCCTGGGAAAACATCAAGATATAGCTATTCCTGATGATCAATACTCTACAAGAGGTTATCGGGCGTTGTACCTCCCAGATGTGAGCGGCGTCCATAATCTTGAAACCGATGAATATACACTTCGTTCCCCAGACGGATCCGAACTGCAGTGTGATGACCGAGAAGTAGAGCTTCGAAACACTGAACAAGAGTTACTTGATCAAATGGATAGGTATGAAGGCAAAGAATCAGAGAGAGAATTAGAAGAAAAGACACGTCGTCAACTTGAAGACCTTGGGTATATGTGAGCGTGATTCTATGAGAATTCCGCTAAATACCTGAAGCGTGATGTATGCTATAAAGTCCCGAAGTCGATCTATGACATGCACCTCCGAGTACGGGAGCGTGACGGACCTCGGATGCGAAGGAGCGGGAAAATTGGGATCGCAGTCCGGCCGATCGGGATTGGCCGTGGCTGCAAGCCCGTAGAGATCTCGTTCCGCTTCACGCATTCAGGACTCCAGAGGAGACTATGACCACGCTCTTGTGAAGCACATTGTTGGTGAGTCAGAGGACATCGAACGATTTCTTTGAGGGCTTCTCGACTGGGTTGCGGAGGATTCTTTGCCGGATCTGGAACGTCCAGAGATACGCTGTCAGTTTGCCCTTTGTGACGCCTTGATGAGGCAAGAGCCATGCATCGCTGGCGCGACCATCCGTGTTCGGTTAAGCCGAGAAACCGAGAGACAGCGCTCATTTGATGAAGTTATCGTTGTAGACCGCGTGGGGAGAGGTTGTGAAACCCGAACTCTCCCCAACTCTCATTCGACGGCGGCTGACTTCCCTCTTTCCAGCTGAGCTTATCGAAGAGATCGCGTACGAGCGCGATGTCGTCCAACGCCACCAAACAATCGACATAACGATGCTCGCTTGGACGCTTATCATGGGCTTCGCCGTCGACGGCGAAGCCCGGACTATCGCCGGATTTCAGCGCGCCTACTCCGCAGCGACCAACCAGACTGTTGCTCGTTCCAGCTTCTACGACCGATTCACCCCAGCACTTGCTGCATTGATGAGCGACCTCCTCGAGCATGCTCTCGAGGAGGTCGCGGTTCCTCACACGATCGCTCCACGGTTCGAATTGTTTCGTGAGGTGCTGATCGCCGATGCAACCGTCTTCCGGTTGCATCGGCTCCTCAGCGAGTTTCCAGCGACTCACTCGGATCAGTCCGGCGCAAAGCTTCACCTCGTCCATAATGCCACTACTCAGAGCCTCGCACCATTCCAGCTCACCGACGAACGCACCCAGGAGAGCAGCCAGCTCCAAACAGGGAGCTGGCTGCGAGGCCGGTTGTTGCTGTTCGATCTCGGGTTCTACAGTTTCCGCCGGTTCGCGTTGATCGAGGAAAACGGCGGGTTCTTTCTGACGCGGCTGAAGTCGAACGCGAACCCGTTAATCGTCGGAGAGCGGCGGAAATGGCGCGGGTGCGCCATTTCCTTGCCAGGCCGTCGCCTTCAGGACGTTCTGGGCGACCTCACACGAGAGCTCATCGACGTGACTGTGGAGATCACGTTCAAGCGACGGCCGTACGCTGGGAAACAATCAACCGACACGATGGAGTTCCGCGTCGTCGGTGTCCGCAACGAGGACACCGACGACTACCATCTGTACGTCACGAACCTGCCCGATGAGTTCACTCCGAAGCAGGTTGCGGCGCTGTATGGGTTGCGGTGGGAGGTGGAGTTGCTGTTCCGAGAGTTAAAATCGCTATACGGGCTGGAGAAGTTCCAGACAAGCGATCCAGCAATCGTGGAACTGCTGGTTGTGGCGGCTCTGCTGACGCTTGTGGTCAGCAGAGCCTTACTCGGCGTGTTTCAGGAGCTGTTCCCTGAGACGATATTCCCCCGGGAACGCTGGGCGAAGACCTTCCGGTCTCTCGCCCAGCTCATCCTCGAAGATTTGAGCCAGTCGTTCGGGCATCCACCGCCAAACCTGTCGGAGTTGATGTTTCGTGATGCTCGTCAACCAGAGAAATCACGCCTCTTACTCAGCGAACGAGTGACTAAAGCCTTCATGAGGCGATCCAGTGCTTAACCGAACACCAATGCTGGCGCGACGGTGACTCTCGCAGGTATTCACGTGGATATCTCCATCTACGTATTCTCCCTCACCATCGAGAGGGTCGTAGACACGAAATCTATCGGTGTAGACGGTCGGTGACTCCTCCTCGTGGTTGTCAAGGAGGAGTCGCACGGTCGATTTGTCAGTGGATTCCGAAGTCACAACATATCGCTGATCGCTGCCGCGATCAGCGAGGATAACCACTGGTGGCCATCTACTTTTAGCTACTTGACTTCGCACGTTATGCCGTTAGATCGCGTATATACCACGTGAACCGTTGATAATGCCGATCACGTCGTTCCTGTCTTGTACTGAGTCGATCGACCAGTTGGAGTGTTTCTCGACGAGGCAGAAATACTACATCACGATCTACATGACAGGTCTTGTTGCGGCCAGTAACAAGACCCTTCAGGGTTTCTCGAATATCGTTCTTCCGGCTACGCTCTTGTGAAGGAGATTGTTGGTAACCGCGATTAGCGGTCAGGGCCGATCGTAAAACCACCCTCATAGCTGCTCAGATCGATAACTTGGTCGGCGCTTGATAAACTCCGTGCTGTGTCGAAACCACCAGACGACTCTCCACCAACAACGTGCTTCACAAGAGCGTCCGGCTAAGAGTGAACGGTCCTTGACAAATTCCTCACCGAGTACAACCGAGACGAAGATCAACTCAACAGAGAATGATTCGCACTGCTTCAGCAAGCCGACGATACGAGATGGAGCAGGAAGGTGTCGTCATCGAGTAGTCTGCGAAAGGTTTATCCTTTCAGAAGCGCAAAGACTGCAATGAAGAGGAGGCTACGGAGCCTTTTGGTGAAGAACCTAACAAAAACAGAACTCGACCATGCGATCAAGAAGGCGCAGAAGGCGGACGAGCCCCGTCTTGCCCGCCGGTTGTGTTTCGTGAAGAACCTCTACTAGGGCGATACGCGAAAGGAAGCTGGCGACCGCGTCGGATCTCTCGATCCACGACACGTCGGTGTGCTGGCGCATGGAATGAAGACAGTGTCGAGGAGCTCCGCCCGCGCTTCGGCGGCCGCTCGCCGCCGAAGCTCACCCCAGCACAGTTTGATGAACTCTGTACGATTCTCGCTACGCTGGAACTCCGCTTCAACCTCAACATCGATAGATAGAGGTCATCGACTACGCCGTGAATCTTCTCACCCACCAAGGGAATGCTGTCGCCACGCCATTCCCGTAATTCTCCGGTTATTACCGGGTTCACGTTTGATTTAGCCGACTCACGAAGTAGTCGTCTTTCTCGTCGATCAGTGCGAAACGGCGGTACTTGAAATACATTTGATCGAACAGTACCAACGGCCTTTGAGCCATGGACCTGTGTCAAACTCCGTGCTGTCGTGTGCTTTTTCGTCAGTGATGCTGAACTGGTCGATCGTCTGATCGGTGACGTTGTGGAGCCGCGCTCCACCCTTCTCCCCTTTCCATGGTTCGTACGCATCAGCGAGAAACCGATGTAACCGCAGGATCGTTCCGTCAGCGACCATCACGTCACGGAATCAGTCGAAATTTGCATCGACTGTACCCGGGACAGCGACCCCACCGAGCGCGAGCTCGCCGCTTGCTTTCTTTCTTCGGACGTATCCGGGAGGGGCATCGCCGTCGTCACCGGAACAATGACGCAAAATACAATAGTTTTGACCCTTCGATAAACACCGCTAATGACAGCTATTTCATCTTCTGACCCCAAGAGCCCGTCTCTAACGCCGTAAAACCGTGAGTATTCGACCCTACCCGACGCCGTCTTGCGTTCAGCAAAGCATCTAAACTTACACTCACCCGCTTCACTACCTTTGATTTACCGGCCTATCCCGACGTCACCTAGTGATTCAATAGAGCCGAAAATACGGATCACCTGCTGATTTGTACTAAATTATGATTATGGATATGGCCCCTTTCCTGTCCGAGAGCGGATACCATCCCATGTCCCACGTAATAATGCCAGTAGTCCCTCACCCTTTCGATGAATGATACGGTGGCCAGTCAAAAGCACCAACCATATTAAATATGATATAATAAAGTATATTTTTGAATTTGTTCCATCTATTTCTCGACGGAATAGAATCCTGTTCCTAGCCGCATAATAGGAATTGAGTGGGTCAAGATTGCTTCCGGTAGACTGAGAGACTTTGTGTTCAACTTCTGTATCGGTTCTTGTGAGGAGTTCGTAACCGTGTTTCTTCACTCTCATGGAAAAGTCGACATCTTCGTAGTAGAGAAAGTATTGTTCATTTAGCAAACCAACATCATTGATAACATCCACATCAATCATAGCAGCACAAAGTGGAATGTAACCAGTCATCACTTCTTTTGTTTTCTTGGAAAAATCATCTAACTCTTCCCACTGATTCACATGTTTTGCATTTAGTGTATATGAATTAACTTCCGCCTTCCAGAACCAGACTAAATTAGTATCGTGCTTCAGTATCACTGGAGACGTAATGCCGATATCTGGTCGCTCCATGAGAGGAGCAATAAGATGTGAAACCGGGTTGCTATCGCTCGGTACGACGGTGTCATTATTTAGTACCCAAACATAATCTGCACCAGAATCAATCGCAAACCGTATTCCGGTATTCATTCCCCCTGCAAACCCGCGGTTTTCTCGATTAAATAGGACATCTACGTTTTGATATTCATTATCCAATCGACTGCCTGATCCGTCCTCTGACCCGTTATCTACTACGACAATTCTAAAATTATCATATTTCATTTGACGTAAAGAGTCCAGGCAGCTTACAGTATCCTCATATCCATTCCAATTGAGCACAATACCATAAACGAGGGGTTGATTCGATTCGGAGGTCATTGAGAGTCCGCTGTTTCTTGTATCTTTATTATACATATCCAAGATCCTCTAATCTTTGTGAAACTTCCCCAGAGACAGTATCCTGATCATTGGTACCGAGCCAGTGAGCAAACCTCTTTATATCGGGATCAGCTTTTTGTTCTTTCACCAGTATTCGATCATAATCGTCTAAACGATACTGTTGTTCCCAAATCTCGTCACTATCCCACTTTGATGAGTAGACGGTCATCTTATCACTCTTGATCAAGCCGATTCGTCGTATCTCCAGCATATCCGACACCGCTCCCTCGTCGTATTGACGTTTTAATTTATCAATATTCCAGTTCGGCCCATCGACAATACATACCAGACTGTCAGTATCTGGATTTCGGCTGTTACGTATCAACTTATCATAAAACGATTTAGTATCGGAGATATTTTGGTTGACTACACTACGCAGGGTACGACTGAGTCCCAGCCAGCTAACAGGATCATTAATTGTACTGTCAGCCTCTCCCCAACTATCGGGAAACTTTACGAACAAAGGCACTTGAATGCCGGCAGGATGAAGTGATGTTTGATGTCCAACCATCTCTTCTTCACCGAACATTTCACCATGATCACCGGTCAGAATGATTAGCTTATCTGACAACTCGTTTTCATCCTGACCCGAGATGAAATCCTTGAATAGAGTATCAAAATTATGTATTCCTGTATGGTATGCATCACATTTTCGTTGATATAGCTGATCCCAGCTATCGAATGGGTCTCGGACGGGATCCTGACCGAAAAGGTACTCATGATCGTCATCCTCTTTATTAAGATTTTCAATCTCTTCATCGCTAAACTCAAGATCTAATTCAGCAGCACTGCTTTGAACGACAGTGTGTGGATTATGTGTCTCAAGAAAATTGACGAATGTTAGGGTCGGTTTGTTGGCGATCCTGTCATTTTCCCAGTATTTATTGATGTGGGATAGTACACGCCTAGTATTGTGTACTGTACCCGTATTAGAATTCGAATTATCCGCTAAGTAACGCTCATATACCGCAAATATTGAATTCAAGAGATTTGCCTTACGAAAATCGCTGACCAACAGATTGGATAGCGTTTTTTTCGCAGCGGTAGTCGGATCATCAGCATGATTTGCAATGGAAAAATCCGAGTATTTCAATTTGTAATTTATTTGGTCATCTATGAACTCAATTCCGTTATTGAACCCACGATAACTACTAAAGAACGGATTCTCGCTGAAGAGAGCGGTAGTATATCCGGCTTCTTTTGCAGCAGAAGGTAGTTTCACATGTCTAGATTCTAAAGAATGATTCTTACGTGTAATACCGTGTTCTATGGGATTATCACCTGAGAACAAGGATGCGTGTGACGGTAACGTCCACGTACTGGGCGAGAAACACCGGGAAAATTGCGTATCAAAAAAGTCGAACGCAAACGGCATTCGATCAGTTGTCGTACTTGATGCCCGTAAATCATCAGCAATCATGATTGCTATATCAGGAGCGTCTCTCTGATGATCATCCATTTGAGTCCTATTACACACTATACGTAAAAGAAAGTATTGTTATCGGTCTAACTGGCACTGTCTAGTTTATGTAGAGAGGCGCTCAAAGGAGATAACCTGGTCTGCCCATGGTTGGGGAGGCACTCAGAGTACACCTAAATCTTCTGTGAATCCTACGCCTTGCGTTTACGGTTCTGGTACCGACAGTTCCGTGAAGTCATCCTGATATTCGCGCTTCACAACATCAAAACGACCGCTGGAAAACTATGATCCTACCGCCGTACCGCATTTTCAATAGAGCAATGAGTTTGTTTCCACTGATGCCGAGAGTATCGGGCCAAATTCAACGGAGTAGTGTTGGCAACACTTATTATGCAGTCGGCAGAAGCAAACGGGTGGAAAGGCGTGTCTAAGAGAAAATTACTTGACACTACGGCTGTGACAGCCGTGGCATGTACTGCGGTCGTCCTTCTGACGCCGTATCCAGTGAATACTGCGGGCTCGCTTTCTGTCCCAACGGGGGCGAACGGCGCGGCCGCCGTCTTGTTTATTGTCCTTTACATGGCCGCCTACATGTGTTGGATCATCCACTCTGGCCGACAGAAAATCGGGCGGTCTGGGTGAGGTGCGAGTAGTATGGATATCGCTGTGAAAGCGATGACCGCGGTGATACTTTTCCTTGGATCAGTGGCCGTTCTGGCCGGCCGATTGGGGTTCGGATCCACGTACGCCCAACTGAGTTTGCTTGCCGTGTTGATCATCGCTACCGTCTCCTATATCGGCCTGATCCGACCTCCGGCCGGTATCGGGCTTGGAATGCTCGCGTTCGTCTATCTTGTGCTTGCGCTGCCGACGATCTATGCGCCCGGTGTTCCTGGAATTGACGTCTGGTCCTATCTTGGCACGACGAAGTTTATCCTCGAACATGGTTGGCAGTTTGACACACTGATTGTTGATCCGAACTCGAATCTCTTTCCCGGCAATCAATTCCACGGGGCGATCCTTGTCCATGTCCTCGACATCCCGCTTTTCGATGTCGCCGCCTTCCAACCACACGCTCTAAAACTGAGTGCGCTCCTATGTGTATATATTCTGGGTCGGCGTGCCGGGCTGACGGTGACGTATGCGTTGGTCCCGCCCACACTGTTGGTGGCGTATACTGTCTTTGCGACGTACCCTCCATACCATCATATTACGGCTGGCTTCTCCCTCAAGTTTTTGACGTATTTCTGCCTCTTATATTTCTTGATATCGACCCAGCACAAACGCGCGGGCGTGGTCTTTACTGTGGCCTTTTTGGGCCTGTTGGTCTCCCACCAACTTTCGACGATCCATATCGCCATCATCTGTGGCGTCACGCTCGCCTTTGCAGCCTATTATTACCTGTCAACGCACGACCATCCACCACTCCGACCACTTTATTTCGATGGCAATCAACTTCGGTACGTCAGCGTTCTCTTGGTTCTCTTTGGCGTGCTTCTGCTCTGGTACTATGTGACTGTGGGTGAGGTTTATTTTCGCCGGGCATTTATCAACCACATCATCGGCGGTGTTGGTGGCCCAAGCAACCCTGACCCCTTCCTCGTCAGTCGGCTTACCTACCACGAGAGTGGGTCGTTCCTCGAGCGCGTTAGCCAGCTCGCGTATCCAGTCCGCCACCAGTATTCCCCCATCGCAGCGGTAGGATTCTTCTCGTTGCTGTTCGCTGGGGTAGTGATCTATCGCTCCCGGATAGTCACTCACTCACTTCATCCTCGGGAGTTGGCCAGGATCTACCCACTCGAAATCATGTTGTCCGCGTGGGGGCTGGCGATTTTCATGACGCGCTTTTTCCCGTTTCTCGGGCTGGGATTCTGGGGTGGGTCGCCACGGTTGGCGATTTCAGCTGTCCCGCTCGTAGCGATCGCCGCCCTCTGTTGCCTGCAGCGAGTCGGCGTCGCGAACCTGCCAGATCGGATCCGCCGCGTTGGCGTTTCGAGTGTGGCTTTCATCGTCGTCTTGTTCATTTTTGTATCGGTTTCGCTGTATCCGGCGTATTTCTTTGCTGTCGAAGACTCTGCCGGACTCTATGGTAACCGTCAGGTGTACACGGACGAACACCAGTTACAGACCTACGAGTTTATCGACGACGGGACCGTAAGCGCGTCCGATACAGAGGGGTTCTATTATCGCGGCTATCGGTATGACGACGATATTACGCCCATCCGTGGAGAGTATCCGTTCGCCGGTGAGATTGAACCCGACAGTGGCCTCTACCTCATTTGGCAGGATTCGTTTTATGACTTTATCCCGACACGAAGCCAACATCAGTATGGCGTCCCCGAAGAAATCCACGCACAGTATGGACAGGAGTGGAATCGGATCTACTCGACTGACACCACCGAAATCTACGATGCCGATGGCAGTTTCTGATTAGAGCGAGCCGGCCACACTCCCGTCCTAGAGGACTTGGTACTGGTCGGGAATATTGGTCGAGATGTCCAGAATCAGCAATCGATAAAATATTGAAATGTTCATTACCAAAGAAACTTTGAGGGTTGAGGTTAGAGTTTGAGAGACGCTCTTTTCTGGTACTTCTGCAGTTAAACGGCGATACTATTTCTTTCGACGCTCTTATTCAAAGCCGCGGAAAGCCTCGATAACGAGGCAGTCGATGGTGGTCTCGACGGATTTGCCGGCGAGGTTGAGCGAGCCATTGATGCAGAAGGTGTGAGCGGCCTGTTCCAACCCTGGTTGGACAGGCCACGAAACTTCCGTAGCCACGGTTTGACGAGCGAGAACAGACACTCAGCCTGATTGATGTGGACGCCCTCAGTGGACACGTACCGCTGCTTGTGAACGACCGTCCGGTGATCGAAGCCCATCTTTCGATACGCTTGTAGGCCATCGGTCCAGACCTCTCCTAACCCCACAGATAGGTCTGTAGCTTCCAGGATTACTGGTTCGAGACCGCCGCTGTAGTCGATCCCTGACTGGCCGCGAATGACTTGAAGCAAGTCGCGGCACGCCGCGACGAGCGGCAGTTGATCAGCATGACGACCTCGCCACCGTGACCGGCCCTGATCAAGACGATCCGCCACGACGACGGCTGTCTCGCGGCGGATCTTGACCTTTGTACCCCGAACACACCTCGCCGGACTCGTCGACCTGTATCAGCCCGACCGCCTGTCCGAGGAACCCCCAGACAACAGGGAAGCCGCGATGGATCGCGACCTCCACCTCTCAAATGGCGTAGTAGACCATTCTGTACGCCCGTCCGAGCAGTGGCGCGATCTGGTTGATACTGAGCAGTGTATCCATGTAGAGTGTGAATGCGAGAAGCACCTCCCCTGCGGCGAGGTGCATCAATCATGTCTGCGAGACAACTCACCGTCACTATTGTTCCGAAGGTCATCCGGGCATCGTATACACAGATTTAGCGCCTACTGGACGAGATCGTAAGTCTATCGATGTGATCGAGTGATTTTCTGTTCGAGTTCTTGTTTGGTGAAATCGCCTCCGTTCATAGACTCCACCAACCAGTAGTGACAGCAGAGATGACGGGATAGGCTCCGTCGCGGAGCCCATCCCTGAGGGCCGTATTCAATCTGTGCTGTCTGGTCATATCACGTTTGTCTAAGCTTCTATGAGACAGGACCGAAATCAGATCGGGCTAAACATATACCAGTGATTCAATGGATCCCTCTACTCTATTTACGGTTTAAGCTCGACAATAGAATATGAGTACATTTTTATTATTCTTCTTATTTTACTGAGAATGTGAGATACACGGCTGAAGAAGTCATTAAAGGTCTTCGGAACCCACACGTAGCGTTTCGGGAGCTTAACCGCCGATATTATAGTTCTAAAAAATCATATTACTCTGAAGGAATTGATATTTTAGAACAGGATTGGGATAATCTCATAATACTAGATGCATGTAGATACGATATCTTTGAAAAGTACGCTGATACTCTGCCGGGAAATCTATCTGTTGTCCAGTCGCGCGCAGGTACGACAGAGGAATTCCTTCGCGGGAACTTCCAAGATGCTGGACTTAATGACACAATCTGTCTCACAACAAATGCCTGGTACGAAAAGCTACGTGACGATCTCAATGCCGGTTTTCACCAACTTGAGTACCGAGAGTATAATACCCCTCAAAAACTGGCTGATGATGCATTGGAGCTAGAAAAATCCCACAAAGATAAGAGGTTTATAATTCACTTCTTACCTCCACACACACCTTATGTCGGTCCAACAGCAGATAAACATTTACCACCGTATGAAGACCAACACGGAATCCTGTCTGATTTCTATCAAAATGATGTATCAGAAGAAACCATTCAGAAGGCATACCGTGAAAACATAGAGCGTGTTTTACCCGAAGTGAAACGGTTAGTTGGATCTTTTACTGGAAAGACAGTTGTCACTGCAGATCACGGAGAATTACTTGGCGATCGTATTGGGCCGATACCTATTCGAGAATGGGGACATTACAAAAATTTATATGTTTCTGAGTTGATAAAAGTTCCTTGGCTGGTAGTTGAAAGCGATACGCGAAAGGACATCGTTGCCGAAGAAACTAATGACAGGCAGGACGGACGCCTATCCGAAACAGTTGATGATCGTCTAGAGAAACTCGGATATAAAGTGTGATACGACGATCGGGTTGGGCACTGTTAACTTAGCCAGCTGAAGTGGGTTGAGTTCCTCCGTAATAACAGTTGCATGATCGAAGAACTCTGGTTGGCTGATGCGGACGCCAGTACTGTACCGTTTTTAGATGGGGAGCGCACGCCAGCCGGATCAGGCTGGCTGGCGTGCGCATTGCATGCCTCAGCCACCTCATTCGCCGAAATTCGCGATGTGCTCGGCTGGTTTGGTGTCGACCGCAGCCGCCCCGCGATCCGCAACTGGTGGCAATCGTTCGCCGACTCTCACGAGCAAACGTTCACCGCCGGATCAGTGCCATGTCGACTAAACAACGCAACATCGAGAATCAACCTTGACTCGACATCTATTACAGCGTACAACCAAGACTGTTCATCGGTGATCTTGACAGTGATCTCGCGTCGACAGTGACCCGCGACGGCGATGCCGTCACCGGGTCGTGTTCGCTGTCAGCCAGCTGATGTACCCCGTCCCAGACCACTCCGTGAAAGCGTTCAACGCCTAGCTCTGCAAGGATAGTTGCTATTTCTCGAAGAGAATAATCCGTTCATGGAGGCGGACGGCGAACACCCTGGTGCGTCGCCGTCCGCTCGTTCTCCCACGTGTCTTCTAAATCCGCGTCGTAGCTCTCGCTGAGCAGGTCTGCAAGCATTAACCCAACTCAACTTCACGACCTGCTCACTTCTCAAACTAGCCACTAGACAGTGCCATCTACAACCTCCTCTCATGGGTTCGAGATACCAATGAGCGCGTGACCTCCTGAACGAGATCGACCACCTCTTCGTTCACTCAACAGTTGAAGCTAACGGCAAAGCTAAGATTTTTAGCTAAAAGTTTGCCTCATGACCTTAAGAAGATCATCATTTGAATTTTCCCATGTGTATTTCTCTGCATGATTTTTCCCTTTCTTTGCTAACTTTGAATGATATTCTACATCTGTAGTGATAGTAGCAATAGTAGATGCGATATCTGAGATTTTTCTTGGAGGTACAAGTACTGCAGCATCATCTAGGATTTCAGGAAGAGAAGTTCTATTAGATGCAATTACTGGTGTCCCACATGCCATTGCTTCTAATGGTGGAAGACCGAACCCCTCATACAGTGAAGGGTATACGAACACATCCGCATTCTCATACGCGTATTTCAATTGTTTATCTGTAACAAACCCAGGCATAACAATATGGTCTTCTTTCTCTATTTCTATGTTCTTAAATATAGATTTATTATCGGGTCCGATGATAACCAGTTTGTGAGGTATACATTCAGTTTGCTTCACTTCCTCAAATGCACTAATAACTCCTTGAATATTCTTCCTTGGATTCATAGAGCCAACAAATAGAATATAATCATCCGGAAGCATTAACTCCTCTCCAGAATCACTAGAAAAGAATAGTGGGTCGATACCATTATAGACAACTTCGACTCTTTCTGAAGAGATATCAATCTTTTTTGTGATCTCGTGCTTTGAAAACTCAGAGACAGTTACGATCCTATCTGCGACCTTCGCTCCACGTGGGACTGCGATCCGCCTATAAACTTGATGAATTCCATTCGACCACCCTTTGAGCGCATTAACATCATGAATACACATAACAACCGGACATGCGACGCTGGTTACTGGTGCATTCCCATTCGGGCAATATAATACATCGAGATCATGTTTCTTGATCAGATATGGCAGAGCAGTCCGCTCCCAAAGTAGCCCATAGACTTGCGAGTTTGGGAGATAGAGCGAACTATCGATCTCACTATTCGAAAACAAAGAAGCAAGCGATTCGTGCCCAAATAGAACAACATCTGTATCTGAACGGTCTATAAGATGCTTTGTATGGTTTATTGATACCTGTACAGCACCTCCTGGCTCGTCAACTGCAAACGTGCGAGCGTTAATTCCGATCTTCATAATTACTTGTAACCGAGTGCATCAAGACGACGTTCAACCTCTTGGTTGACTTTCTCCTCCTCTTCGGAACCAGTTTCGCCGTTCTCCCGTCGGACTCGAGTGTCGACGTGGGCATTCAGCTTGCTCTGGAGCGATCGGGATGAACACTCAGAAAATTCGAGCGCGCCCGTCTCCCGGTCGCGTTCGCAGAAACAGGCTCCAGCCTGCGTCCGCAGCGCGTACCGGCGAAGATGACTGTCCTCGTTTTCGCCGCGGGCCTGCATGAAGACGATGCGGTCTTCGCAATCGACATCGAACAACGATTTCCCCTCGTATTCCTCGCCGGACCCAACCAGTTCCGCGATCGTGGCGGCGACGTCCAGCGTGCTCGCGGGCGTGACCACTGTCTCATCGGCGCTGTCTGGCAGCCGAACGAACAGCGGCACATGCGTGATCTCGTCGTGTAAGTATCGCGGGTGCTCGTAATAGTCGTGTTCCCCAAAGGCGTCGCCATGATCCGCCGTAACAATCAGCAGCGAATCCTCGAGCAGATCCCGCTTTCGAAGCGCCGCCAGAAATTCTCCGATCCGTTCGTCGTTATACCTGATTTCGGCGTCGTACAGGTCAATCAACAATTGGCGCTCTTCATCCGTAATCGAATCCGGGTCCTTGATCGCGCGCTGGTAGAGCGACTGCGCCTCGCTATCCGATACCGTCCCGTCGTGGTACAGTCGCTGGTACTCGCCCGGCGGTTCGTACGGGCCGTGCGTGTCCATATAGTGGTTCCAGAGGAAGAACGACTCCTCGGTGTCCAGCGAATCGATCCAGGAGAGCGACCGGTCGTTGATCTCCTCGGCGCGCGCGTAATGGCGATTCCGCAGCTTGTCCAGTGCGCGCTGGGCCAGCGCAACAAGCTTGTGTTGCCCGAAGTGGAGGTCATCGTCAAATTCGTCGAATCCCTGGTCGAAGCCGTAGGCCCTCGAGACGAACGGGTTCGAGTGAAAGCCACCAGTCTTGAACCCTGCCTCCGAGAGTCGGGACGCGATCGTGTCCGCTACAAGCCGATAATTCGCATCGATGGCGACATCGGGATACTCGCCAGTGAGTAATGCCGGGACTGCTTCGCGGGTGTGAGAACTCGCACTATAGGCTTGGGTAAACCGAATCGACTCTTCGGCGAGTTTATCTAACACGGGTGAGGTATCCCGATGATAGCCATAACAGGAGAGATGATCCGCCCGGAGGGCGTCCGCCGAAAGCAAGATCACGTTGTCCAGTTCTATACTCATTACTCGTGAGAACTGGTGGGAGGGTGTTATAATTTTAGACTTCGAGACAAAACGCCGAAATCATATCGTAAGGTCATTAGCACTCGTTCGCCTACCTGTCATTGATGGACATCGGTTTCGTGACGAACGTTGTGTTCCCCTTCGTGAAAGGCGGTGCGGAAAAGCGCATCCACGAAATCGGCATCCGCCTTGCGGCCGAGGGCCACGACATCACCGTCTACGGCCGCCACTTCTGGGACGGCCCACAGGTGATGGAGTACAAGGGCCTCACCCTGTACGGGGTCGCACCTGCTGAAGAGCTATACGCCGACGAACGCCGCTCGATCACGGAAGCGATCGACTTCTCTACCCGGCTGCTTCCGCATCTCCGGCGGAACGTCGACGACCACAACGTCGTCGTCGCCTCCCTCTTTCCGTACTTCCCCGTCCTCGCCTCGAAGCTCACCACTCTCGGAACCGACACGCCACTAATTACAACCTGGCACGAGGTCTGGCTCGACTACTGGGACGAGTACCTCGATCGGCTCGCTCCCTTCGGCAAGGGCATCGAACGACTCACCGCCCGAACTCCCCACTATCCGATCGCTGTCTCGGGCGTCACCGCCGACCGCCTCACCAAGCTCGGCCCGACTCGAGACGAGATCGAGGTCGTGCCGAACGGGATCGACGTCGATCGGATCGAATCCACCCCGCCCGCGGCCGACGGGTTCGACGTCCTCTATGCCGGCCGCCTTATCGAGGACAAACACGTCGACTGGCTGCTCGAGGCCTTCGATCGCGTCGCGGACGCCGCACCCGACGCGACCCTGGGCGTGATTGGCGATGGCCCGGAACGCGATCGCCTCGAGAAACAAGCCCAAACCCTCGAGCACGCCGACCGCGTGACGATGCTCGGATTTTTAGAGGAGTACGACGACGTCCTCGCACACATGCGCGCGGTGGACGTCTTCGCCTCGCCGTCGACGCGGGAGGGCTTCGGGATCACGTTCGCGGAGGCGATGGCGGCCGACTGTACCGTTATCGCAGCGAAGCATCCCGAGTCCGCCGCTTCCGAGGTCATCGGTGACGCGGGTTTCCTCGCGTCCCCGACCGCTGACGACCTCGCTGCAGTGCTTGAGCGAGCCCTCAGTGGTGAGCGGCCGAACACGGAGCCCACGGCTCGAGCCCAGCGCTACGACTGGGATGCTATTGCCGCGGAAGCAGAGCAGCACTACCAGTGTGCTATCAACGGTAATTGGTAGGTTCCCGAACTGACAGAATAAACTCCGAGCATGGATTCGAAGACTCGAGCCCAAACGTTCGACTGGGAAACCGTCGCCGAACAAGCAATTTTGGTATTAGTACGATTTCTTCATTCATTATCGATGTACTTCCACTATGCGGTGAATTTGTCTGTCCTTCGTGGCTCAGATCCTAAGCAGTGCATGAGGCGACCGGTTTCACGCGCAGCTCGCCGAATCCGTACTTCGAATGGGTGCCAATCCGGCGGATGCCGTTCTTCGCGGTCTCCACCGGTTGATCGCCCTCGTACCGCACCACCTGTCCGTGATCGATCGTTTGGAGGCGGTACGCCACTCCCTGTGCCAGGAACTGTTCTTCGCGTTCTCGAAGGTCGACGCGGTCTTCTCGCCACCACCACGGGTCGTCCTGGTCGTGGGCGTTCGGATACGCCGACTCCAGCACGACTGGGGTCACGAGTTCGAGGAGGTATTCCTCACTGTCGTCCAGCCGCGAGTAATCCAGCGTCTCCACGTCTATGACCTGGGTGTCTTTCAGTCGCGTGACGCCGTAGCCGTAGTTGCGCTGCCCGCCGAACTGGAGGCCATCGAGGACGTGTTCGGCGAGTGGGAGGACGTTATCCCGGTCGGCATGGAGGTAGGCGGTGATATACCATTTCGTCGTCTGGTGCTGGTTCCGGGCGTCGGTGGGTTTTCCCATGATCGTTTCATGGGCCAGTGCCGGCTGGCCGCTCTGGACCCGGATATCGTGCGTGTTCAGCGCATCTCGAGGCTGGGAATCGAGCAGCCACGAGTGCGATACCTGCCGCAGCAGGAACAGATCGTCATAGGACTCGACGGCCGGAAGGCCGCTCCCAAGATGTGGCTGCGCTCCGGTCTGCGAGTGTTCTTCGGGGAAGGTCCCAAACTGGCCGGGGACGAAGACGCCGTGGCTTGCGTGGAGCTGTTGAGTGACATCGGATGAGAGATACTGGTCAAGCGCATGCAGGATGGCGTTCCCGCTCACGTAGTATGGATGGCCGATGTGATCCATCTCCAACTCCCAGTGCACCTGCTGAATCTGAGTCATCGATCGAACGCCCCCTGAAACTCCTCGAGATACTGCAGAGCCGTAGACCATGCCCTAATCCGGCGCAGATTCGCGTCCAGCACCATGTCGTACTTATCGTGCGCAACGTCAAGCGGGTGCGCCGGCAGCCGGGTCCACGTCGCCGCCCATGACCGCCGCGGCCGGGCGCCCAGTCGCGCGGACGGCCGCCTGTGAGGATCTCCGTCAATGCGGAGCGTGAAGCGCTCGTCCGCGTAGACCGTTCGATGGGGCACAATCTTTTCAACCGGATCCACGACCAAGTGGAGATCGGCGAACTCGTGGCCGTCGCAGTAGTTGTCGAGCAGCGCTGCCACGAGCAGTGTGTGGTATTTCAGGCTTGTGTATGGGTAGTAGACGCTCTCGTTGAACGCGCTCGCGACATCGCTGTCGAGCCACGTGTGGTGGATGGTTTCGGGATCATCTTCTGTCAGCAGGCAGCGCATGGTGTCCTCGACGTCCGCTCGTGTGAACTCGTTGGGGTCGTACCGACTCTCGCCGGTCAACAGCGACAGTCGGTAGTGGGTTCCATGGGTAGCGACCGTCTGCTCGGGCTGGCTACTCGGGCGGCTCAGTGCTGCCGCATCGCCGTCCGCGCCGTACGGTACCGGCTGGTTCACCGAGACGCCAGCAAACGTTTCGGGTGCGTACTCGTGGGGGTCACCCGTGAACTTGTGAGTGTCGTGACGGTACGCAGCGACCATCTCGTCTTCGGGGGTGTCGGCAGTCGCCTCGACATCAGTGAGGTGTGCGTCCTCGCTCATTCGTGATCACTACCGACTCGGGCGGCAAGTGCATCCTCGATCTCGGGCCGGTGGTTCTCAGCCCATCGCTTGTCTTTTTCGTCCATCGCGGTCGTCGAACCCTTGCCCCGGTCGAACACGCGATCCAGTTCGCGATCCTCATAGAGTGGGTTGATGAGATCACAGTAGACGATCCCCGCACCGAAGTTGCGGGACCCGCCGAGCTGGTGCATGAATTCAGTGTTGTTCCGCTTGAGAAAGTCGATTGCTTCCGCGAGCAGGCCGAGAAACGCAGGGTTTGGCTCCCGAAACGAGAGATGCCAGCAGCCGTCGAGGTTCGCGACCGCATCGATGCCACTATTCCGCAAGGGCTCGCGATGATCCTCAGGATTTCGGCTCACGACGTTGCGGTTGAGCCGACGGTAGTGGCCTTCGGCCTGCCCGTGAGTGTAGTCCACGCTCGCGCGGACCGGCGAGAACTTAATCGGGCGGCGCATCAGTTTGCCGGGAATCCCTTCGAAGCCGCCGAACAGGTCGAAGATTACACAGCCGTCGTCGACCTTCGTGTCGTCGACACAGGCCCCCTTCTCGTGGTACCCGGCCTCGAGGTCGCGATCATACACATCCGCTTTCATGAAGTTCGCGGTGGACTCGCCAGGGTGACAGGCCGTGTGCCCGTGTTGCTGGACAACCTTCTCCATCCCGTGACGCAACCAGCCCGAAAGCGGATACGCTGGGATAATGCCGCCGATCTGGTTCTGCGGATCATCAGCGTCATAGTTGCCGTTTGAGGCGTGGTGACGATCGGTCAGGATTGAGTCCCCCACGACCAGCAGGTCACAATCGAGACGGACGTAAACGTCCGTCAGGTCGGCCACTGATAGTGCGTCGGTCATGGTGCGCACCCTTCCTGTGCTGGACTGAACGCCCGGAGCGCCAGTTCGGTGAGACACAGACGATGCGTCCGCGACGTGGGCAGCGTGATCGTCCCAAGGCGTCCCCCAACGAGCACCTCCGTTGCGCCGAGCGTCGGTGATCGGATCCTAGTGGGTGCGCACTCAAGACAATATAGTCGGGAGACGGCCCATACTGCGGACTCAGCACAGCGATACGCGTACGCGAACACGATGTCGGCCTCGTGCAGTGTCTCACCACAGCCGATGCAGATGGCACCATTAGAGCGTGGTCCAACTGGATGGCCGGCTAAGGCTTCTTCCGGTGTCGCGATCACAACAGGCCAATCGTCGAGGGAATCATCTATTGTCGACCGGTGCTGACAGCTGTCATCACCGGACATCGTTCCCAGCCTCCGATTGGCGTGCTGAGTCAAAGCACGCGAAACAGGGTAGACGGTTCCCAGCGAGACCATCACACCAGTCGTGCTCATTTCTTTCGTTAGTGCTATCTTCTTTATGTCGTGGATTCGTAGTGGACATTGCTTCTGTCTCCTCAGAAGCGCGGTCCGGTGTATCAGCACCGGGCCACAGAGGTTCCGTAGCCGTTCCGCGCTTCTTACTCCTGTCTACAACGGCATCCATAATAAGTACTATGCTTTGCATAATGCAGAACATGATAGCATGGTAGTGTAACAGACCGAATTATCTTTCTAATGTGATGCCCTATGCAAGACATATTAATGCCGAACGAGGATTTCGAGCCGTCGGAGGATTGTGAGCGGGTATTGGAGGTGTTCAAAGAGAGTCGAAAGACAGAGAAACCGTGGGGACGCGCAAATCCGCGCTACATAATCGATGAAACTGGTCTAGAGAAACCAAATGTCGAATACTATTTACGACGTTTGAACGATGCTGGTTGGATCCAAAAGATCGCTCGTGGGCTCTACGAGTTCGTCGAAGATCCCCGCGAAGACTACCACCGCATCTAAGCGAGCCACGCCGCGGCAAGCGGACCCGGGGACAGATCAGCGTGTATCCCCCGTACTGGTTCAGCCATGGGATCCCCCACCAGCTGGCCCGTGACCCACACCTAGAGGGCAACGGTCAGATGTGCCATGGGGATAGAGCCGCGCACAACTTCGCAGTCCAAATTTTGCGCACGTCGGTAGTGCGGCTGTTCCATCAATCGTAGCGCGGGCTGGGAGGGCCGTACCCCTGGTCGCTGGCCGACGAGCCGTCTCAGGACCGCTTTTGCTGCTCCCGCAGAGAGCGACTCGCTTGAGGCGCGATCGACTGCTCGAGACAGAGCCGCGCGTCCGCCACTGGTGTCGAGCCGTGACTCGACTGCCTGCGGACCCACCGCGGCGCCCCACCCCGTCGCTGGCGCCCAGCACCCGCTACC